>DASSZN010000271.1:0-42678 GCA_035702805.1 Thermomicrobiaceae bacterium | reverse complement strand
AGTTCGCCTGGCTGGGACTGCGCTTCCCGCCGGCCCGGGAGCGGGCGCGGGCACTCGCCGAGGCGCTGCGGATCGTCCGACCGCTGCTGGCCGGGGAAACGGTGACGGTCGAGGGGCAGCAGTTCCGCGCGGAGGGTGCGGCGTTGCGCGGCGGGCCGGTGCAGCGTCCCCGTGTGCCGCTGCTGATCGCGGGTGGGGGTCAGCGGACGACGCTGCGGCTGGTCGCCGAGCACGGGGACATGTCCAACATGGGCGCGGCGGGGGTGGGCGGGCGGCGCCTACACGGCGGCGGACGTCGCCCGCAAGTTCGACGTGCTCGGCGGCCACCTGCGGGACGTGCGCCGGCCGCCGGGAGCGGTGCCGCGCTCGACCGTGATCGGCCCGGTGGTCCTCTCGGAGGACGCGGCCCGGCTCGCGGCGAAGGTGGCGGCCATCCCGCCGGTCGTGCTGGCGACGGCGGAGGGGACGACGCTCCTCGGCACGCCCGAGCAGGCCGTGGTCCGGCTACAGGAGTGCGTCGCGCTCGGCTTCCGCTACGTCATCCTGAGCACGATGGGGTCGGACGACGAGACGCTGGAGCTGCTGGCGCGCCGCGTGATCCCGGCGGTCTGACGCGTGTGTCGTGGCGCCGATCGAGTAGGCGAACCCGCCTGGTACGGGGCGGGTTCGTCGCGGCGCCACGGGGCGGACAGCCGCGCGGTAGTGCACGCGAGTCCAGCTCGCTACGGCCGCAGGACGAAGACCGTCCAGGCGGCCAGCGCGGCGATCGGGACCACGCGCACCGCGACGGGCCAGGCGCGCGCCCAGACCCAGAGCCCCAGCATGAGCGGCAGGAAGAGGACCCAGGTCAGCGCCTGCAGGGCGATCGGCAGTGCGCGTGACAGCCGCCAGACGCGGTCGAGCGTCCGCGGCCCGCGCAGCAGCGTCGCCGCGAAGGCGAGCCAGAGGCCGAGGTAGATGATCCAGACGAAGGCGCCGAAGACGAGCCCGATGCCGGTCAGTGTGCTGATCGCCAGCGTCCCCAGTGCCACGAGCGAGACGGTGACCAGTCCCCGGCGGACCGTCCTGACGACGTCTGGTGGCAGGGGGTACTGACCGCGCGGGGTGAGCCCCGGCCTCGCGTTCACGTGCTTCTCCTCCTTGTGGTGCCGGAGCGATGCGTCCACATCGCTCCTGATCACGACGGTAGCCCCTCAAGCGTATCGAAGTCGTCACGTGACGGCTCGCCGGCGTCCCAGGTCCGTATCTGCCCGGCACCGCAAGGGGGTGCGGTCGCGCCGCCGCGGTAGCACAGTTCGCCGCGCACGCCTCGGGATGCCACGTCGACGGCTCCGCGCCAGAGCGAGGATGAGTACTCATGCCCTCCCGCCAATCTCGCCCGGTTCGTGTTACAACGCGTTTACAAATTCTCCCTATGCTGATGGCGACGGCACGGGACGGTGACGCCGCGCGCCGCCGGGATCCCCGAGACATGACACCCGACGCGATGGCACGCTGGCACGCGCCCGGCCGATCGGACCGGCCGCGCCGATCCGGGAGTGTGGTGATGACCGCGGACTTCCTCCATCAGCGCCTCAACCGGCGCGCCATGGTCGCCGGCGTCGCCGCCGCCGGGCTCGGCGCCGCCCTGGCCGCCTACCACTTCGAGTCTCCCGCCCGCTCGGCCCCGCTCAGCGACCAGGCCCTCTACGGCCACCTGCTACGCCGGGCCGGCTTCGGCCTGGCTCCCGGCGAGCTCGGCCAGTGGGAGCAGCTCGGCTGGGACGCCGCCGTCGACCGTCTGGTCAACTACCAGGCGATCCCCAACGACGCGCTCGAGGCGCGCCTGACCTCGCTCAAGCTCGACCCCACCAAGGCCGTCGACATTATGCGCTGGTGGACCGTGCGCATGGTCGAGACGGCCCGGCCGCTCGAAGAGAAGATGACCCTCTTCTGGCACGGGCTGCTCACCTCGGCGCTGACCAAGGCGCGTCCGGCCGAGCTGCTGGTCCAGAACCAGTTCCTGCGCGCCAACGCCCTGTCCGACTACGGCACGATCCTCAAGGGGATCACCCGCGATCCGGCGATGATGCTCTGGCTCGACACCGCCACCAACAAGAAGGGGCACGCGAACGAGAACTACGCGCGCGAGCTGATGGAGCTCTTCACGATGGGGCCCGGGCACTACTCCGAGACCGACGTGCGCGAGAGCGCGCGGGCCTTCACCGGCCTCGTCCTGCGGCGCCAGAACAAGGACGGCGTCGGCACCATCTCCGCCTTCCTGCCCGCCCAGCACGACAACGGCATCAAGAACTTTCTCGGGCAGACCGGGAACTTCGGGCCGGACGACATCATCGACATCATCCTGCAGCAGCAGGCGACCCCCCAGTTCCTGGCGCACAAGCTGCTGGTCTTCTTCCTCACCCCGACCCCGTCGCAGCCGACGGTCGACACCATCGCCGGGGTGCTCAAGCAGAACAACTACTCGATCAAGGAGGCGGTGCGCGCCATCTTCCTGCTGCCCGAGTTCCGGGCGAACGCGGCCTACCGCGCGAGCATCAAGAGCCCGGCCGAGTACTCGGCCGGCATGCTGCGCGGGCTCGGGGTCAAGGCGGAGGGGCCGTACGTGCCCTATGCCCAGACGCGCATGGGACAGGAGCTCTTCAACCCGCCCAACGTGGCCGGCTGGCCCGGCGGCACCTCCTGGCTCAACAGCGGCACCTGGCTGACCCGGCTGAACCTCGGGAACTACGTCACCGCGTCCCGAAAGCCGGTGCCACTTGCTCCCCAGACGGTCTTCAACGGGCAGCCGCCGGCCACGCCGCGCGACTTCGTCGACCGGCTGGCGGCGCAGCTGCTCGACGACAACGTGGCCGACAGCCAGCGGCAGCTCCTCTACGACTACGCCGGCTCATCCACCACCTACAGCGCCAGCTTCCCGGCCTGGTTCGACCAGAACGGGCGCTCGCTGATCTACCTGATGCTGGCCCTGCCGGAATACCACCTGAACTGATGCCCGTAGGCTCGAAGGAGGGGATACCCATGGTCACCCGGCGCGATCTCCTGCGCGGCTCCATCGTCTCGCTGGCCGGCGGCATCTACATGCCGAACCTGTTCGCTCGGGCGCTCGCCGTCGCCCAGGCCGATGGCAGCCCGACCGTCTCCTCCGGACCCGACGCGGGCCGGACGCTGATCATCATCCAGCTGGCGGGCGGCAACGACGGCCTGAACACCGTGGTGCCCTACCAGGACGGCGCCTACTACACCGCGCGCCCCAACCTGGGCATCAAGGCGCAGGACGTCGTCCCGCTCGACGGGCGCCTGGGGCTCAACCCGGCGCTCAAGGAGCTCAAGCCAATCTGGGACGCCGGGCACGTCGCCATCGTCGAGAGCGTGGGCTACGACCATCCCAACCTGTCCCACTTCCAGGCGATGGACATCTGGCAGACGGCGGACCCGACCCTGCAGACGACCGATGGCTGGCTCTCCCACCTGGTCGAGGGGATGGTCGACAGCCAGGGGCATCCGCTGGGGGCGCTGGCGCTCGGAGCAACGCTGCCGCCGACCCTCTGCTGCCCGCCGACCCCGCCGCCGGTGGTCGACAGCCCGTCGAACTACAAGCTCATGTTCGACCCGCGCTACCCGAAGCTCGCGAGCGCGCGCGAGGACACGCTGAAGAAGCTCTACAGCACCTACCAGGCGCCGGCTCCCTACGCGGCGCTGCTCGAGGCGACCTCCGACAGTGCGGCGATCACGACCACCGCCTTGCAGCAGATCGTCGGCGGCTACCAGCCGAAGGTAACCTACCCGACCGGGCCGCTGGCCGACGGGCTCAAGGTCTTCGCGGCCATGATCGCGGGCGGGCATGGGATGCGCATCGGCTACATCATGCTCGGCGGGTTCGACACCCACGCGGCCCAGGCACAGCACCACGACCAGTTGCTGGCCACCCTCTCCACGTCGATCTCGGCCTTCTACAGCGACCTCGACGCCCAGGGGAAGGCGCAGGACACCCTGATGATCACCTGGTCCGAGTTCGGCCGGCGCGTCCAGGAGAACGCCAGCCTGGGCACCGACCACGGCACGGCCGCGCCGATGTTCGTGATCGGCAAGGCGGTCAAGGGAGGCTTCTACGGCCAGCCGCCGGACCTGACGAACCTCGACTTCGGCAACCTGAAGTTCGCCGTGGACTTCCGCAGCGTCTACGCGTCGGTGCTGGAGGAGTGGATGCAGGCGGACTCGAAGGCGGTGCTCGGCCAGCAGTTCAGCACGATCCCGCTGCTGGGTTGAGGGTCGTGCGCCGGGCGGTGGGGCAGCGTGATGCGCCGCGGGGACAATGAGGACGGCCCCGACGAGCCTTGGCGATCCGACGCTGCCCCACCGGCCTCGGATCTCGGCGAGGCGTGTGCCCGAGGGCCGCGTCTCGTCCTGATCTGTGCCGATGACCGAGGCGGCAGTTACCTGCCGTCACGAACGCCCTCGCCGGTTGCCCGGTCTGGTCGGGACCCAGCCACTCCGGTCGGAACCTCGGTGGCGGTGCGTCGGTCCGTCGAACAACTCCTCGGGACCGTGAACGTACAGTAACACTTCCGTGCCTCCGCGTCAATACCCTGCGTCGGAATTCCGCGCGAAGATGTTTGCCGGGCTTCGGCAGGTTGCCGGCGCTGCGCTGACGCGGATGATCGTGTACCGGGGATCGGACATGACGACGGCGAGGAGGGGCGATGATCGTGTACCGGGAGTCGGTCGCGGGGATCGAGGCGAGCCAGCTACGGGGGTTCTTCGCGGACCCGCCCTGGCCGAACCCGCCGACGCCGGAGACGCACCTGCGCCTGCTGCGCGGCAGCGACCACGTCGTGCTCGCGGTCGACGACGAATCCAAGCAGGTGGTGGGCTTCGTCACGGCGGTCGGCGACGGCGTCCTCAGCGCCTACCTGCCGCTCCTCGAGGTGCTGCCCGCCTATCGCGGCCGCGGTATCGGCGGCGAACTGGTACGGCGAATGCTGGACCGGCTCGCGGACCTCTACATGGTCGACCTGGTCTGCGACCCGGAGCTCGAGCCGTTCTACGCCCGCTTCGGCCTGCGCCCGGCGCACGCCATGGTCCGGCGCAACTACGCGCGCCAGTCGGGCGCGTAGCGGCGGTACTCCGTCTCAGACGGGCTCGAGCGGGCGGTGGGGCGCTGGCGGTAGCTCGACCGCGACCGGGTCGCCGGGGCGAACCTCGCCCCCGCTGACGACCACCGCCATCACGCCGGCCTTGCGGATCAGCCGGCCGTCGGCGTCGCGGTCGAGCACGGCGGCCATCAGCCCGCGCTGGATCTCCTCGAGCTGTGCGCAGGGGTTGCGCAGGCCGGTCACCTCGACCACAGCCTCGTCGCCGAGGCGGAGACGCGTCCCTTCCGGCAGCCCAAGCAGGTCGACGCCGCGCGTGGTGACATTCTCGCCCATCCGGCCCGGCTCGACGTCGAACCCGCGGCCGCGCAGCTCGTCGATGAGCTCGGCGTGGATGAGGTGGACCTGTCGCCGGTTGGGTTGCGTGGGGTCGCGGGCGATGCGCGAGCGGTGCTGTACGGTGGTGCCGGCGTGGGCGTCCCCGTCGACGCCGAGCCCGGCCACCAGCCGGATCTCGCCATGCGCGTGCTTGACCAGGGAATGGGTGCTGCTGCGGCTGACCCCCACGACCGTCCCGCCCACGTTGCCCTCCTCGTCCATGCTGCCGTTCACCCGTGCCGTCCCGCGCCCGCAGCGGTCAGCGGCGGCGCCAGCCGCGACGCCCGCGCGTCGCCAGGCGCGGCGCGTCCGCCCCGTCGGTCCCGGCGCCCAGCCGCGCCCGGGCGTCCGCCTCGGTGAGGAGGGGCTGGAGGACGGCGATCATGCGGCCGAGCCTGGCCGCGACGTCCCGCGCCAGCGCCTCGGTGAGGGGCTGGTAGGGGAGGATCTGGTAGAGGTGTCCCCAGGACTGGGTCCAGCGCTCCAGGTCCAGTTCGGGCCCCACCTCGTGCTTGATCTCGACGATGTGGCCGTCGAAGAAGGCGAGCAGGCGGTCGGTGCTCTCGGGGCCGTCCTCGAAGTGGAGCCCCACCTCGATGTGGTTGTCGCGCGCGTTGGCCCACACCTCGTAGTGGAGGCGCGGGTAGCCGTAGTGGAGCTTGACCAGGTTCATCGTGACCGATGACTGGAAGTCGCGTAGCTCCTCGGGCAGGGCCTGGCGCGTCTGGATGACGACGTCGTGGAAGAACTCCCGCCGGGTCAGGGTGGTCGCGCGGGCCATGCTCTCCTCGGTCCTGCCAGTCCGGTTCGGCCGCGTCGGGGGACCGGCCATCCCACCGCCATAGGCTACCACCGGGCAGGTGACGGCTACGCCTCGGCCGGGGCCGTGAGCCGGATCGGACGGGCGCGGGCGACGGTGACGCGGACCCCGTCCGGCGTACCCAGGAAGCGCCGCTCGACGGGCGTCGCGGCCGCCGCCAGCAGATCGAGCGTGGCACGGTTGGCCACGAGGTGCGCGCGGGCCGTGCGCTCGAGTTGACCGTCATGTGCCGTCTCGTCCCCCACCTCGGTGACCCAGGAGACGACGGTCAGTTGCGGCGCCCGCGCGGTGAAGGCGCGCCGCAGCCGCGGTGCGTCGGCCGCGACCGGTCCGAAGTGCCAGACCATCTCACCGTGGCGGCCGGCCGGGAAGCGCTCCGGCACCCAGCGATGTCCCCAGGTGACATAACGCTCGTAGTAGGTGCGGTTGAGCGCGAGCAGCTCCGGATCTTCCGCGACGGCGCGGGCCACCGCCTCGCGCAGCGCCAGCGCGGCGTCGCGATGCGCGGGGTATGCCGGGTCGTCGAGGTAGTGGAGGATGCCGTAGATGAGCGCCTGTAGCTGCCAGTAGCTGACGCCGAAGCGGGGAGGCGAGCCGAAGCCGGCAAAGACCTGCGCCCACTCGTGGGAGGGGACGCCGTGGTTGTCGACGACGACGTCCGGCAGCCAGCGGCGCCAGAGCGCCGCGCGCGCGCGGGCCTCGCCGTAGGGTGAGTCGGGGTTGTGCTGGTCCTCGCCGAACTCGAAGCCGACGGCGTTGTAGCGGGCCGGGTGGTGTTTCCAGATCGGATGCTCGTGCTGCAGCCAGGCGTGCAGCGCCGCGCCGTCGGCGTTCTCGTAGGGCAGGAGCGCGACGTTGACCCGGTCGAGCAGCGGTCGCCAGAACGGGTCGTCGACCAGGCGCTCGACCAGCCAGAGGGCCGCGGTGGTGCTGGCGACCTCGTTGGCGTGGTGGCGGCCGACCACGAGGAACGTTGGTTTCTGCAGCGCCAGCTTGCGCGGCGACCAGACGGCGGCAGCCATCGGCGCCACGACCTCCACCGCCGGGATCGGCCGGCCCTGGTACGAGCGCTCCGCCAGCCGGACCGTCACCTCCGGCCGATCCGTGAGGCGGGCCAGCTGCGACAGCAGGTTCTCCTCGGTCAGGATGGTGTCGCTCGGCGTCGGCAGCGGCGCGGGCTCGACCTCCGGGAGGGCGTCGGGCAGCGGTGCGGCGACCATGACCTGCTCGGCACCGGCCTGGACGGCGAGCGCGGGGCGGCCCTCCTCGGGCGGCGCGACCGTGCCGAGCGCGGCCAGCACGTGGCGGGTATGGGCATCCGCCTCGGGCAGCGAGACGGTCAGCTCCAGCCAGCCCTCGTCACCGGCGACCGCGGTGATGCCGGCAGCCGGCGGCAGGTCGCGGGCGACCGTGCCGATCGGCCGGCTCAGCCCGCCGAGTTCGAGGCGCCCGACCGCACGTGCCCGGGCGCGCAGCGACACCCGCGCCGCGGGCGCCAGCCCCGGCCGGACGTGGACGACCGGGACGACCGGGCCGGGCGCCACCAGGCGCTCGCCGCTGAGGCGCTGGCCGAGCACCTCGACGAAGTCGAGCGTGTTGAAGTAGATGTCCTCGTGCAGCGCCTCGGCGGCCGAGTGGCGCTCTTCCCGCAGGCCGTAGGGCTCGTCCGACTCGCTGACCGAGACCTCGACCCGCAGCTCGTCGAAGAAGGGCTGGTCGGCCGCGGCCGGCCGGCCGTCGGCCTGCTCGACGATGTAGGTCCGCAGCCTGGGCAGGACCTCGCCCTGGTAGTAGTCCCAGAACACGTCGAGGTCGGTCGGGACCGCCACCTCGACCGTGGTATTCCCCTGCCGCGCCAGGATGCCGCCGGTCGAGACGTGCACGGTGCCGGCGTCGGGGTATGGGCCGACGTAGGGGCGGGTGTACCAGAGCGGCGAGAACTCCGCGCGGGCCAGGCTCCGGCCCCCGGCGTCAAGCGCCTCGGCGGCGTAGGTGGCCGGGCCGTCCCACTCCTCGAGGCTGAACCGGTCGAGGGGCAGGCCGAGCGCGGCGGCCATGACCTCGTCGCCCGGGAAGAGTTCCTGAAGCCAGCGGATGCGCATGTCGAGCGCGTGCAGGCCGGGCTCGGGCACGAGGGGAAGGAAGTGGAGAACGACGCGGTCGATGCCGACCAGGCCCAGCCACTCGGGCAGCACGACCTCGCGCAGCCAGCCGAGCCCGGCCTTGAAGGCGTCGAGCACGTGGACCCGGACGCCATCGGCCGCAAATCCAGCGTGCGCGAGGGTCTGCCGGACGGCGCGGTCGAGGCGGCGGCGCTGCTCCGGCGGCTCGGAGACCAGCAGGGTGAGCTCGAGCGGCCGGCGCGGATCGAGGGCGGGGAGCACCTGCTCGCGCAGCGCGTCGAGGGCGCGGTCACCTTCCCAGCGCGCGGACCACTCCTGTCGGAAGACGACGCCGGTGGCGCCGGGCCCCAGCACGTCCACTCCCGTGCCGAGGATCTCCTCGACCAGCACGGCGAGGCCAGCCCGCTCGTCCGGGTCATCGTCGAGCAGGCGAACCGCGCCGCCGTCGGGCACCGCGGGCACCGCCTCCAGGTCGGCCCGCAGCGCGGCGGCGCGCCCCTCGGGCGTCCAGCCGGCCAGCGTCCGCCGCAACCAGGCCACGGACTCGGACGCGTCGGGACCGCCCGGCAGCGCCGGCCACTCTCGGGCCAGCAGGCCGAGCAGGCTCGCCAGGGCACCGGGGTCACCCGCGGCCTCGAGCGCCGCCCCTCCCGGCTGCTCCCGAACCGAGAGGCGCGCCGAGTCCCCGGACCGGACGTCGAGCCGGAGCGGGACGGTACCTGCGGGCGGCGTGCCGGTCGTGGCGATCGGCAGGTCGACACCTCCGCTCTCCATGCCGAGCCGGGCCGCGAGGTCGACCAGCGCCCGGCCGACCGCGGGCGGGAGGTCGGCCGGGATCAGCACGCAGAGGCGGGTCCCGTCCGGCGCGCCGTCGCCGTCGGCGTCGACGAGCAGGCCGTCGGTCTCGAAGAGGCCGGCCAGGTCGAGCCGTTCGGGCGGCGCGGGCCGGGATGGACCCTGCCCCGGGGTGCCGCTGCCCCCGCGCGCCATGGCCAGCGCCGCGGCGGCGCCCTCGATCACGACCGCGGCGCGTCCGTGCCAGCCGTCGGCACGGTACTCGGGCCGTTCGGCGTCGCCGGGGCGGACGACGATCGGGAGCGTGTCCGGGCTCGGGTCATCGTCGACGAGCGGCAGGGAGAGCCCGGCCGTCTCGACGCCGAGTCGGGCGGCGAGGTCGAGCAGGGCTGCCCACAGCTCCGCGTCGGGCTCCCCATCCAGCACGATGCGCGTCCGCAGGTCATCGACGAAACCGTCGCCGTTGCGGTCGGCGAGGAGCTGGCCGATACCGTAGAGCCCGTCGATCCGCTGGTCTGGCCCGGTCCCGGTCACGTCGCGCCTCCAAGCCCCACCCCGCCCGCCGGTCGAACCGGCGGGATTCGCCGGCCCATCTTAGACCGGTAGTGCCCGCTGGGCCAGACCGTCCGGACGGCATGCACGCCGGGGTGTAGCATCGGCTGGATCAGTCAGATCGGACGGGAGCGAGGCGCGCGTGCATGTGGTCGACGCGGTGACGACGGTCGAGCGGTGCCGGGCGCTGGTCGCCGTGGCCTTTCCCGGGATCGACGTCGGCCGGGTCGCGCCCTTGGGCGCCGGCTGGGACGGCACGGCGTTCACGGTGGGCGACCGGTTGGTCTTCCGCTTCCCGCGGCGGGCCGAGGTCGCGGCGCGGTTGCGCGTCGAGGTCGCCCTGCTCGCGGAGTTGGGACCGGCGCTGCCGCTCCCGGTGCCGCGCCCGGACCACGTCGCCCCGGGAGCGCTCGACTTCCCCTGGACCTTCGCCGGCTACCCGCTGCTGCGCGGCGTCCCGCTGGACGCGGTCGCACTGGACGACCCGGCGATAGGGCGGGTGGCGGACGACCTCGGCCGGTTCCTGGCGGCGTTGCACCGGTTCCCGGCCGACCGCGCGGCGGCGCTCGGCGTCCCCGCCTTCACACCCGAGCGATGGGTCGAGCGGACGGCCGCGCTCTGGGAGCGGGCGCTGCCCGTCGTCGCGGTGCGGCTGGGAGACGAGCGCGCGGCGCGGCTCGATGGCGCCTGGCGGGCGCGCCTGGCCGACCGCCGGCTGCTCGACTTCACGCCGGTGCTCGTGCACGGCGATCTGGCGCTCGAGCACGTGCTGGTCGACCCGGAGTCGGGCCGGGTCGGCGGGGTGATCGACTTCACGGATGCCATGGTCGCCGACCCCGCGCTCGACTACGCCGGGCTCCCGGAGGCGCTGGCCCGTCGGGTCCAGGCCGCCTCGGGCGAGTCGGGAGGAGCCTCGTTCTGGGCACGGTGGGCGTTCTGCCGGGCAGCGACGCCGCTCCACGCCGTGCTCGCAGGCCGTCAGCTTGGCCGGGACGATCTGCTCGAGGAGGGCCTGGCACGGCTCGATCGACAGGCGGCCGGCGGAGGATAATTGCCCTACCGGTTTCACGGCGCGGTCGCTGGCGTGTCTCATCTCCAGAAGCGACTGGTCCCGGCGGAAAGGGCGGGCGCGTGATCGAGACCGTGACCTTCGAGGAGTTGATCGACCGCCACCAGGGCGAGATCTACGCCTACCTGCTGCGCATGGTACGCGACGACGGGGAGGCGCAGGACCTGTGTCAGGACGTCTTTCTGCGCGCCTACCGCGCCTATGGTGACCTGGAGGGGACGCCGAACTATCGGGCCTGGCTGTACCGCATCGCCACCAACCTGGCCCTCAACGCCATCCGGCACCGTCGCAACGGCGAGCGGGTCAGCGGCGCGCTGGCGAGCCTGGGCCCGACCAGCGTCGACGAGGACCATGCCGGAGACCTGGGACGCCGCGAGCTGCTCGGCCGGGTGGAGGCGGCGATCGGTACGCTGCCGCTCAAGCAGCGGGTGGCGTTCACACAGCGGCGCTTCCTCGGTCTCAGCTATGCCGACATCGCCGCGTCAACGGGCAGCACCGAGGAGGCCGCCCGCGCCAACGTTTACCAGGCCGTACGCAAACTCCGGGCGGAGTTCTCGGCCGAGCTCAATGAGGTGGGGATATGAGGGACCTGAGCTGCGACGAGGTCATCGAGCGGGTGCCGGCGCTGGTCGTCGGGGACCTCACGCCGCTCGAGCAGGAGGAGATCGCGCGGCATACGGCGACCTGCCCGGAGTGTGCCGAGGAGATCGAGACCTGCTGCGCGCTGTCCGACACGCTGGACACGCTGGCCGGCTCGTCGTCGCTGCGGGACCAGACGGTAGCCGCGCTGCCGGGGCTGCGCGAACGCCTGCTGGCGTCGCTGCCCGCCCGCGCGGCCTACGATCGGCTGGACTCGCCGGTGGGTCCGCTCTGGGTGGTGGTCTCCGAGCGCGGCCTCTGCCGCATCTCCTACGGCGGCAGCGAGGAGGAGACCGTCGAATGGGCTGAGCAGGCGGGACTGGAGCCCGCGCGCGACCCCGCCGCGGTGCGGCCGTACGCCGAGGAACTCGACGAGTACTTTGCCGGCCGGCGTCGCGCGTTCGACCTTCCGGTCGACCTCTCGACGGTGTCGGCCTTCGCCCGGCGCGTGCTCGAGGCGACGGCGCGCATCCCCTTCGGCCGGCTGGCGAGCTACCGCGACATCGCCCGGGCGATCGGCAAGCCGGGCGCGACGCGGGCGGTCGGCAACGCGCTGGGCGACAACCCGGTCCCGATCGTGGTGCCCTGCCACCGCATCGTGCGCAGCAACGGCGCTATCGGGGGCTACACGGGCGGGCTGGAGATCAAGTTTCGGCTGCTGACGCTGGAGGGCGCCAGCCTGCCGATGGGTGGGTCCGCGTAGGGCGGCCGGCGCGTGAGAGGCGTCATCGACCATGGACGTGGGACGGGGCTCGGTCGGCCCCGTCCCGCTATCCTACGCACCGAAGTCCCGTCAGACCATCCTACGGGACCCGTTCGATCTCGCCGGGTCGCCAGGACTTGTCGAACCACGGCTCGAGCGGACCATAGAGCCGCAAGCCAACGTACCACCCCTTGCCGGGAATCGTCTGGATCCAGTTCGCCTCGTGGCCCGCGGGCGGCTCCGGCCCGAACCAGACATCCACGGACCCGTCCAGGTTGACGGCGATGTCTGTTTTCTGGCTGCTGAGGCTGGGGAAAGGCTGGTCGGTCTGCAGCATCGAGCGGGTCTGGGGATCGTAGACGAGGATCGACCAGAAGTCCTTGGCCGGGATCGGTCCGGGCAGGTGGAGTTGGTAGCGCTTGTCGCCGTCGAGGTAGTGGCCGTCGGCGTCGCGAACGGCGAAGGCGTACTGCGAGCCGACGCCGACCGTCTGCAGCGTCATCGAGGGGCTGATTCCCCAGCCGATGTAGAACAGGAAAGTCCGCGCGTCGAGGTTCAGCACGCCGCCGGGCGAGAACCGGTAGTCGCCGATCCAGGCCGTCTGCCAGGCGCTGTCAGGATAGAAGCAGGCCTCCGGGTCCCGGGTGCTGAAGGCCAGGGCACGCGCGGTGGCGTTGCCGACCGCCGCGGCCTCCGCCAGGATCTGCCGCCAGCGAGTGTCGGGGGCGAAGGGCTTGCCCTTCTGGATGCCGATGGACGCGAGCAGGCCACGGGTCTCGGGATCCACGGCCTCCAGCGGCTCCTCCTGGACCACCTCTGCGATCGCGTCGTAGAAGGTGGCATCGCTGGGGTGAATCACATTGAACGCCGCGCCGGAGATGTTGACGAAGGTCACCGCCGGTGGGTTCTCCGCCCGGGCCAGCGGATAGGCGCGGAAGTGGGCTTTCGTGTTCTCCACCGCGGGCCGCAGGTCGCCATCGACGATGAAGCCGCGGAAGAGCAGCAAGTTCCCGTAGGTGCGCGAGCGCAGGACGTAGTAGCCATCCGGGACGTCGCCGGTATAGTCCGGGGGGATCAGCAGGTACTTGCCGCCCTGGCCCCGGTCCGGGCCGGCGTTGCCGAGATCGCCGACGTAGTGGCCCCAGAAGTCGTTGATGAGGCCCAACACGTGTGGCGGCATCTCGATGACCAGGGGGCCGTCGTGCGTGTCAAGCCAACCGAAGTTGTAGATACTCTCGGTGTTGCCTCCGTGAAGCAGCGTGTGAGAATCCAGCAGCGACTCGGTGATGAGCAGGGTCTGGTTGTCGGGGCCGAACGTGCGAAAGCCCGCCCGTAGCGAGTGGTGCGGTGCGGCAGGCATGGCGACCAGGAACGCCTGCACGCCGCGCTGAAAGTCGAGGTTGTCGTAGACCGCCTGCACGGTCGCCGCGTCGGGCAGGCCGTCGAAGAACCGGAGCGTGCCCAGCCGCGTGTCGACGGTGTCTGGGGTCGTGATTGATTCCGGAATGGCGGTCGCCATCCTGGGCTTCACCTGCATGCCAGTCCCTCCCTGATTCGTGCCGCCGGAAGCCGGCTAACCGGGATTCCGGTGGCGTCGTGCCGACCGTAGCCCGTTACGACGCGCGCATCGCGCTCGCCGCCGACTCAGCGCCCGACTGCAGCAGTTGCTCGAGTTCATCGGCGGTGGCCTGCGACAGGGTCGATTCGACCACGTGGCCGCCAAGGGGCTGCAGCCGCCTGGCCATGGCTCCCCGCCGCACCGCCTGGTGCGCCAGGACGAACAGCGCCGAGGTGCCCGGCGTCAGCAGTCTCCCGACCTCCTTGAGGTCGTCGGTCCGGATCCCCAGATCGGTCAGACGTCCGATGACTGCCCCGGCGGCCGTGCCGACAAAGATCAGCGGCAGGACGCCGGTCGCCGCCGCGGCGGCGATGCCCAACCAGTGACCTTGCGTCCGACGCTTGCCCTCGAGGTCCACGTCCTGGGTGAGCAACTTCTTGCCGTCGCGTCCGTGCACGACCACCGCGGTCTCCAGGACGTCGATGATCCCCTCATGGTGCGCGCGTTTCACGATGATCCGCGCCTCGTCGGCCTTGAACTCGTCGTCGTAGGCGATCGCGACAAAGTGGATGGGTTGTGTGGACACCCGCGCTCACTCCTTTCCTGCGTGACTCGGCTCCGTCTTCCCGGTGACTCAGCCACCCAGCAGGATCCAGGTGATCGTCACGATCCCAACGACGGACAGGAACACCGTGATCGCCAGCGGCAGCGACGACCGCGGCATCCCTTCCCGGATCGCGACGTCCTCCAGTTCCGGCCCGGAGAGGTATCGCGCGTACAGGTGGTGCTGGTAGAGCGCGATGAGCGTTCCGAGCGTGCCGATGACCAGGAAGGCCAGGCCGAAGTTCCGAGGGGACTCCGGTCGCAGGGCGCTCGACCCGGCGGTGGCCTCCTGAACCTTCTTGAGGAACTCATAGATCGTGAAGCCGAAGCCGATCAGCGAGAGGGAGGTCCGGTTCCAGGCCATCAGGGTGCGCTCCACGGCCAACTGGGTGCGGAGCCAGGCGAGCCGGGTGTTCGTGTCCGGATGAGGGACGGCAGACCCGTCCCTCGACGTCTCGACGGTCGCCATGCGCTCGCTCGGATCCGCCTTCACCGCTTGCTCCTCTGCGCCGCGCTATGGGCGGCGTGACTGAAGGCCGTACCGGCGTCGGTTCAGGACCATCCGCCGGTAGCGTCCTCACCGCGCGCGTCTGATGGCTGGTGGCCTCCAGGTGCCGTCCAGTGCAGCCGCTTTCGGCGCGTAGAGGCGCATCGTCACGCCGAGCGGCCCCTGCGGTGCCGGCAGCCAGTTCGACTCCAGGCGGGCTCCCGGCGAGTCGCGCTGCAGGTACAGGTCGAGCGAGCCGTCCTCGCCGTAGCTCAGGGCGTCGCGGGCGCCGATGGCGAAGCGGTCGAGCGGGTTGGCAACCTGGAAGCCTTCCGCGTCATAGATCGTCACCGACCAGAAGGCATCGACCGGCGGCAGGTCATCCTTGGCGAAGTGGAGCAGGTAATCGTGCTCGCCAGTGAGGGGAACACCGTCCGCGTCGGCGACGTTGAGCGGGTAGATCGCGTCCTCCGGCTGGTTGGCACCGAGTCCGATCATCGCGACGCACGCCCGCTTCAGGTAGGAGTCGCCGTAGACACCGACGGTGTCGGTCAAAATCGACCATCCGTTGACGTTGCCGCCCAGCGTGGCGGCTTTGCCTCGCATCTTGGCGAGCGTTTGGGCAGGGACGTCCGCGAGCGCTTCCCGCACGGCGGGCGGGAGCTGGTCGAAGGCAAAGCTCTGGCCGACCTCGATGCCGATCCGTCGCATTCGCCTCAGGATCGACCAGTCGGTGACGTGTGGCGCGTGCAACTTGAGCAGCTCGGCCGCGTAGCCGAAGAAGTCGGCGACCGGCATCCCGTTCACCTGCTGTAGCGGCTCGGTCCGCATGTCCACCGTCGGGTCCGGTCGGAACGGGACCCGCTGGGGCACGAGGCCCCACTGCGAGAGCGGCGTCAGGGTGTAGCCGTCCTGGATTCGGTGCACGGCGTCGTAGTCTGCCGGGCCGTTGGTCTGAGTGCGACCGACCAACATGACGTACGGTGTGGGGGCCTGGATCTTCTCCACGCCCGGGGGCAGTGGGCCCACCCAGCCCGGCCCGATCACGGCGTAGTGCTGGACTCCGGTCCCACTGGTGCGCTTGCCGGGAACGGCGAAGGTGTCGGTCCACATGTCGAGCATCTGCAGCAGGTAGTAGCGCCCGTGCGTGTCCGGTGCCGAGACGATCACGGGCTCAATCGTCAGGTCGAGCCAGGCGAAGGAGTACAGCGTGTCAAAATTGGGCCGCACCACCGTCCTGAAGGCGGCATCGGGGAACGCACGGATGTGCGAGAAGTTATTCATCGGGGCAAAGCCGGGTCTCTTGCCCGGTTCCAGATTGGTCATCTGTCGCCGCGTGACATCCATCGTCACCAGCGGGTAGAAGTACAGAAAGGCCTCGACGCCGAGCTCGAAGGCCTCCTGCCTGCTGGCGGTGATCGCCTCGGGGGTAGTGGTCTCCATCGTGGACATCGCCTGCACGGCAGGCCCTCCTTCGGTATGGGCAGGGGTGGCCGGGACGACCCGACGGGGATCCCGGCCGGTTTCCTCCGACTCCCTCACGGGACCAGTTCGATCTCACCCGGCTGCCACGTCTGGTCAAACCAGGGCTCGAGCGGACCGTAAAGGCGCAGGCAGGCGAACCACCCCTTGCCCGGAATGGTCTGGATCCAGTTGGCCTCATGCCCCAGCGGTGGCTCGGGACCGAAGTAGACATCCACGGACCCGTCCAGGTTGACGGCGATGTCTGTTTTCTGGCTGCTGAGGCTCGGAAAACGCTGGTCGGTCTGCAGCATCGAGCGGGTCTGTGGGTCGTAGAGGAGGATCGACCAGAAGTCTTTGGCCGGGATCGGTCCGGCCAGGTGCAGCCGGTAGCTCTTGGCGCCGTCGAGGTACTGGCCGGCGGCATCGTGGAAGGCCATGGCGTACTGGGAGCCGAGGCCGACCATCTTCACCGCCATCGCCGGGCTGATCCCGACGCCCATATAGAAGAACATCGCCCGTGCGTCGAGGTTGAGCACCTCGTCGGGCGAGAACTGGTAGTCATTGCCGATCCACACCATTTGCCAGGCGCTGTCGGGGTAGAAGTAGGCGTGCTGGTTCCGGGTGCTGAAGACCAGGGCACGCGCGGTGGCGTTGCCGACCGCCGCGGCCTCACCAAGGATCTGCTGCATGCGCGCGTCGGGGGCGAAGGGATGACCCTTCTGGATGCCGATGGCGGCGAGCAGTCCCCGCGTCTCGGGGTCGACCGCGTCTAGCGGTTCCTCCTGCACCACGGGCACCACCTCGTCGAAGAACGACGCGTCGTTGGCGTGGATCGTGTTGAAGGCGGTACCGGAGATGTCGACGAAGGTCGTCGTCGGTGGGTTTGCCGCCTGGGCCAACGGATAGATCCGCAAGCCATGCTTCACAGTCTCGGCCGCGGCGTGCACGTCGTTGTCCACGATGAAGGCGCGAACGCCCAGTATGTTCCCGTAGCTGCGGGAGCGCAGGGCGAAGTAGCCATCGGGCACCTCGCCGGTGTGGTCCGGCGGGAGCAGCAGGTACTTGCCGCCCTGGCCCCGGTCCGGGCCGGCGTTGCCCACGTCGCCCACGTAGTGCTGCCAGAAGTCGTCGATGAGGCCGAGCACGTGCGCCGGCACTTCAACGACCACCGGGCCGTCGTGCGTGTCGAGCCAGACGAAGTTGTAGATCGTCTCGGTGTTGGCAGTGAGCAACAGCGTGCGCGGGTCCATCAGCGACTCGGTGATAAGCACGGTCTGATTGTCGGGACCGAAGCTCCGAATGCCCGTGCGCATGGCGTGGAGCGACGCCGCCGGCAGGGCAGTGAGGAAGGCCTGGACGCCGCGCTGGAAGTCGAGGTTGTCGTAGACCGTTTGGACAGTTGCCTCGTCGGGCAGGCCGTCGAAGAACCGCAGGGTGCCTAGTCGTGTCTCCACGGTGTCCGGGGTCGTGATGGACGCCGGGATCTCCGTGGCCATCCGGGGCTTCATCGGCTTTACCTGCATGTCAGTTCCTCCCACTTTATCGTGCTAGTGGCGGTTGGAGCGCCCTGGACGGGGCCCCAACCAGCCTCCTCCGACTCCCTCACGGGGCCAGTTCGATCTCCCCCGGCTGCCAGGTCTGGTCGAACCACGGCTCGAGCGGGCCGTAGAGGCGCAGGCCGACCCACCACCCCTTGCCCGGGATGGTCTGGATCCAGTTGGCCTCATGCCCCAGCGGTGGCTCGGGACCGAAGTAGACGTCCACCGAGCCGTCCGCGTTGACGGTGACGTCAGGCTTCTGGCTGCTGAGGCTCGGAAAACGCTGGTCGGTCTGCAGCATCGAGCGGGTCTGCGGGTCGTAGACGATCACCGACCAGAAGTCTTTGGCCGGGATCGGCCCGGGCAGGTGGAGACTGTAGGACTTGGCGCCGTCGAGGTAGTGGCCGGCGGTGTCGCGGCAGGCGATGGCGTACTGGGAGCCGATGCTGACCATCTTCACGGCCATGGCCGGGCTGATCCCGACGCCAACGTAGAAGAACAGCGCCCGCGCATCGAGGTAGAGCACCCCACCGGGCGAGAATTGGTAGTCGCTGCCGAGAAAAGCCATCTGCCAGGCGCTGTCCCGGTAGAGGTAGGCGTCCGGGTCGCGGGTGCTGAAGATGAGGGCACGCGCGGTGGCGTTGCCGACCGCCGCGGCCTCACCAAGGATCTGCTGCATGCGCGCGTCGGGGGCGAAGGGATGACCCTTCTGGATGCCGATGGCGGCGAGCAGGCCGCGCGTCTCGGGGTCGACGGCCTCCAGCGGCTCCTCCTGCACGACCGGTACGACCTCATCGAAGAAGGTCGCGTCATTGGCGAAGACCGTATTGAAGGCCGTGCCGGAGATGTCGACGAAGGTCGTCGCGGGTGGGTTGGATGCATCGGCCAGTTGGTAGATGCGGAGGCTATCCTTCACATGCTCGGCCGTCGCTCGCACGTCGCCGTCCACGATGAAGGCGCGAACGCCCAGCCAGTTCCCGTAGGTGCGGGAGCGCAGGACGTAGTAGCCATCGGGCACGTCGCCGGTGTAGTCCGGCGGGAGCAGCAGGTACTTGCCGCCCTGGCCCCGGTCCGGTCCGGCGTTGCCCACGTCACCGACGTAGCGCTGCCAGAAGTCGTCGATGAGGCCGAGCGCCTTCGGCGGGACGTCGATGACCAGTGGGCCATCGTGCGTGTCGAGCCAGGCGAGGCTGTAGATAGTCTCGGTGTTGGCGGTGAGCAACAGCGTGTGCGAGTCCATTAGCGACTCGGTGATGAGCACCGTCCGGTTGTCGGGGCCGATCGTCCGAAAACCGGTGCGCATGGCAGAGAGCGACGCCGCCGGCAGGGCAGTGAGGAAGGCCTGCACGCCGCGCTGGAAGTCGAGGTTGTCGTAGACCGTTTGGACAGTCGCCTCGTCGGGCAGGCCGTCGAAGAACCGCAGGGTGCCCAGCCGCGTCTCCACGGTGTCCGGGGTCGTGATGGATTCCGGAATGGCGGTCGCCATCCTCGGCTTTACCTGCATGTCAGTCCCTCCTGCTGTCATGTCACGGGCGACCAAAAGCGCCCGTCCGGCCGGACGATGAACCTCGCTTACGTCGCATTGTGGCGAGCGCTGACTCTCGAAGTTGTGAAACAAGCCGGGGTGACTGTTGCAGTCCTGTGCCAGCGTGTCAGTTGAGATGCGAACCGCGTGACAAACGTGCCGGTGAGGTTTCGATTCTCGGCGGTCGCCGCCGATCGCCCCGGAGTCCTCACCCCCAGCCCTCTTGTCCCACGACTCCGGGCGGGACCGCGAGCCCGCGCGAGCCGGGGTGAGGGCTGCGCCAGGGCTTCCAGGACCAACGGGGAGTGTACGTACATCTTCTCCCGGCTATAATGCGCACGGGAGCAACACTGGCAGACACCGGAGGCCCGATGCGCAACCTCCTCGGTCGGCTCCTCGACCGCTCGCCCCAGAGCCTGAGTGCGATCGCCCGCTTCTGGGAGGTCGACCTGCGCGGCCGCGACCTGCACCAGGACGTGGGCCACCTCTACCGCGAGATGACCGATCCCTGGTCCTTTGCCGTGGTCTGGCAGCGGCTGCCCGCCCCGGACCGCGCGGCGGTGCGGGTGTTGGTGGCGGAGGAAGAGCCGCTGGCTGCCGCGGAGATCGCGGCGCACCGGTCCGTGACGGTCGAGGCTGCCACCGCGGCCCTGCGTGAGCTCTACCGCGGCGGCTTCGTCTACCAGGAGCCAGGTGACCCCGAGACCGGCGCGGCTGAGCCCGACCGCTTCTTCGTGCCACGCGAACTGGCGTACCTCTCGAACCGGGCCGACGTGGAGTGCCGACAGGCGCTGCCGGTCGACGCCACGGCGGCGGCGCTGGTCGATCGGCTGGACGACCTCGACCTGACCGAGATCGCGGAGCACCTTGGCTACCGCGTGGTGCCGACGGTGGCGCTGCGCCCGGACCTGGTCGCGTACGTGACGCCGCGGCTTGGCGATCCCGACGTGGTCCGCGATCAGGTGCGTGCCCTCGACCCGACCTCCGCTCGCCTGTGGACCTGGCTGGTCGAGCGCGGCGGGGTCGCGGACCCGGCGGAGGCCCGCGAGGCGCTGGCGATGCCGGCACCCGAGTTCCGCCAGGCGGTGCGGACGCTCGGCGGGCGCGGTCTCCTCTGGCGCGGGTACACGCGCGACCACGACCACCAGCTCCGCTTCGTCGTCCCGGAGATCGTGCGCCATCCCCGGCGCCGGCCGCCGTCCCCGCCGCCGGACCTGGTCGTCGTGACGGCCGGCGAGGTCGAGGAGGTCGAGTGGGTACCCCCGGTGGCCATCGCCTGGGACCTGCTGACGCTGCTGCGGCTGGCCGCGGCCGACGCCAACTGGCGCCCGCCGCGGGGCGACGACGCGCCGTCGCTGCGCCGGCTGGCGCCGCGGCTCTGGCTACGCGGCGGCGACGTCCCACCGCGCGGCTACGTCGACTTTCTGGCCTACCTGGGCGCGGGGCTTGGACTGCTGACCCCGGGGCAGGGGGGCGTCGCCGTCGAGCCGCTGCGGGAGTGGACGCGGCTGGAGTTCGCCGAGCAGCAGCGAAGGCTGGTCGGCCTCTGGCGCCAGGCGGCCGAGTGGACGGAGGGGGCGGGGCGCGAGATCCTCCAGATCTGGGGCGCCGACTGGCCCGGCTTCCGGACGCGGCTCGTCGCGGCGCTCGACGCGCTCTCGCCCGGCGAGTGGGTCACGCTCGAGTCCCTGGCGGACCGCTTCGCCGCGACCGAGCCCACCGCGCTCGGCACCCAGTACACCGCGGCCGCCAGCCACGAGCCGGGCGATGAGTCGCCGGAAGCGCGACGCCGCGTCGTCGTCCGCCTCGCCGCCGAGGCGACCCTGAGCACGGCGGGCGTCTGGCTGGGGCTGGTCGACCTGTCGCATGCCCGGCGGCGCGCGCCGGTGCTGCGGCCGCGCGAGGACGGCCGCTGGCTGCTCGCGGAGGGGCGCGAGCCGCCGCCGGAGGCGGCCCTGGGCGCGCACGGCCTGGCGGTCCAGCCCGACTTCAGCGTCCTGCTGCTGCGACCGACGCCCCGCCGCGTCTGGGCGCTCACCGCCTTCACCGATCTCGAGCGGCTCGACCGCGTCAGCGTCTACCGTCTGACTCGCGAGAGCGTGGCGCGCGGGCTGGGGACGGGCCTGAGTGTCGAGCGCATGACCGGCTTCCTCGAGCAGCACGGCGGCGTGCCGCTCCCGCAGAGCGTCGCGTACCGCGTCGCCGAGTGGGCGCGCGAGTACCGGCGCGTTCGCCTGCACCGCGCCGTGCTGCTCGAGCCGGACGACCCCGCCGGCCTGGACGAGCTCTGGCGGGCCCTGCGCGAGGCCGGATTGCGCGTGGAGCGGCTGGGTCCGGAGCGACTGCTCGTCTTCCCCGGCCCGGACGACGCGGCCGACCGGATCGACGAGGTGCTGCGCGCCCGCGATCAGACTCCACACTGGTCGGGTGGCGCGCCATAACGCGCCTGGGCGGAGTCGGATCTCCCCGGGCAGGCGAAGCGGGAGGTTCGGAATCATGAGCGCGGGATCCGTGCCCTGCCCGGGCTGCGGGCTTGTGCTGCCGGAAACCGGCGGCGGGCCGGCCGAGCGTTTCTACGCGTCGGCCGCGTGCTACGCGCGCGACCTGGAGCTCACCGCGCGCACCCTCCAGTTCGCGGACCCGGGCTTCGTGCACCAGCTTGCAGTGGATGCCTACGCCGCGCAGCACGTTGGCCCGGCGGTCACGCCCATCACCGTCACCTGTGCCCTGGTCGGCCTCTACCTGGTCAACGAGCGCGGCTTCACCGGGCGTCAGGTCCAGCGGACGCACGTGGCGCTCGCGCGGCAGGATGGCGGGTGGCCCGCCGTCCGGGCGCCGACGGAGCATGCGGCGCTGACGGTCGCGGACGTGCTCGCCAGCCGGGACGACGCGCTGGCGGAGGCGATCAGGCAGTGGTCGAGCGCGGTCTGGCAGCTCTGGCGGCATGAGGCGGTGACGATCGCCACGCTGCTGCGGACGCGGCTGGACATCCGATGAGGGAGGGCCCGGTTAGCCGGCCCGATCACTCCCGGGCGTCCGGCCGGTTACCCAGTCGTAGCGCGGGTCGTCGTCGACGACCGGGCCCGCCGGCCGGGAGCCGATGCCGCTGCCGCCGTCGACGCTGACCACCGCGCCGGTGATGTAGCTCGCGGCGTCCGAGGCCAGGAAGAGGACCACCGAAACCACCTCGTCCGGCTCCCCCGGTCGTGCCAGCGGCAGGGCCGGGATGCGCCGGGCCAGCGACTCGGCCATGACCGGCGGCAGCGGCTTCGGCTGGGTGTCGATCAGCCCCGGGCTGACGACGTTTACCAGGATCCCATGCGGCGCCAGCTCGATCGCGGCGACCCGCGAGAACGCCTCGGTCGCCGCGCGGCTGGAGGCGTACGCCGCCGCGCCGAGCGTGCCCTTCGTGGCGGCTCCCGACGAGAAGTTCACGATGCGTCCGCCATGGCCGGCGGCGATCATCGCCCGCGCGGCGGCGCGCGTCATCAGGAACGTGCCGCGCGCGTTGACGCCGTGGACCGTGTCCCACACCGCGACGCGCTCGTCGAGTAGCGACGCGTGCGGCGCGACCGCCGCGTCGTTGACGCAGACGTCGAGCTGGCCGTAGCGCCCGACCGCCGCGGCAACGATGCGCGCGGCCTCCTCCTCGAGGCTGACGTCGGCGACCAGCGCGCCGACCCGCGCTGGGTCGAGCGGCCCGACCGTCTCCGCCAGCCCCGCCTCGTCGCGGTCGACCGCCAGCACGCCGGCGCCGGCCGCGGCGAAGCGCTCGACGATCACCCGGCCGACGCCGCGCGCCGCGCCGGTCACGATCACCGCCCGGCCGGAGAAATCAAACGTCACGCTCACGGTCGCCCCCGTCTCGTTCGCATGGGCGTCGACTGCCCTGCCGCTAGTTCCCCGCGCCGTCGCCGTCGTCGGCGGGTGCCGGGACCTCGTCGGCAGCCGGCATGTGTCCCAGCCTGCCGGCCAGGACGAGGGAGGCCAGCACGTCCATGATCACGCGCCCGCCCAGGAGCGCGGTGATGTCCGCCACGTCGTAGGGCGGCGAGACCTCGACCACCTCCATGCCGGCCAGCCCCTCGTGCGCCATCAGCCGGATGAGGCGCAGCACCTCGCGCGGCAGGAAGCCGCCCGGCTCCGGCGTGCCGGTGCCCGGGGCGAAGGCGGGGTCGACCGAGTCGATGTCGAAGCTGAGGAAGACGGCCTTGGCGTTCTTCCAGGCGATCTCCAGCGCGAACTCGGCCACGCGGTCGATGCCGTACCGGTCGACGTCCTCCAGCGTGATCACGCTGGCGCGCCGGTCTCGGGCGACGCGCATCCCCTCGCGCGAGCCGGTCCAGCCCCCGATGCCGATCTGCACCAGGTTGGTCGCCGGGGCGTTCGGGATGTTGGTGGCGTGGAAGAAGGGGGAGCCGTGCATGCGCTCGTCGAGGGACTGCTCGCTGAGGTCGCTGTGGCGGTCGAAGTGGATGATGCCGACGTTGCCGTCGACCAGCGGCGCCAGGCCGCGGATGTCCGGGTAGCCGATCGAGTGGTCGCCCCCGAGCACGACCGGGAAGACGCCCCGCTCGTGGATGTAGCGGACGGCGCGGTCGATCTGGTCGAAGCTCTTCTCGATGTTGGCCGGGATCACGCTGACGTCACCCACGTCGACCATGGTGAGCGACTCGGGCAGGTCGACGCCGAGGGCGGGGTTGTAGGAGCCGCCCAGGGCCGAGATGCGGCGCATGGCCTCCGGACCGAAGCGGGTGCCCGCGCGGAAGGTCGTCCCGCAGTCGAGCGGCACGCCGACGAAGGCCACGTCCTGGCCGCCGAGCTCGCGCATGTCCTCGAGGAAGGGCTGGCCCATGAAGCGGCCGGTGGTGACCCGGCCGCGGCTGAAGAGGGGGATCTTGCGGTCGCGGATCGACTCGGCCGACGGGAGGCCGTACTCGAGCGCCTGGGCGGTGCGTTCGTCCCGGCGCGCGGAGGGCAGCTCGGCCTCCCGCTGCATGGCCCAGGTTCCGTTGAGATCCTCGCGCCGCATCATCGAGCGTCTCCCTCTGTTGGTGCCGGTTGCCGTGACGCCAGTGTACGGGCGGGGCTCCCCTGGGGCCAGCGGGCGGCTCACGCGGTCGGGACGTTCTCGGCCTTCTCGGACTGGACGAAGAGGAGGGCGCGCAGCGCGGCCTCCTCCGGGTTGCGGGAGACGACGTTCGCCAGCGAGCGGCCTTCGGCGTCGAACGCGACGCACGCGTAGTCCCCGGAGTGGTAGTCGACCACCAGGGCTTCCGCCTCGGCCCGCAGGAGCTGCACGACCCGATCGAGCCGGGGCACCACCACCTCGCCCGGGGCGAGCGCTCGTGGGGGATCGCCGGCCAGCTCCAGCTCGAGATCACCGTCGGCCCGCAGCAGCCACTCCCCCGCCTGCGGCACGAGCATAGAGGTTAGCGGACGCGCCTGTCCCCGGCACAGCCGCAGGTACGACGCGGCGAACCCCTTGACCGTCCGGGGCTCGCCTGAGCGGCTGCCGGACAGTGTCAGCGCTCGCGGTTCGGGCTGGACATCGCTCATGACCCCCTCCTCGTCGGTCGGGCGACCGATTCTCCGCAACAGGCGCGATTCGCGGCCGGTCCGTGCCGTCGTTGCGTCGCTACCGGCCGGTCGATACGCGATTCACGCGACTCAAGTGCCGAAACGGCCGCACCCAGGCACGCCCGGATTGGCTTCCGGACCCCCCTTGACAAGCCGTCGAGCAGCCGTCATTCTACGTGATGGTCGTGAAAGCGATCACACAGACACCGACACGCACAGCCCCGCGTCCTAGATAACGTCCAGGCAGACCCATGCTGGCCCGGTTGACGGGCCCTGAGCGACGCGCGATAGTCGCCCGGGAACCCTATCCGAGACGTCGTGTCGCCGCGTCACAGTGCGGTGGCCGCCCTGCACGGAGGTCGTGGATGGATGCGAGCGTAACCTCGGCCCTACAGTGGACGCAGGTCACGTCGGGGCTCGTCTGGTTCTGGACCTTCCTGAGCTGCATGATCACCTTCGCCGCGAGCCTGCTGCTGGCGCACGCGGCGATTCCCTCCCTCGTCTCGACGCACCAGCTCTCCCGGCGGATGCTGAACGTCCGGCCGATCTTCTATGCGCTGGCGATCCTCTTCCTGATGGCGGCGATCTTCAGTTTCGCCAACATCATCGTGCACCTGCAGGTGCTCTGGAACCTGTACGGGAAGATCTGGGTGTGAGGAGTCTCCGGCCCGGAGTCAGCCGGGTGTCGGGGAGCGGTAAAGCGTCCTGAGGCGGAGCGGAGCAAACGGTATGCGACTCTATCTGCGGGCAGTCGTGTTCGGCCTGGTGGTGCTGGTCCTGCTGGCCATCCCCCTGGTCGCGATCGCGGCGCGGAGCTACTTCCTCGCCCCGACGGCACAGCCGCCCAAGGCCCAGCCGATCGCCTTCCCGCACCCTTTCCACGTCGACGTCCTCGGGCTGCAGTGCACCTTCTGCCACCGGGACGCGACCACCGAGGCGTTCGCCGGGCTCCCCGCGCTGCAGCAGTGCATGTTCTGCCATAAGGTGATCCCGGTCGCCGGGCGCGCGCCGCTGGCGACGCTGGTCAACTCCTATAACAACAACATCCCGGTCGACTGGAACCGCGTGTACCAGCTTCCCGACCACGTCCACTTCGTCCATGCCACGCACATCAACGCCGGCATCCAGTGTCAGACCTGCCACGGCATGGGTAACGGCAATGCCGCCAACATGCAAACGGTCTACCAGTTCCGTGATCTGCGGATGGGAGACTGTATCTCCTGTCACCGGGAATACGGGGCCCGAACGGACTGCTCGGTCTGTCACTACTGATGCGGAAGGGTGCGATGCGGAGACGAGACTTCATTAAACTCGTCACAACGTCGACGACCGGCGCGGTCCTGTTCGCTGGCTGCGGGAGCGGGTTCAACCTCAGCGGGATCGGCAACGGCGACCCGAACTGGAAGTTCCAGTTCGAGAGCCCGGTCCAGAACACGCTCGACGTCATCTACGGGCGCGACAACTGGTACGCCACGACCTGCCAGCAGTGCGGGTCCAGTTGCGGCCTGATCGTGCGCGTCTTCGAGGGCCGGGCAAAGAAGGTCGAGGGGAACCCCGCCTTCCCGATCAACTCGGGCGGGACCTGCGCGCGCGCGCAGGCGGCGGTGCAGGACGTCTACCTGCCGGACCGCATCCAGGCCCCACTGAAAGCGTCGGGCGCTCGCGGCTCGGGCAGCTTCACGATGACGACCTGGGACGCGGCGCTCAAGGAGTTCTCAAGCGACCTGACGGCGGCGGGCAGCGGGGGTACCCTGCTGATCTCGGAGCCCCCGGCCGGCGGCTTCGGGCTCGTCCTGAACACCTTTGCCAGCAGCTTCGGCGCCAAGCAGGTCGCCTTTGAGCCGGACGAGCGGGTCGTCCTCCGCGAGGCCATGCGGCGCGTATTCAACACCAGTATGTACCCGACCATCGACCTGGCGAGCACGAACTTTCTGGTGAGCTTCAGCGCCGATTTCCTCCACGGCTGGATCTCGCCGGCGCAGTTCGCGATGGGTTACGGCACCTTCCGTCAGGGCCGACCCGACATCCGCGGCACCTACTACCACGTCGGCCCTCAGCTCAACGGGACGGCCGCCAGCGCCGATTCCTGGCTGCCGATCACGCCCGGCACCGAGGGGCTGGTCGCGCTGGCCATGGCCCAGTACATGACCACGCAGGGCCTGGCCGACAAGACGAAGGCCGCTTCCATCTATGCCGGGATCAACCTCAACCAGTACACCCCGGACCAGGTGGCTTCCGCGACCGGGATATCGGCCGCACAGATCCAGGACCTGGCCAAGCGGTTCGCTAACGGCAAGCCGAGCGTGGCCATCGCCGGTACCTCGGCCGCGGCGAGCACCAACGCCCTCTTCAACCTGACCTCGGTCCTCGCGCTGAACGTGCTGGTCGGCAGCGTCAACGTGCCGGGTGGGCTGATCCTGAACCCGAACTCCCCCTTCCCGGCCGGTGCCACCAGTGTCCCGACCGGCGCATCGGGGCTGACCTACCGGGACTGGACCAGCGTCATCCGCGACATGAACGCCGGCAAGTACAAGCTAGCCATCATTCATGGGGCCAACCCGGCCTACGGGCTGCCGGAGTCCAGCGGGTTCGCCGCCGCGCTCGGGAAGGTCGGCAAGGTCGTGTCGCTGGCGACCATCATCGACGAGACGAGCCAGCTTGCCGACCTCGTGCTGCCGGTGAACCACGGGCTCGAGGACTGGGGGCTCCAGATCCCTGATCCGGGACCCGGCTACCAGACGGTGGCCCTGCAGCAGCCGGTCATCAACACGCTGCCGCCCGAGCACGGGCACCCGGGTTTCGATAGCCGGCCGGCGGGGGATGTCCTGATTCAGGCCGCCCAGGGCGCGGGAAAGAAGCTGCCCTGGGGCACCTACGCCGACGCGGTCAAGGCCTCGGTCGACGCGCTGCGCGGCCTGGGCCGCGGTAACGTCTCGGGGCCCGACGCGCCGACCTACCTGGTGCAGGTGCAGTCGGCCGGCGGCTGGTGGGACACCGGTGCCAAGGCGACGGGCGCCGCGCCGACCGCGCCCACCAAGCCGACCCCGGCCGCGCCGCCGCAGTTCACCGGCGACACCGGGACCTACCCGCTCTACTTGCTGCCCTACCCGACGTTGACGCTCGACTACGGCAAGGGGGCGCACGTGGCCTGGATGCAGGCGCTGCCCGAGCCGATCTCGACCGGCGTCTGGAACACCTGGGTCGAGTTGAACCCGAACACGGCCGACCACTACGGCGTGGGACTCGGGGACATCGTCACGGTCCGGTCCGCCAATGGCGTCAGCCGTGACCTGCCGGTCTACGTCAACCCGGCGGCGGCCCCCAACGTGGTGCAGATCCCGATGGGCCAGGGGCACAGCGCGAAGCCGAACCGCTACTCCCAGTTTCGTGGGGTCAACCCGCTGGACCTGGTGGACGCCTCGAAGGTCGACACGGAGACGGGGGCGCTGGCCTGGGCGGCGACGCGGGTGCAGATCGTGAAGACCGGCAAGAAGGTCCGCCTGGCGCGCTTTGAGGGACAGGTGCCGGCCTTCCAGTTGCCGGGCGCGCTGATCATCGACGTGATTCCACCACGCCGGAAGCAGGGGTAGCCCGCAGGGTCGGGTTGAGGCGGGAGAGGAGCTGTCGTGTCCGTGTCGCAAGTCCCGATGCCACCCACGCCGAAGTGGGGCATGGTCATCGACCTGGATCGGTGCATCGGCTGTCAGGCCTGTGTCGTGGCGTGCCAGGCGGAGAACAACGTCCCGATCAACACCGAGGAGAACTTCCTGCAGCGGCGCGCGATCGAGTGGATCCGGGTCGAGCGGTACTGGGACGGGGCGTTCCCCAACATCAAGGCCCGCTACCTGCCGATCCCCTGTATGCAGTGCTCTGACGCGCCCTGCGAGCCGGTGTGCCCGGTCTACGCTTCCTACCACACCAATGAGGGCATCAACATGCAGCTCTACAACCGCTGTATCGGCACGCGCTACTGCGCGGCCAACTGCGACTGGCACGTGCGCTTCTTCAACTTCTGGCAGGCCAAGTGGCCGGCGTCGCTCGAGAACCAGCTCAACCCGGACGTGACGGTGCGCAGTCGCGGCGTGATGGAGAAGTGCAACTACTGCATCCAGCGCATCAACCACGCCGAGCAGAACGCCCGGCTCGACAACAACCGCCCCGTACGCGACGGTGAGGTCAACACGGCCTGCGCCCAGGCCTGCCCGACGCGCGCGATCACCTTCGGCAACATTCAGGACCCGACGAGCGTGGTCTCCAAGCTGATCGCCAGCACCGACCGTGCCTACCAGCTGATGGGAGATCTGGGGACGAACCCGGCGACGCTCTACCTCAAGAAGATCGACCCGAACGCCCCGGCGCAGGCTGGCGCGTAGGCTCAGCCAGAGAGGGACGGAACCAGATCGATGGCGACACACGCGCACAGCCACCGCGGAGTCCAGCGGACCTGGGACCTGACACCCCAGCAGGTCGTCACCGACGGCCTGCGGCGCATCCGGTCGGCGGGCTCGGCGTACCGATGGGCGCTGGTGATCTCGGCGATCCTCGGCGTCATCGGGGTGATCGCGCTGATCGCGGGGCCGATCGTCGGCACCGGCTGGAGCGGGAGCCGCCCGGCCTGGACCTACGTCGCCGCGACCTTCGGCTTCCTGATGTCCACCGTGGGCTCGGCGCCCTGCTTCTCGGTGGCCATGCGACTGACGCGCGGCCACTGGCGGCGGCCGGTCAACCGCCTGTCCGAGCTGTGGGCGGCCGGTCTGATCGTCCCCTTCATCCTCTTTTGCCTGCTGATCTTCGTCCTGCCGAATACTGACGGGCGGCAGTCGCTCTGGTTCGGCTGGTGGGGGTCGCCCTACCTCTGGGACATCATCATGCTGGGCGCGCTCACGATCTGCGGGTATGGCTTCCTCTACACCGCCTCGATGCCGGACATGGCGATTGCCCGCGACCAGCTCGAGCGTGACCGGCCCGGCCGCTTCACCCGGCTGGCGCGGGGATTCCGCGGCACGGTCTACCAGTGGCAGATCATCGACCGCGGCGTGTCCTACCTCGGCGCGCTCTACGTGCTGCTCTACGTCGGCACGATGACGGTGATGGCGTCCGAGCTGATCCTGGCGCTGCTGCCGGGCGACAACAGCGCCATCTTCCCGGCCGGCTATGCGGTCAGCGGGCTGGAGTCCGGCGTGGCGGTCACGATCATCGCTATGGCGGTCTTCCGCCGCTGGGGCGGCGCCGCGGAGTACCTGGAGATCGAGCAGTTCTTCGCGGCGGCTAAGCTCCAGCTAGCCCTCGGGCTCCTCTGGTTCTACTTCCACTGGACGGAGTTCATCGTCTGGTGGTACGGCCGGCTGCCGCGTGAGCTGGCCCTGCTCAAGGTGCTCTACTTCGAGCCGTACTTCTGGCTGTTGGTCTTCTCGTTCGCCTGCATGTTCCTCGCGCCGCTGAGCGTCCTGGTCTGGACGCGCATCCGGCGCAGCATTGCCGGACCGACGGTCGCCGCGTGCCTGGTGGTGCTCGGCCAGGCCGTGGATCAGGTCCGGCTGATGTCGGCCAGCTTCTCCATCCCCAACATCTACGAGAAGGAGCTGTCGATCATCCCCAACGCGTACGTCCCGAGCGCGCTCGACGTCCTGCTCTTTGTCGGGCTGATCGGTGGGGCGTTCGCGCTGGTGCTGCTGGCGCTTCGCGTGGTGGTCTACCCCTCGATCTGGGAGGTGACCGCCGGGCTCTGGCTGCGGGCACGCAAGGCGTACTACAAGACCGAGGTCACCCTGATCGGGAAGCCGAACTAGGGCCGCCTAGGGGCGTGTGGAGGGGTCATGCAGGAGCGACATCACCTGCCGGAGGACCAGATCATTCGGGATCTGCTACGCCCGGTGGTCTATACCTCGACGATGAACTGGGTGGCGTTCATCGTGCTCGGCGGCGTGCTCACCGCGTTCGTCTTTGCCGCCGGCTGGATGTTCTACTGGGGCGTCGGCGTCACCGGTCTGAACCGGCCCGACATGTGGGGCTTCCTGATCGTCAACTTCGTGTTCTGGATCGGCATCAGCCACGCCGGAGTGATGATCTCGGCGATCCTGCGCCTGACCCAGGCCGAGTGGCGGCGACCCGTCACGCGCGCGGCCGAGGTCATGACGATGTTCAGCCTGATGACGGCCATGACCTTCCCCTTCATGCACACCGGCCGCCCCTGGCGCACGCTCTACTTCGTCTTCCCGTACGACTTCTGGCGCGGCGTCTGGCCCGATGTCCGCTCCGCGCTGGTGATGGACCCGAGCGCCGTCTTTACCTACCTGACCGGCACGATCCTGTTCGTCTTCGTGACGATGATCCCGGACTTCGCCATCCTGCGCGACCGCTCGACCGGCTGGCGACACGGACTGTACCGGGTGCTGGCGCTCGGCTTCCGCGGACAGGAACGCCAGTGGAAGATGCAGACGATCTCCGGGTTCCTGCTCGCCGCGATCATGCTCTCGATCTTCGTCTCCGTGCATAGCATCGTGTCGTGGGACTTCGCCTTCTCCCTCGACCCGGTGTGGCACTCCACCGTCTGGGCGCCCTACTTCGTCATCGGGGCGGTCCACTCCGGCGTGTCGGCGGTGGTGACGCTGATGGCACTCATGCGCTGGCTGTTCAAGTTCGACAACTACCTACGGCCCGAACACTTCGACGCGATCGGCCGCTTGCTGGTCGTCGTCGGGTCCGCCTGGATGTGGTTCTTCATGCTCGACGTCTTCTTCGACCTCTTCCGGCAGGATCCGGTCGACTCGTCGATCATGGTTATGCGATTCTTCCAGTGGCCGTACACGCTCCTGCTCGCGTTCATCTTCATCTTCGGTTACTTTATCCCGGTGCCGATCTGGCTGTTCCGGCGCTTCCGACGGAACATCAAGGTGATGTTCTGGACCTCGATCATGGTCAATATCGGCATGTGGTCCGAGCGCTACTGGCTGGTCGTTCCCGGCCTACAGCGGCAGTATCAGTTCACCTTTGACTGGACCGCCTACCGTCCGGGGCCGATCGAGGTCACGCTGATCATCGGGTCGTTTGCGCTCGTCGGGACGCTGCTCCTCGTCTTCTCGAAGCTCTTCCCCCCGATTCCGGTGTGGGACGAGTTGGAGGGACAGCGCTTTGCCGGTGAGATCCAGGTGGGCAAGCGGACCGTCCCGGCGATCGTTCGCGAGTTCTAGGTTCTAGGCGAGGAGCGGAGTGGCGATGGCAGTCCGGAGCGTTCTCGGATTGTTCCCGAACATCGACGCGGCGGTGGCCGGGGTCGACGCGATCAGCGAACTCGGCCTCAGCCGCGAGGACTACGATGTCCTGACCAACGCACCCTACCCCGAAGGGGCGTTCGGCGAGGAGGCCGGCATGCACCGCCTCGGGCTCTTCCCGCTCGTCGGGGCCGCCTGCGGGTTCGCGACGGGCCTGCTGATCACCGGTGGGACGCAGCTGGCCTACCCGCTGGTGACCGGCGGCAAGCCGCTCTTCTCGATCCCGCCGATGTTCATCATCATGTATGAGGGCACGCTCCTCGCTGCGGTGCTCTTCACGGTGATCGGCGTGTTGTTCGAGTCGCGCCTGCCGCGTCTGGGCGGGCTCTACGATACGCGCATTACCCAGGGCTACATCGGGATCCTGGCCTTCCCCGAGGAGAACTTGGCGGACCGCACGGCCGCGGCGCTGCGTCAGGCCGGCGCCGAGGACGCGATCCTCGAGCCGCGCCGCGCGACGGGTGCTGCCGGCCAGCGGCGCGCGCAGCAGAACGGAGCAGGTGCCTGATGCGGGGGGAAGGTCTCCCGAAGGTCTCGCCCGGGTCGGTCGGCAGCCGGATCTGGCGGCGCGGCTGGATCCTCGTGGCAGTCGCGCTCGTGGCCCTGGTGGTCGCCGGGTGCGACTCGACCAACGAGTACCCGATCGACTTCTTCAGCGAGATGCACTACCAGCTGGTCTACCGCGGCCAGCAGCCACCGCGGCTCGACTCGCCGCCCAGCGCCATTGCTTACAACGGCGGGAACAGCCCGATCGACGGCGCGCTCGAGCCCAACGCCTCCATGGTGCAGGCGGGCCCGGCCGGGACGCCGATCTCGCGTGACGAGCCGAACTACACGCTCGCCCAGGCCACGACGCTGAAGAACCCGCTGCCAAATGACGCGGCGACGCAGGCCCTCGGCGCGCAGCTGTTCAGCGTCAACTGTGCCGTCTGCCACGGTGCCGACGGCAAGGGGAACGGCATTGCGGCCACGCTGGTATTTCAGGCGAACAACAAGCCGCTGCCGGCCAACCTGACCAACCCGACGCTGAAGTCGCCCCAGAACAACCAGCCGGCGCAGCTGACCGACGGGGAGCTCTACTACGTGATCACCAACGGCTACGGCGGGTACATGCCGCCGTGGGGCCACCTGCTGACGCCGCAGGAGCGCTGGGCGCTGGTGGCTCACATTCGACAACTCGAAGGGAAGTAGGGAAGGGTGGCGGCCCCGCCGCCCGGACCACATTGGGGGGACATGGGAGCGGACCAGCGCGTTCGCGCCCGCACTGCCGGAGGGCTCAATGCCCTCCGGCAGTCGTTTTCGGGGAATGGGCTACGCGCCGACGCGCGGCATGACCTCGGCCGCGATCAGCTCGAGCGCGTCGATGTCGGTCTGGTCCAGCGTCTGCAGCATGACTAGTTCGACGCCGGCCTGCTGCCACCCGGCGATCTGCTCGATCACCTCGTCGGGGCTCCCGACCAGCCAGCGGCGGCCGCGCAGGGCCGCGATCGCCTCGTCCGGCGACAGGTCGGCCAGCGAGGGGATCACCTGCTGCATGCGCCGCGCCCGCTCGACCAGTTCCCCGTGGTCGCGCCCGACCAGGTGCCCGATCATCAGCGAGCGCCGGATCGTACGCGGGTCCCGGTCGATGTCGTCGCAGAGGCGGTCGAGCAGGTCATTCTTGGCGCGAAGCTGCTCGTGGGACACCCCGTTGGTGTTCCACTCGTCGGCGTAGTGGGCGGCCAGCGGCAAGGTCCGCTTCTCACCCGAGCCGCCGATGACGATCGGGAGCCCGCCCGCGTTGGTCGGGGTGGGGCGGACGACCGCGTCGTGCAGCGGGTAGTAGCGCCCATCGAAGCTCGCGGGCTCCCCGCTGGCGAGCAGGCGGATGACCTGCAGCGCCTCCTCCAGCATGTCCATGCGCTGCTTGAGCGGCGGGAAGGGGATGCCGTAGGCGTGGTGCTCGCGCTCGTTCCAGCCGGCGCCCACGCCGAGCTCCATGCGCCCACCGGACAGGCGGTCGAGCGCCACCGCGTTCCGGGCCATCAGCACCGGGTTGCGCCAGGTGATCGGGGAGACCATCTGGCCGAAGCGGATGCGCCGCGAGCGCGTGGCCGCCACCGTCAGCGTCGGCCAGAGGGCGAGCCCCTCGCGACCGGCGCCGCCCACCGTGGTCCCAAGGTGGTCGGAGCGGCGCAGGCAGGCGTACCCGAGGCGCTCCGCGGCGTCGATCAGCCGCTCCCAGCGATCCCAGGTCAGCCCCTCCTGGGCCTCGATCATGATCCCGAGCTGTGCCACGTCGTGCCCTCCCTCGTCGCCGGATACCCGGCGGCGCCATGCGTCACGGAGTCGGGGTAGCGGTCGCCGGCTGCCCCAGCAGCTGCAGCGCGCGGAGCAACTGGGTGTCCTGGCTCGACCGGAGCTGGGCGGCGGTCATGCCGTGCTCCTGGTCGGGGATCAGCGGCTCGGCGTTCGCGGGGAGCGTCACCGAGACGTTCGGGGTGATCCCTTTGTGCCAGATCTGGTGCCCGTTGGGCGTCAGCCACTCCTCCGTGCCGAGCAGGATAGCCGATCCGTCACTGAGCGGGAACTGGTTGAGCACCGTCCCGGTGCCGAACGTGGTCTCGCCGACGATCTTGGCGCGCTGGTGGTCCTGGAGCGCGCCGGCCACGATCTCGGCGGCGCTGGCCGTCCCGTTGTTCACCAGGACCACCATCGGGATGTCGTAGGCCACCCCGTTGCCGGTTACCGCGTTCGGCGTCTCCTTGCCGGCGGCGTTCCGCTGGATGAAGACGTTGCCGTTGGCGATGAACTGGCTGGCAACGCCGATGGCCTCGCTGACGTAGCCTCCGGGGTTGTTGCGCAGGTCCAGGACAATGGACTGTGCGCCGGCGGCCTGCGCCGCTTTGATCGCGGTCTGAAGGTCTTTAGTCGTGTTGGTCGAGAAGCTCGTGATCAGGATGTGGGCGACGGTGGTGCCCGGCAGGATGGCCCAGCTGACGCTGGGGACGGTGATGGTCTGCCGGACGATGGTGATGTCGGTAAAGGTGCTCTGGCCGGGATGGATGACGGTCAGCGTCACCGATGTGCCGGCCGGCCCTCGCACCTCGGCGACGATCTGGTCGAGGCTCAAGCCGGTGACGGGCTTGCCGTCGACCCGTACCAGGACGTCGCCGGCGCGGACGCCGGCTTTCTGGGCCGGCGCTCCCGGGATCGGAGCGATAATCGTCGGCTGGCCGTTGTGGATACCGATCTCCGCGCCGATACCCTCGAGTTGTCCCTGCAGGCTCTGTTGCTCGGCCTTGACGTCGGCGGGGGTGAGGAAGCGGGTGTGCCCGACGTCGCCGAGCGAGTTGAGCATGCCGGAGATGGCGCCGTCAGTCATGGTCGTTGGATTGACGGCCGCTCGATCCACGTAATGCTGCTGCACTAGCGTCCAGGCCTGCCAGAACACGTTGAACACCGGCTTGGCGCTGGTCGGCTCCTGTCCCGCCGGCACCGTCGGCACGGTACTCTGACCGGCCGCCAGCCCGCCGATGAAGCCGCTCGTAACCAGGACGACGCCGAGCACGACGGCCGCGACGACGCGCAGCCAGGTGCGCCGTCGTCTGGGTGTGGGGGAGAGGGTCTGCTCCGGGGTCCCGAGTTCCACCTATGGTTGCCCTTCGGATTTCGGCGGCGAACGCGCCGTCGCCCTGCACGCAGCTGTCGGCCCGAGTCGCGCACGGTGTGGACCGGCGCGTTCGCTTGCCCGGACGGAGCATACGATACTTCCGCGGCCCGCCGCGTCCTGGCGTGTCCGCGAAGACGCCCCCGGTCGAAGTCCGACCGGGGGCGTCGCCTGCTCTCGTCCGGGGTGGCCTACTGGTGGATCCAGACGGGAGTGCCGTAGGTCGCCCAGTCATACAGCCAGTGGGCCTGCTCCAGCGGCAGCGCGACCGAGCCGTTGGTCGCGGCGGTACCGAAGCTGCTCAGCCAGGAACCGCCGACGAGCGCGTAGCCGTCCCAGAAGTACATCACGTACGGGACACTGGACAGCGCGAGGGACGCGCTGGTGCTGGCCGTCCCGCCCGTCATGTTGTCGGTCGGCAGCTTGCCCATGATCTCGAACCGTCCGGTCGGGGTGGGGTGTGCCGCGACGCCGGTCGCGGCCCAGCTCCCGTAGACCAGCCGGTCATACTCCCAGAGCCGGACGTAGTGCTCCGTGGTATCGACCTCGATCCACTTCGCCTGGTCCGTCGGAGCGCCGGGCGGCGGCGTGCGCACCTCGCGCGCGCCGATCGGCTCGGGCACGTACCACAGGCTGGGGTCGTAGGTCGGCGTGCCGCTCGACTGCGGCACCGGCGTGCGGTTCACCCCGTCGCGGATGGCAGCCTGCGTGCCGAGCAGGCCGAGCTCGACCTCATAGGGTGTCCCCTTGAGCGCCGGGTGGTACTCGAAGCGCGCGCGCTCGAAGTACTGCACCGTATACCCGTTCTGGGTGAACTCCTCGCTGATCGGGTAGCCGAAGATCGCCAGCCCGCCCTCGGCGTGCCAGAAGTAGCGGAAGCCCGCGCAGAGCCGGTGGCCAGTCTGCGGATAGAACGTGCAGTTGGTGTCGCTCTGCGCCGTGACCGGCTGGAAGGCGGCGAGGGTGCTGCCGGCGGTCAGGGCGGCGCCGAGCCGCCGTAGCTGGACCTGCCAGTTGCGCGGGGCCGTCGGGTGCCACTCGAAGACGGCCCGCTCGAAGTACTGGACCGTCAGCCCGCTAGCCGGGTCACGCATCTCCTCTGTGATCGGGTAGCCGAAGACCTGGACGCCGCCGTTGTGGTGCCAGTAGTCGAGGAAGCCATAGGCCAGGTAGTGGCCGGTCTGCGGGAAGTACACGCGGCTGGGGCCCGTGTCGTAGGGACTGGCCGCCGCCCCCGCCGTTCCCGGCACCAGGGCCATGCCGAGCATCACCACCAGTAGACCCACTGCCACGAGCCGCCAGGGTCGCCCTCGCGGCCGCTGGACCGGCGAACGCTCGACCGAGGGTTCCATGGGATTCCTCCTCCCGTGTGGGCATCCGCGCACGCGCGGACCCGGCGGGGATCCACACCCGGTTCGATCGTACGTCCGATCTTGTTGCAGGATCACAACGTTAGATAGACGAAGATCACAGAGACATATCGCCTGCCGCGGTCGGCTCGACTGGCGTATGCGGGTCCGGGAGTGCGGCGCGCCCCGTCACGCGACGGGGCGCGCTGGCCGAATGCGGGATCGGGGTTCGAAGCGGGCAACCGGCTACTGGGTGGGGCGCGCCCGCTCCTCGTCCCCATCGTCTACGCCGAGCGGCTCGCCCTGCTCGTAGGCCAGCAGGCACTCCGGGCAGAGCAGCAGTTCCTCGCCCGGCTCCGCCGCGGACGGCGCACTCGTCACCAGCGTGCCGGCGGAGTGCGCCATCGGCCGTCCACAGAGGTCACACATCGCCAGGACCGTCCCGGACACGTCCCGCAGCTGGGCGGCCAGTTCCTCGTCGACCATGGCGGTCTCCTCTCGGCTGTAGCCCACGGCACCGCTGTGCCCAAGTATGCGGACCGCGGCATCGGAATGGCGTCATCGCCGTGGCGCCGTTCCTTACGAAAACGCGACAGGTGCGCGCCGACACGGAAGAGGCGGCATGATCTGGGTCGGGACCTCGGGCTGGGCCTATGGGCACTGGGTCGGGCGCTTCTATCCGCCCGATCTGCCGCCCCGCGCCTGGCTTGCCTTCTACGCCCGCAACTTCGCGACCGTCGAGATCAACCGCAGCTTCTACCGGCTGCCGACGCGCGAGCAGTTCACCGCCTGGGCGGACCAGGTCGCGCCGTGGCCGGAGTTCTGCTTCGCGGTGAAGGCCAGCCGCTACCTGACCCACCTCAAGAAGCTACGCGACCCCGCCGAAGGGCTGGCTCGCCTGCTCGATGCCTCGTCCGGACTCGGCACCCGGCGTGGACCCTTCCTCTACCAGCTGCCGCCACACTGGCAGGCCGACCCGGCGCGGCTGGCCGGCTTCGTGGCGCAACGTCCGGCCGGGACGCGCAGCGCCTTCGAGTTCCGCGACTCGACCTGGTTCCGGACGGACGTGCTCGGCGTGCTCGCCGAAGCGGGCTGCGCGCTGGTCGTCGCCGTTGGTGGCGCCTGCCCCACCGCGCTCGACCTGCCGCCAGTTGGGCCGTTCCGCTACGTTCGGGTACACGGTGGCGCCCACGGGGTTGGGCTTTCCGACGAGGAGGTAGCCCAGCTGGCGAAAAGCCTGGCCGCGGGGCCGGCCGCCGACCGGGACGCCTACGTCTACTTCAACAACGACCCCGATGGGCACGCCGTCGTCGACGCGCGCCGGCTGCGGGACGCGCTCGACCGGCTGGGAGCGCCGGTGCGCTGACCGGCGGTAGCACCGGTCGGGACCACGTCCGGTGCTACGCCGAGACTCCGAACGCAACTGGCGCCCGTGCCCGGCGGACGAGCCAGACGTAGCCGTCCTCCAGCGTCGGTGGCCGCGGCTCGACCTCACTCAGCGCGCCGTGAGGTTCGGGGCCGGCGACGCGGTACGCCGCTGGGCCCGGGTGCGGCAGGGCGGAGATGACGCGCATCTCCTCCGGCACGGCGTCGTCCGACGCCGCCACGAACTGCCAGGCGTGCCCGGCCATGCCGACCATCGAGCTCGCCGGGCTGTGTGGTGGAGCTGTCGTGCAGACGTGCCGGACAGATTGCGGCCGGCACGACTCGCGCCGTCGTACGACCATCGCGGGGATGGATTCCATGATTCAGTGCGCCGGATGGTCCCCGGGGACGACCTGTTCGCCTGACCGGTTGACGGGCCTCCACGACGGTGATATCACATTCTCTATTGTGCATGCGGTGAGAGAGTAACGATGACCGCGACTGCCGCGTCCCTCCCAGCCGAGGGCACCGAGCGACAGCCTGTCGTGACGGTCGAGCACCTGCGCAAGACCTACGGCGCCACCGTCGCGGTGGACGACGTCTCGTTCGCAATCCACGACGGCGAGATCTTCGGCATCATCGGCCCCAACGGCGCCGGCAAGACCACCATCGTCGAGTGCCTCGCCGGCCTGCGCGTCCCCGACGCCGGTACCATCCGCGTCCTCGGGCTCGACCCCCAGCGCGACCGCGCCGCGCTCCACGAGCTCCTGGGCATGCAGCTGCAGCAGAGCTCGCTGCCGCCGCGGCTGCGGGTGGGCGAGGTGCTGGACCTGTTCGCCGCCTTCTACCCCAACCCGCTCAACGGGGAGGACCTGCTGGAGACCCTGGGTCTGGCCGGCAAGCACCACGACTTCGTGCGGAGCCTCTCCGGCGGCCTCAAGCAGCGTCTCTCGATCGCGCTGGCGCTGATCGGTCGGCCCCGCATCGCCATCCTGGACGAGTTGACGACCGGGCTCGACCCCGAGGCGCGCCGCGAGACCTGGCGCTTCATCGCTCAGGTGCGTGACCGTGGCGCGACCGTGATCCTGGTCACGCACTACCTGGACGAGGTGGAGCGGCTCTGCGACCGGGTGGCGCTGATCGACCGGGGCCGGCTGGTGGCGCTGGCGACGCCGCCGGACCTGGCGGAGCAGGCGGGCGGGGGCACCCACCTGCGCTTCGTCCCCTCGGCCGAGTTCCCCGACGCGCTGCTGACGACGCTGCCGGAGGTCCGGACCCTCGAGCACCAGGGGGCGGCGATCGTGGTGACCGGCACCGACCGGGTGCTCAAGGCGGTGCTGTTCGCGCTGGACCGGGAAAGCGTGGAGCTGCGGGACGTGCGGGTCACCGGCGGGACGCTCGAGGACGCCTTCGTGCGGCTCACGCAGCACGAGAACGAGCATGAGGAGACCGTCCGGGTATGAACGTGCCAGCCGCACGGCCGCGCCCGGCATGAAGATGATCTCCAGCCGGGCCCTGCGCCAGTTGCTGTGGGTCGAGGTGCTGCAGACCTGGCGGCAGCCGATCGGCCTGGTCTGGGGTGTCGGCGTGCCGATCCTGCTGCTGTTCGTCTTCGGCAAGGTCATCCCCGGAACAAACAGGCCGATCACGCCCGGAAATGAGCTGACCATCCTCGACGTGTATATCCCGGTCCTGTTCGCCATGGCGCTGACGCTCCTCGCGCTGGCGAGCCTGCCGGTGCCGCTGGTGACGTACCGCGAGCAGGGCTGGCTGCGGCGGCTGTCGACGACCCCGGTCAGGCCCATCTGGCTGCTGGCGGCCCAGGTCGGCATCAACCTCGCGTTGGCGATGGCGACGCTGCTCGTCGTGGTGCTCGGCGGCGCGATCGGCTTCGGGGCTCGACTGCCGGGAAATCCGGGTGGGTTCGTGCTCGGGGCGTTTCTTGTCACCGTGGCCATCTTCGCGCTGGGACTGCTGGTGGCCGCGGTCGCGCCCAGCCAGGGCTGGGCCAGCGTGATCGGGGGGATCCTCTTTTTCCCGCTGCTGTTCCTGGGCGGGCTGTGGTACCCGCTGCAGGACATGCCGGCGACGCTGCGCACCATCGCAGGCTACTCGCCGCTGACGGCGGGCGTGTCGGCCATGCAGGGCGCGATGCAGGGGGTGTTCCCATCGGCGCGCGACCTGCTCGTGCTGGTGGCCTTCGCGGTGGTCTTCGGCATCGGGGCGGCGCGTCTCTTCCGCTGGGAGTAGCCCCGGGTCTCGCGGCCGTGCGCGTGCGGCGTCCATCTGCCGTCCGGTCGGTCGTCACGCGCCGTGGGTCAAACCCGACCGCCTCGCCCAACGCGCGCTCGTCAACGGTGATAGCCCCCGTCTGCAGCCAACGAGACGACGTGGGGACGGGCCATCCCGCTATCGCCTGCCGGACCGGCACGATGTCGACGGCCGGCGTCCCGTCGATCGCCTCCTGCAGCCCCACCCGCGGGCGCGTCCCTTCCTTCGCCCGGAACGTGGGAGCCCGGGCCGCCGGCTTCAAACCGATCGCGGCCCGGGCATCGTCGCTGTCGTGATCCGGTCAGTGGGGATCCTGGATGAGTCCGAGGGCGTTGCCGTCGGCGTCGCTCGCCAGCGCGACCAGCCGGCCGCCACCGACGTCGCGCGGCTGCTGCTGCACGGTGGCGCCGGCCGCGACGAGCTGCTCGACGCGCTGGTTGATATCGTCCACCTGCACATAGGGGGTCGGCCCGGTCAGTCCCTGGCGCTGCCCGTTCGGGACGAGGCCGATCTCCTGGCCGTTGACCTGGAACCCGACGTAGTATGACGAGTCCACGTGGGGCTGCACCCCGAAGAGCGTCGTATAGACCGCCTTCGCCCGCGCGAGGTCGGTGACCGGGTAGAGGATCGAGGCAATGCCTGCCGACATCGGAGCCTCCTCAGCACTGATCGCGTCACAACGGCCGCGGCTCGGCCGTCACCGCTATGACGGATCGTAGCGGAGGGATGTGACCGGTGGACGAGCGCGCGTTGCTGGCGGAGCAGTTCGAGGCGAATCGCCACCACCTGCGCGGGGTGGCCTATCGGATGCTCGGCTCGACGAGCGAGGCGGACGACGCGGTCCAGGAGTCGTGGTTGCGACTCAGCCGGACCGGGGCGGACGGCATCGACAACCTGACCGGCTGGTTGACGACCGTCGTGGCGCGTGTCTGCCTGGACGTGCTCCGCTCCCGCGCGGCACGGCGGGAGGCGTCGCTGGACGGGTTGGCGTCTGAGCCGGTCGCGAGCCACCTCGACGGGGTGGATCCCGAGCACGAGGCGCTGCTGGCGGACTCGGTCGGGCTGGCGCTGCTGGTGGTTTTGGAGACGCTGGCGCCGGCCGAGCGCGTGGCGTTCGTGCTCCACGACCTCTTCGCCGTGCCCTTCGACGAGATCGCGCCCATCGTCGGGCGTAACCCGGCCGCCGCCCGTCAGCTGGCGAGCCGCGCCCGGCGACGCGTGCAGGGGGCGACCGTGTCGCCCGACGCGGACGCGGCGCGCCGTCGAGCGATCGTCGACGCGTTCTTCGCCGCCGCCCGGGGCGGCGACTTCGCCGGCCTGCTGGCCGTTCTCGACCCGGACGTGGTGGTACGCGCGGACGGCACGGCCGCGCGCATCGGCGCGCCCACGGAGATCTTCGGGGCGCGGGCCGTGGCCGAAACCTTCTCGGGACGATCCATCTGGGGGCGGCCCGCGACCATCGACGGCGCACCGGGCGCGGCCTATGCGCCGGGCGGGCAGCCGCGCGTCGTCTTCGTCTTCACCATCGACGTGGGGAAGATCACCACGATCGAGTTCCTGGCCGACCCCGAGCGTTTGGCCCAGCTCGACGTGCGGCTGACCGGCCGACCCACCGCCACACAACCGCCGGGTCAGGACGCGCCCTCGGGCATGTAGGGCGCCTCGTCGTCGATGTTGCCGACGAAGACCGGCAGATGCTGGTGGCCGAGCAACTGGCGGATCGCCTGGTTCTCGCCGGTGTGGTACCAGTAGTGGTAGATCACCCGCTGCATCAGCGAGCCGAGCGTGGCCTCGAACCGCGCCCCGCCGCCCGCTGCCTTCCGCACCGCGGCCAGGTCTGCGCTGG
>DASSZN010000253.1:0-2793 GCA_035702805.1 Thermomicrobiaceae bacterium | reverse complement strand
CGCACCGTCCAGCAGGATCTCGCGCGTGCCGTCGATGGAGCAGTCGTCGACGACGATGATCTCCTTGGCGTACGGCAGCTCAACGGCCCGAACCTGCGCCAGAATCTCGGTGATGCTCCCCACCTCGTTGAACACTGGAATGATGACCGAAACCCGTTCCACCCCCACCTCCCGGCGGTGACGACAGCCGCGGGGCCCTGCTCACAAGTCAACCCACGGCTGTCCTCGCGCGTCAGTCGCGTTCCGGCCTGCCGGCGTCGATTCAGTCGGATCAGAGGATGAACTTGCTCAGATCGTCGTCCGCGGCCACGTCCTGGACGCGCTCTCGTACGTAGTCGGCGTCGACCGTCACGCGTTCGCCCCGGCGCTCCGGCGCCTCGAACGACAGGTCCTCGAGGACCCGCTCGACGATCGTGTGCAGGCGGCGCGCCCCGATGTCCTCGGCGCGCCGGTTGATCTCCGCGGCGAGGTGCGCCATCTCCCGCAGCCCATCCTCGCCGAACTCGACGGTGACGCCTTCCGCCTCCAGCAGTGCCGCGTACTGGCGCGTCAGCGAGTTCTCCGGCTCCGTCAAGATCGCGAACAGGTCGTCCTCGGTGAGGCTGTCGAGCTCGACGCGGATCGGCAGCCGCCCCTGCAGTTCTGGGATCAGGTCGGCGGGCCGCACGCTCTGGAACGAGCCGGCGGCGATGAAGAGCATGTGGTCGGTCTTGACCGGCCCGTAGCGCGTCATCACGACCGAGCCCTCGACGATGGGGAGCAGGTCGCGCTGCACCCCCTCGCCCGAGACGTCCGGCCCATACTCGCCGTTCGGCGTGATGGTCTTGTCGAGCTCGTCGACGAAGATGATGCCGCTCTCCTCGGCGCGCTTGACCGCAGCCTCGACCAGCGCGTCGAAGTCCACCATGCGGTTGGCTTCCTGCTGGGTCAGGATGCGCCGGGCCTCGCGCACGGAGACGCGGCGGTGCCGCCGCCTCGGCGCCAGCCCCTCGATCAGCTCGTTGAACGCCTCCTGCAGCTCCTCGACTCCCGAGCCGGTGTCGAGCTCGACGGCGGAGACGTCGACCTCGCTGTCGATCTCCAGGTCGACCGTCTCGTCCTCGATCGCGTCGCTGTTGAGCAGGTCGAGCACCCGGGTGCGCTGGCGGGCCAGCCGGCGCCGGATGGACGCCTCGCGCTTGCGTCGCGCCTCGACGTCCGGCCGCTCCTCACCCTCCGCCGTCGCCGCGACCTCCTCGCGGCCGCGTGGGACGCGCGCCGCGTCGCGCTGCTCGACGAGGATGTCGGCCAGCCGCTGCAGCGCGGCAGACGCCGCCTGGTCGCGCACCTCGGCCATGCGCTCACCGTGCAGCATGGCGATGCTGACCTCGACCAGGTCGCGCACGACCGACTCCACGTCGCGGCCGACGTAGCCGACCTCGGTGAACTTGGTCGCCTCGACCTTGATGAAGGGCGCGTCGACGATGCGGGCCACCCGCCGCGCGATCTCGGTCTTGCCGACGCCGGTGGGGCCGATCATCAGGATGTTCTTGGGGGTGACCTCCTGGCGCATCCCCTCGTCCAGCTGCTGGCGCCGCCAGCGGTTGCGCAGCGCGACAGCGACGGCTCGCTTGGCGTCCTGCTGGCCGACGATGTAGCGGTCGAGAGCCTCGACGATCCGGCGCGGGGTAAGCTGCGCCTCCGTTGGCGGTGCCGTGACGGCGGCCCCCGCGACGGTCAGGTCACTCGTCTTGACTGGGCTCATGCTGTCTGGTCGTCTCAATCACGATGTGGTCGTTGGTGTAGATGCAGAGGTCGGCGGCGATGCGCATGGCGGCGTCGGCAATCTCGCGCGCGCCCATGGTCGTGTGCTGCATCAGCGCACGGGCGGCGGCGGTTGCGTAGGGACCGCCCGTCCCGATCGCCACGATCCCGTCATCAGGCTCGATGACGTCTCCCTCGCCGGAGAGCACCAGCACCTGCTCGCCGTCGGCCACGATGAGCTGGGCCTCGAGGCGCCGCAGGTAGCGGTCGGTGCGCCACTCCTTGGCCAGCTCGACCGAGGCGCGTCGCAGATTGCCGTCCCAGTCGCGCAGGTGCGTCTCGAACTTTTCGAACAGCGTCAGCGCGTCGGCCACGGCACCGGCAAAGCCGGCCACGATCTGGCCGTCGAGCAGGGGACGGATCTTCCGCGCGCCGTGCTTCATGACCACATCGCCGAACGTGACCTGGCCGTCACCGGCGACGGCGACTACCCCGTCGCGTCGAACGCCCAGGATCGTGGTCGCGTGCCACCGCGTTGACCGATCAGCCATCCACGCCCCTACGCATGTGTGCCGGGAATTCCCCGTCAACGTTCAAGTGTACCACGGCAGACTGCCTCATTCCCGCGTACGGACGCTTCCGTGGTCGCGCCGCCGATGTTCAGTTCCGCGACGGCGGTTCGAGTCGAAGTCGTGCTCTGGCGTCCTGGACGGGGCCAGACCAGGGGTCGCCGACCGCGCGCAGTCGCTCCGGAACCGTGCGCAGGGTGAACCAGGCAGGTCGGATCGCGCCGGCTTTGACCTCATCCCAGGTAACTGGCGTTGACACGGTGGCATCCGGCGTGGCGCGGAGCGTGTAGGGTGCCGCGGTGTTCCGCCCCAGTGCGTTCTGGGCGTGGTCCACCGTCACCAGCCCGCTCCGGTGCGTCCGACCACCTGCCGTCCCAATGAGCGCCGGGTGCCGGTCGGCGAGGTGCGCCGAGACCGACTTCACCCAGTCGCGCAGGGCGGGAAACGGGTCGACCGGCTCGATTGGGATGAATACGTGAAG
>DASSZN010000160.1:0-6113 GCA_035702805.1 Thermomicrobiaceae bacterium | reverse complement strand
GACGCCGTTCAGCCCCAGCTGCAGCTCATGGGTCAGCGTGTGCATGCCACGGAACCTCCGGCGGATCGGTCGGGTGAGACGCTGACGGCAAGTCTATCGCAGCCCGACGCCGGGGTCGGCCGGGACAGCGCGCCGACGGGCGCGGCCAGGCGGGGTCACATCGACGTTGACATCGGACCGGCGATATGGTGTGATCCGTCCCGCTCGTGGGATCCACGGGGTCGGATCGGGAACCGGCCCAGCCGCGAGCCGGTATCGATTACCGCGTTTCTCCTGGGAGTGGAGGCCCGCGACGAGCAGCGCGTGATGGCCCTCGACCCGTCTCCGAAAGAGCGCGGGAGACGCATGTCGTTGGTCAACCGGCGCGGGCCGGGGAGTAGACGCCCGACCGACGGTCGGGGCGAGAAGGGGTTGTCCCATGGCTCACGATGGCTCACCGAGCCTCGCGAACGTGACGCGCGTCCTCGGGCGCGCCATGTCCCGGCGCTCGCTGCTGCGTGGCTCCGCGGGGGTGCTGGGCACCGGCGCGGTGGCCGGCCTGATCGCGGCCTGCGGCGGATCGAGCAGCAACACGCCGACCAGCAGTACCGGCACCGGCGGGAGCGGTACCACCACCGCCAGCGGGGGCGCCAGCCCGGCCGCGGGCGCATCGACAACCACCACCAGCACGCAGCCGGCGACCACCGGCTCCGGCGGCACGCCGCGCAAGGGCGGTAACCTGGTCGTGGCCTTCAACGCCGACCCGGTGACCTTCGACCCCCACACCTCGACCGCGCTGCTCGCCGCGCGGGTGATCGCACTGACCAACGACAACCTGATCGACCGCGACTACGACGGCTCCTTCAAGCCGGCACTGGCCCAGAAGTGGACCGTCAGCCAGGACGGTAAGACCTACACCTTCACCCTGAAGAAGGGCGTGACCTTCCACTCGGGTAAGGCCTTTACCTCGGCTGACGTCAAGTACACCTTCACCCGCTGGGCCTCGCCCGAGCTCAAGTCGCCCACCGCCTACACCATCCAGCCCATCGACACGATGGACACGCCGGACGACCAGACGATCACGTTCAACCTCAAGGAGGTCTACAACATCTTCCTCGACCAGGTCGCCGGCAGCTGGGCCGTCATCCTGAACCAGGCGGCGGTTGACAAGGCGGGCAAGGACTACGGCGTCAACGCCGTCGACGGCACCGGCCCGTTCAAGTTCGTCTCCTGGACGCGCAACCAGAACATCAAGTTCAGCCGCTTCGACGCCTTCAACTGGAACTCCTCGGTGTTCCAGAACCCGGGCCCGGCCTACGTCGACTCCATCGAGATTCAGATCATCCCGGAGGACAACACGCGGGTCGCCCAGTTCCAGGCCGGCAACATCCAGGTCCTCCAGGACGTGCCGGCCGCCCAGACCCAGCCGCTCTCCACGACCCCGGGCGTCAAGATCATCAAGTACGACCAGCTGCAGACGACCTACCTCGGCATGAACACCACCAAGACCCCGGTCGACGACGTCAACGTCCGGATGGCGATCAACTACGCCCTCAACCGTCAGGAGATCGTCACCGGCGCCGATTTCGGCCTGGGCACCCCGGCCAACACCATGCTGGCGCCGCAGACGCCGTACTACTGGGCCGGCTCGCAGCAGATCGCGCCCACCTTCGACGTCGCCAAGGCCCAGCAACTGCTCGACCAGGCCGGCTGGAAGGCGGGCTCGAACGGCATGCGCAGCAAGAACGGACAGCAGCTGAACCTGCCGCTCTGGGTCATCAACGACTCGACCACGGTGCTCCAGGCGCAGATCATCCAGCAGCAGCTGGCCAAGGTCGGCATCAACGTCCAGACCAAGCAGTACGAGCAGACGGCCTGGTTCGCCGCCGCCAGCAAGGGCGATCAGACCGGCTACATCATCGGCGTCTTCTACGACAACGCCGACGTCCTGTACTTCTACTTCTACTCCAAGCAGCAGCCGACACCGAACCGCTTCATGTACACCAACGCGAACGTCGACAAGTGGCTGCTCGACACGCGCTCGAACCCGGACAAGAACGCCGTCGCCCAGGACTATCAGGACATCCAGAAGCAGCTGATCCAGGACGCCCCGGCCGCGCCGTTCATCCATTCGGGTGGAACGCTCGGCGTGACCGACAAGGTCAACGGGGTCAAGGTGCACCCATCACGATGGCTGTACCGCATGACCGACATCTGGCTGTCGCAGTAGCAGGACGGGTGAGCCCGGCATGACCCAGTACATCATCCGGCGCCTGCTGCTCTTGCCGGTCATCCTGCTGGGCGTCTCCGTGCTGGTCTTCATGGTGATCCACCTGGTGCCGGGGAACCCGGCCCAGGTGATCGCCGGGCCGGATGCACCGGAGGCGACGGTCAAGGCGATCGAGCAGCAGCTCGGGCTCGACGACCCACTGCCAGTCCAGTACTGGCGCTACCTGACGCGCGTGCTCCACGGCGACCTCGGGCGCTCGCTGACCAGCAAGCGCCCGGTCATCAAGGACGTCATGGACGCGCTGCCCAAGACAGTCGAACTCACCGTCGTGGCTGCCATCATCACCCCGATCATCGCCATCCCGCTCGGCGTGGCCGCCGCGGCCAGACGCGGCACACCCACCGACAGCGCGCTGATGTTCGGCTCGATGCTGGGCATCACCGCCCCCGTCTTCGCGATCGCCCTCGGCCTGATGTGGGTCTTCGGCTACAAGCTGCGCCTGTTCCCGATCAGCGGCTACGGCGGACCGATCTGGACCCCCGCCGGCCTGCGCAGCGTGATCCTGCCGGCGCTCACCCTGGCCATCGGCTCGGTGGCCGCGATGGCCCGGCTGACCCGCTCAGCCATGCTCGACGTCCTGAGCCAGGACTACGTGCGGACGGCGCGGGCCAAGGGGCTGCGCGAGTGGCGCGTGCTGATGGGCCACGGCCTCAAGAACGCGCTGCTGCCGGTGGTCACCGTGCTCGGCCTGCAGGTGGCCTACCTCCTCAGCGGCGCGGTCGTGACCGAGACCGTCTTCGCCTGGCCCGGGGTCGGCCGGCTGGCGGTCTACGCCATCCAGGCGCGCGACTTCCCGCTGGTGCAGGGGACCGTGCTCGTCATCGCCGTGCTGTTCGTGCTCGTGAACCTGCTGGTCGACCTGGTCTACGCCTTCATCGACCCCCGCATTCACTACGGATGAGAGGCAGCTGAGTGAGCGACACGGCGCAGCAGCAGACCACCCGCGTGCCCGGAGCGCTGGCCGGGCAGCGGGCGGACCTGGCGGCGATCGAGCGCGCGGGGCGACACCGGCTGCTCCGACGTTTCCTGCACAACAAACCGGGCGTGTTCGGCCTGGCCGTCATTGTCATCCTGGTGCTCCTGGCCATCCTCTCGCCCTGGATCGCCCCCTACAACTGGCAGGCCCAGGACATCGCCCACCGGTTCGCCAACCCGTCGCTCAGCCATCTGCTCGGCACCGACGAACTGGGACGCGACATCCTTAGCCGCATCCTCTACGGCGGCCGTTACTCGTTGACCATCGGCTTCGCCGCGGTGGGCGTCAGTTTCGCCATCGGCACGCTGATCGGCACCGTCGCCGGCTTCTATCGCAAGACCGACGGCGTGATCATGCGGCTGATCGACATCATGATGGCTTTCCCCGGCATCCTGCTCGCCATCGCCATCGTGGCGGCGCTCGGACCGGGCCTGATCAACGTCATCGTCGCGATCGGCATCAACGAGATCCCCGGCTTCGCCCGGATCACCCGCTCGCTCGTCCTGTCGCTGCGCGAGCGGGAGTTCGTGACGGCCGCCAACCTGATGGGCGGCAGCGACACCTACATCGTGCGGCGACACGTGCTGGTCAACCTGGTGTCGCCCATCATCGTCTACGCGTCGCTGCGCATCTCGACCGCCGTGCTGGTCGGCGCGACCCTGAGCTTCCTCGGCCTCGGCATCCAGCCCCCGATACCGGAGTGGGGCGCGATGGTCAGCACCGCCCGCGACTACATCTCGATCGCCCCCTACGACTTCCTCTTCCCCACCCTGGCGATCTTCATCACGGTGGTGGCCTTCAATCTGCTCGGCGACACCCTGCGCGACACGCTGGACCCGACGATCCGCGACGCCTGAGCTCCGGCGGTCGCCTGGTGGCCGGACAGCCGCGTGCCTACCTGCTAAGATGCCCCATGTGCGGCTCGCGCCGCGCGTGGGGCATCGGGCATGGCGCATGGGTCAGCGAACCGGGGAAGGGACAGCGTGCCACCGTCGCTCGTACTGTCGGTCCTGCTCAGCAGCATCGTCGGGCTGCTCTTCCACAGCGTGCTCGGACGCCGGCTCTGGCAGCTGCCCCTCTACTGGGGCGGCGCCGTGCTGGGGTTCTTCGGTGGCGAGGTCCTTGCGGTAGTTGCCCACGCGGAAATGTTCCGTCTGGGCAACATCCCGCTGGCCCCGGCGCTCCTGGGATCGGTCGTCGTGCTCGGGATCTGCTGGTTCTTCAGCACCCCGCCGCCGGGACCGGCCGAGACGCGCGTCCAGCGACAGAGCCGCGCGCGCCGCTAGGGCGGCGGGAGACGGGCGCGGCGGCGCCCGCGATCACGGGAGGTGCAGCGCATGCGCAGGGGCTGGGTCTGGCTCATCGTCGGCGTCCTGTTCGTGGTCTTCATCGGCATCGCCGTGGTCCTCTACCTCCTCGGCGGCGCGAACCAGGCGCCGCTCGAGCGGCTGCGCGACATCTCGATCGTCTTCCTGACGCTGCTCGGGATTATCAGTGTCCTGCTGATGGGCGCCCTGGTCGGTGTCGCCCTCTGGCTCTCGCTGATGATCAAGGACCGGGTGATCCCGCTGCTCGAGCAACTCACGGCCGCCGCGAGCCGGATGCGCGGTACGACCGAGTTCGTCAGCGAGGAGGTCGTCAGCCCGATCATCTCGGCCTACAGCACCGTCGCCGGCATCCGTGCCGCCATCCGCACCGTCACCGGCCGCGACCACAAGCGCTGACCGTCCGCGCCGCAAGCCAGGAGACCCGACGACGGCCCCCGGCGGGAATCCCGCCGGGGGCCGCTCCGCACCCGCCACGGGGAGACGCGCTTGCACCCGTCCACGCGCGGCACCGCGCCGTCGTCCGTCGCAACCGTCACGTCCCGGTCGATCCGCGTGCTCCCGGTAGCACGCGTGCGGGGTCCGGGCCATGCCGGGGACGGAGGAGCCCCCGTGGACCGGGGTCGGGGAGGAGGCGGGACCGCGCTCAGGACGACGCCGGCCGGGCGCGCTCCTCCCTGGCCGGGGTCGCCCCGGCCGGCTGGTCGCGCCGCTCGCGCGGCAGGCGGGGGACGCGGATGGTGAACGTGGACCCAGCGCCGGCCGTGCTGGTGACGTCGACGGTCCCGCCGTGCTGCTCGACGATCGCCCTCACGCTCGCCAGCCCGATGCCGGTCCCATCGATCCCCTGCGCGTTGGTGGCGCGGCGGAATCGGTCGAAGATGTAGGGGATGTCGTCCGCCGGAATTCCGATGCCCTCGTCGCGCACCCGCAGCACGGCGTGCTCGGCCGTGGGCGCCGGCTCGGCCTCCAGCGAGATCCGGACGGTGCCACCGTCGGGGCTGTACTTGATCGCGTTGCCGACGAGGTTGCTCACGACCCGGTGGAGCCGGTCGCGGTCCCACTCGCCGCGGAGTTCGACCGCGCCCAACTCGAGCTCGAACCGGTGCCGGGACGCGGCGTGCCGGTACTCCGAGACGACCTCCTCGACCAGTGCCACCAGGTCGGTCGGCTCGCGCTCCAGCGTCAGGTCCTGCCCAGCCTCGGTGCGGGCCAAGTCGATCAGTTCGTTGATCTGGCGCATCATCCGCGTCGTCGCCGCGTCGATGGTCGACAGCCCCTGGCGCAGCCGCTCGGGATCCGGCGCCGCCGAACGGGCCAGCTGCCGCTGGAGGAGCTGGCTCAGGCCCCGGATGGTCGTCAGCGGGCTCCTGAGGTCGTGCGACACCATCTGGAACAGCACGTCCCGCTGCCGCGCCGCGGCCTCGATGACCTGGCGCGCGCGCACCTGCTCGGTCACGTCGACCCCGAAGGCGACGATCCCGTCGACCGCGCCGTCGGCGTCGCGCAGCGGGAAGTAGACGAAGTTCAGGAACGCGTCCTC
>DASSZN010000208.1:0-3127 GCA_035702805.1 Thermomicrobiaceae bacterium | reverse complement strand
GGCGACCGGCCGGTCCGTCTCCACGAGGATAGCCTCTACGGCGAGGGAGCGGTCGGCCTGGGAGGCGAAGCGGAGGCCCCGGAGGCGGACGCGCGGACCGGAGGTCAGTTCGTGCTCCCACTCGGAGTGGAGGATGCCGCGCGCCAGGTCGAGCGTGCGCCGATACGTCACGGTCCTGCCGCGGTCGACCTCCAGCGGCTGGCCGTCGACGGCGAGCTGGAAGGCAAGCCAGTCGGGCGCGTCGACCAGTCCGGGTCCGCCCACGTCGCCGCCGGGAGTGCCGAACAGTCCCGCGACGAGCGTCCCGGGATCGGAGGCGTCGGTCGGCTGAAGCAGGGACGCGCGCACGCCGACGAAGCCGTTGCTCACGGTGAGCCGCGATTCCACGGCGCGCTCGATCGCGGGCGAGTAGCCGGACTCGCTGACCTGCCAGGATTGATCGGACGGACTGGCGAAGAGGTCGCCCTCGCCGGCGGGGTCGCCGGACGCCGCGCCAACGTGGCGCCAGACCTGGCCGGCCAGCAGCGCGCGGAAGCGGGTGGGGCCGCCACCCAGGTGGAGCACCCTGTCCGGGACGCCGTTCGGCTCGGGGCCGACCGAGACGACCACGGCGTCGCCCCCCTCGGCGCGTAGCCGGTCGTCGCTGCCGGCGGGGTCGCCGGACGCCGCGCCGACGTGGCGCCAGACCTGACCGGCCAGCAGCGCGCGGAAGCGGGCGGGGCCGCCACCCAGGTGGAGCACGCCGTCCGGGACTCCGTTCGGCTCGGGGCCGACCGAGATGACCACGGCGTCGCCCCTCTCGGCGCGCAGCCGGTCGTCGCTGCCGACGAAGCCGCCGACCGGGCCGAACTCGTCCCCCACGATCAGCACGTCCGCCTCGGCGATGCCGAGTGGTCCCAGGTGCTCGCGGCGCACCCAGGTGAGGGCGTCCCCCTTGTCGGTCAGGCCGACCTCGATGTGCTTGACGTCGCTGGTGATGCGGGCGTCGCCGAGGCCGTGCTCGCGAGCGAGGCTCGCGGTCAGCCGGATCGCCGCGCCGAGGCCGCCGGACCAACCGGCCGCGCGCAGTCGGTCCTCGACGGCCTGGAGCAGGTCACCGATGCGGGCCTTCGGCGGGTCCTGCCACTCCGGCAGCGGGATGAGGTCGATCTTGCGGCGGTTGAGGCGGTCGTAGACGATGCCGACCGCGAGGTCGGTGTCGCGCCGGATGACGTCGCGCACGTCCTCGGCGACGGCGTCGAGCGCGCGGTCCTCGGTGGGCGTGGCGACGCGCGCCGCGCGGCGGATGCGGCGGCCGCGCCGGTCGAAGCCGAAGACCTCCGAGCCGCGGTTGGTGCACACGAGCAGGTGATGACGGGTCGACGGGGAGATTCGGCTGCAGAACTGGCGGTCGACGTTGCCGTAGTTCGTGCCCGTGATCACGATGAGCCAGACGCCGCGCGCCAGCAGCGCCTGCGCCAGCGTGACAAGCGCGTCGGCGCGCTCGCGACGGTTGGTGACCGCGGTCCCGTCCCAGTCGAAGATGATGGCCGGGAACGAGCGCGCGAGGGCGTCCAGCCCGGGCTCGGCGACCGCGACAGGCTGGCCATCGGTTCCGGCCGACCGGAGAACAGTGGTCACGAGCGACGCTCCTCTAAACGCGTAAACGCGAACGCGGATCCCCCGGTGCTCCCCGAGCGTGATCGACATGTCGGGTTCGCGACCGGCGCCCCCTCTCTGGCCCGACCCTAGTCCCCCGGGCGTTACAGGCGCATACCGGCGGGTTTCTCACCGTTACAGGTCAGTAACAGTTCGAATGTGCCGTTGTACCTGCTAAGTTCGACATAGGACTGTCCACCGACAGCCAAGGGGCACTTCACGGTGTCCGGCGGGTGGGGTAGGATCCGGGGCGAGACGAACGCAGGCGATCCGGATGGAGGCAGCTATGACCGCGATCGAGTCGGGCCCACGGGCGACTATCGTCGCCGGCGCGGGCGCACTGTCCGAGGGGACGCTGGAGGGGTTCCGACGGGCGTTCGACGACATCCCGACGAACCTCGTTGCCCAGAACGCGGTGACCCGGGTGCCGGTGGACGACGTGGCGCTCAACCGGCGGATCGTCGCCGGGATCGACCACACCTTCTCCCACCAGCTCGACGACTGGTCCGTCACCAACCAGAAGCAGACCGGGCGCTGCTGGATGTTCGCCGGCCTCAACCTGTTCCGCGTGGGCGCCAAGCAGAAGATGGGCCTCAAGGAGTTCGAGTTCAGCCAGAACTACACCCTGTTCTGGGACAAGCTCGAGCGCGCCAACTACTTCCTCGAGGCGATCATCGAGACGAGCGACCGCGATGTCGACGACCGCACGGTCGGCTTCCTGCTCGACCGGCCGCTGCTGGATGTTCGCCGGCCTCAACCTGTTCCGCGTCGGCGCCAAGCAGAAGATGGGGCTGAAGGAGTTCGAGTTCAGCCAGAACTTCACCCTCTTCTGGGACAAGCTCGAGCGCGCCAACTACTTCCTCGAGGCCATCATCGAGACCAGCGACCGCGACATTGACGACCGCACGGTCGCCTTCCTCCTCTCCCGGCCGCTCGAGGACGGCGGCCAGTGGAACATGTTCGTGAACCTGGTCAAGAAGCACGGCCTGGTGCCCAAGGCGATGATGCCGGAGACCGAGAGCTCGTCGAACACCCGGCGCATGAACACGATGCTGTGGGCCAAGCTGCGCGACGGCGCGCGCACGCTGCGCGCGATGCGGGCGGAGGGGGCGACCGCCGCCGAGCTGCGGGTGGCCAAGGAGGAGGTCCTCTCGGCCGTCTACCGCATCCTCTCGATCCACCTGGGCACGCCGCCCGAGCGCTTCAGCTGGCAGTGGACGGACAGCAACAAGAAGTTCCACCGCGACCCCGAGATGACGCCGCGGGAGTTCGCCGCCAAGTACGTCACGATCCCGCTCGACTCCTACGTCTGCCTGGTCCACGACCCGCGGCCGACGAGCCCGATGGGGCGCACGTTCACCGTCGAGTACCTGGGCAATGTGGTCGGCGGCGCGATCGTGAAGTACCTCAACGTCGAGATCGACCTGATCAAGGAGATCGCCCAGCGCACCATCACCGACGGTGAGCCGGTCTGGTTCGGCTGCGACGT
>DASSZN010000202.1:0-15420 GCA_035702805.1 Thermomicrobiaceae bacterium | reverse complement strand
TCAACTACCGCTAGCGCGCCGGATCGGCGCCGTCAGGCAGGGAGCCGTCGTGGCCGACTCGTACCACATCGTCACACTGGGCTGCTCGAAGAACCACGTCGACTCCGAGGGAATCGCCCGCGTCCTCGGCGAGCAGGGCCTGAGCGCGGCCGAGCGTCCGGAGGACGCCCGCGTCCTCGTCGTCAACACCTGCGGCTTCCTCGCCGCCTCGCGCCGGGAGTCGGTCGGCGCCATCAACGATCTGCTCGGCCGCCGTCGGCCCGGCCAGCTCGTCGTCGCCGCCGGCTGCATGGCCGCCCTCGGCGACCACCGCGCCGAGATCCCAGCGGGCGTCGACGCCGTCGTGCCGACGCAGGAGTGGGCGCAGATCGGCCGGGTCGTCGGCGACCTCCTCGGCTACGAGGCGCTCGAGCCACCGGCCGCGCTCGACCCCGCCGAGATGCTCCACAGCTTCAACCGGCGCCACGCCGGGCCCAGTGCCTACGTGAAGGTCGCCGACGGCTGCGACCACGGCTGCCACTTCTGCGTCATCCCCCTCATCAAGGGCCGCCAGGTCAGCAAGCGCCCGTCGGAGGTCGTGCGCGAGATCCGCGAGCTCGTCGAGACCGGCACGCGCGAGGTCGTGCTCGTGGCGCAGGACACCATCCGCTACGGCGCCGACCTCGGCATCAAGCACGGGCTGCCGTCGCTCCTCCACATGATCGCCGAGGAGGTCCCCACCCTACCCTGGCTGCGGCTGCTCTACATCTACCCGAGCCCGCTGACCCTGCGCCTCGTCGATGCCATGGCCGAGCTGCCGATGGTCGTCCCTTACCTCGACATGCCGATCCAGCACGCCGACCCGGCCGTGCTGCGCGCGATGGGCCGCCCGAGCAGCGTCGACATGACCCGTCGTCTGGTCGATCACGCCCGGAGCACGCTGCCCGACGTCACCATGCGGACGACCCTGATCGTCGGCTATCCCGGGGAGACCGACGCCCAGTTCCAGACCCTCTACGACTTCGTGGCCGAGATGGCGTTCGACCACGTCGGCGTCTTCACCTACTCCTACGAGGCCAACACGCGCAGCGCCCTGCTCGCCGACCCGGTCCCGTCCGAGGTCGCCCAGGAGCGCCGCGCCGCGATCATGGAACTGCAGCAGGGCATCTCCCTGCGCAAGAACCAGGCGCTGGTCGGGGCGACGCTGGACGTCCTGGTCGAGGCGATCGGCGAGGTCGAGGACGAGGCGGGCGGCGTCGAGCCGCTCGCGGTGGGCCGGGCACGTCGTCACGCGCCGGAGGTCGACGGGATGGTCTTCATTCCCGGCGCGCTCCCGGTCGGTGAGCTGGTGCCGGTGACGGTGACGGCCGCGACACCGTACGACCTGTGGGCGGCTCCGGTGGGCGCGTCAGCGGACCCTCGGCGGTCGCGCCACGCCCGAGGATCTCGCCCTCGAGCGGCGAGCCGACCGGAAAGACCCGCAGGGCGGTTGTCCGCCGCTCGGGCCACACGCGCTGGAACATGACCCACTGGTCGGGATCCTGGCCGATGCGGCGCTCGAAGTTCTGAACGATGCGCGCCAGGGCGCGATCGACGTCGGCGTCGACGTCGGTGGTCGCCTCAACGGCGAACGGCTCTTCGATGATCAGCTCGCGGCCCTGCGCTCGGCGCGGCGTGAAGATTGGGAGGATGACCGCGCCGGTGTCGCGGGCCAGGCGCGCCGGGCCCGGCGGCAGCGTCGTCTCGCGGCCGAAGAAGACCACCGGACGTCCGCTCCGGAAGAAGTCCCGGTCGGACAGCATGGCCACGATCCCGCCGCGCTTGAGCCGCCCCACCACGCGCCGGATGCCGCCCGGCGTCGCCGGCTCCATCGGCATTCCGCGACTCTGCCGCAGGTACCCCACCGCCGTGTCGATGAACTCCGGCACGGTGCGCGTGACGACCCCGGTCACGTCGTAGCCGGCCACGCACAGGAGTTGCCCCACCGAGTCGAAGGCGCCGAAGTGCGCGGTCACCAGCACGACGCCTCGCCCATGGGCCACCGCGGCGTCCAGATGCTGCCAGCTCTCGTCGGTCACCGTCACGCCACCCATGAGCGCCTCCGGTGACAGCGACGGCACGCGCAGCATGTCCGCGAAGTTCCGGGAGCTCGCCCGGAAGACGCGCCGGACGACCCGCTGTACCTCCTCGGGGGTGGCCGACGGCCCGAGCACGTGGGCCATGTTGGAGCTCACGTTGCCACGGTACGTGCGGAACAGGTGGTAGACCAGATCGCCGACCCGGTCGGCCAGCCAGTAGGCGACGGGCACCGGCAGCGCGCGGAAGCACCAGACCAGGCAGCGGGCGAGCGCGATGCTCAGGCGGACCTTGAACGTCGGCCGCGGCCGCGGCCCGCTTCCCGACACCTGGTGCCTCTCCGTTGTCTAGCGGAACTCCTCGATCGGCCAGCCCAGCCGCTGCGCGACCGACCGCAGCCGGTCGTTGGGATTGATGCAGACGGGATGGCCGAAGAGGCGCAGCATGCCGACGTCGGTGTGGTGGTCGGCGTAGCAGAACGACTGGCCGAGGTCGATCTGGCGCTCCTCGGCGAGGCGGCGCACCAGCAGCGCCTTCGCCGATCCGTAGGGGTGCGGACCGAGCAGGCGCCCGGTCAGCCGCTGGTTCCGGTCCGCGAGCTGGCTGCAGATCACGTCGTCGACTCCCAGCGCGTCCGCCATCGGCTTGAGCACGAAGGGGAGCGACCCGGACAGGAGCACCGTCCGGTGGCCGCGCGCCGCGTGGTCCCGTACGCGCTCGATGCCGGCACCCGCCAGGCGCGGCCGGATCACCTCGTCGTAGCAGCGCGCCCCCAGCTCCGTCATCCCGGCGACCCGCTGCCCGCCCAGGTAGGGCCGGTTGGCGCGCACGGCCCGTATCGGGTGCGGCCAGCCGCGCACGGCCACGAACCGCATCGTCTCGAGCGCGGCGCGCGCCCCGAGGACGCGCTCCCGGATCAGGTAGCGCAGGAACAGGCGCTCCGCCGTGGTATCGGGCAGCAGGGTGCGATCGACATCGAAGACGGCCGCGATCATCGCGAATCCTCACCGGAACCGCGCACGTAGTACATCGCATCGTACAGCACGGGCACCCCGCGGACGATGGTCAGCGCCAGCGCCGAGTAGACCATGAACCAGCCGGCGACGCGAAAGCTCGCGTGGCCGTACAGGCCGGCGAGCCCGCTCCCGGCCGCCGCCGGCAGCAGCGAGGCGACCAGACCGGCCAGGAAGAGGAACCCGAGGCCCTTCGCCGCGCCGTAGAAGGCGCGCATGAAGCGCGAGGCGGTCAGGAAGCGGCTCAACGGGGTCAGCATCATCGTGTTCTCGCCGAACGCCGACTTGCCGGCCGCGAAGGTGACGCTGCGCATCGCGTCGACGAGGAACCCGCGGGTCATCACGACCAGCGGCGCCCAGACCCCGATCAGTCCCCGCTGCGCGAACACGATCCAGAGCGCGTTCTCGACCACGCGGTCGCCCGCGATGTCGAGCACCGCTCCGAAGTCGCTCGTCGACTGGCGGCGCCGCGCCACGAAGCCGTCCAGGCCGTCGCTCGCAAAGACCAGCGCGATCAGCAGGATCGCCAGCGCTGCCAGGGTGAGAGACCGGGAGTAGATGAACGCGATCGCGACGAACAGGAGCGCCAGGCGGCCGATCGTGATCAGATTGGCCATTGCCCTCCGCCCGGCACTTCACCCGCGCGCGGTCTCCGTCGGGGCATCGACGCCCGTGCTCCAGTTCACCGTCCCGGACGCCCGCGCCATTATAGCAAAGGCAAAATCAGGGCTTCGGCGTCGCCGTGAGCCACTGCGGCACCAGGCAGATCCAGGTCTGCCCCTCCGCGAGCGGGACCGGCTGGCCGGTCGTGGCATCGACGAAGTGGAGCGTATCGGTGAGCCCGCTTCGCTGCCAGCGCGCCACGTAGCGCCGCCCGTCCCGAAACACCCAGGCGGTGCCCGAGCCCTGCAGCGAGACGTCGAGCGACCGGTCGCCCGCGACGTCCTCGATGATGCTGGTCGGCGTGAAGGTCGTGAAGAGCACGACCACGTTCCGCGGCGCGATCTGCTGTCCGGTAGCTGCGTCGCGGTGGGGCGCGCCGTCGACCGAGCGGGGGTAGGTTCGGGTCGCCGGGTCGTAGCTGAAGTCGACCGCTCCCGTCGCGTACGGGATGTCGACGCCGCCCGAGACGGACCCGCCCGGCGCGGCCGGGCCGAAGACGAACGGCTGTGCCGTGGACGGCGTCGCCCAGCCGTGCCGCGCAACCACCCCGCGCAGCCCCTGGATCGACGTATACAGGTTGTACGGCGCGTAGCGATCCGTCGACCGCCAGCTGGCGGCCGCGGCGTCGACGTCCACCTGCAGCCGGTCGAGGTGCGCCCGCGCGAGGAGCGCCTCCACCTCGGTCGCGGCGCCGGAGTAGGCCAGGATGGCGTCGTGCGCCGGGATGATCTGCAGGTCGATCAGGCGGGCACTGCGCACCGGGCCAACCACGGTGGGCGCCCGCGTCTGGTAGAGGGCGGTGAAGCGCGTCAGCTGCGCCTCGGTCGGCCACTCGTAGACGACGTCCGCGTCCACCAGACCGGTCTGCGGCCGGGCCCCCGGCGCGTTGTCGATCTGGACCGCGATTGGGCGCGGCGGCGGGGTCGCCGCGGGCGCGCCGGTCAGGGTGCGGTAGGCGACCGGGGTCGGTGTCGCCGCGGGTGTCGGGCTGGGGGTGGGCGTGGGCACGGCGGTCGGCGTCGGGGTGGGCATGGGGGTATCGGTCGGCGCCGGCGTCGGCAGCGCCTGCGTCGCGGCCGGACTCGCCAGCGCGACCGGTGCGATCACGGCGGGCGAGCGGTGGAGAGCACCGACCGCGCCGACCGCCGCGGCCGTCACCAGTACGAGCGCCACGACCCAGATGAGGCGCCTGACCATCCCCGGTCCTCTCCCCCCGTTGGGGGCGGCATGCAACCACCGGCCCTGTTGCGTGCCGGACCGGCCGCGCATCGTCAGCGGATGAGGCTGATCACCGCCACCCAGGCAACCAGGTCGACGAGGCACGTCGCCGCCAGCAGGAATCGCGCGGCGAAGCGGTCGAAGCGCGCCACGCTCCAGGCCAGTCCCAGGTTCGCCAGCGCCACCAGCACGCCGATGAGCGGAATCGTCCAGATCGCACGCCGCGGCTCGACGCGATCCGGTACGCCCGCGGCGTTCCAGTGCAGGGGAATCGTTGCCGGGAGGGCGCTGTAGCGCGTCAGGATGTAGGCGATCAGGCCGAGCGTCAGCGCTACCGTTGCCGCGAGGATGCCGATGGCCACGGAGTCCTCGATCAGGCGCGCCGGGACCCGCGCGGCGGTTCCCGGGCTCGTTCCAGCCGGGTGCTCGGGCTCGCGTGCAGGCGTCTCGACGTCGACGCCGCCGTCGGCCGGACCGTCGTCCAGGCGTGGCCGTTTCGGCATCACGATCGGAACCGGGCCGGTCCAGCCGGCCGACACCAGCCGGAGCGCGCCCTGCCCCTGCTCCGGCACCCCCGGCCCGGTCTCACCCGGCCCGAGCGCCCGCCTCAGCCGCCCATACTCCTCGACGAAGAGCACCGGGTGCTCCGGCGAGATCGCGTAGAGCCTGGTCACGGTTGAGATCACGAGCTGGCGGCGCGGCGGCAGCGTCGCCACGGTCTGCACCGGCCCGGCCGTCGACTGCCGCTCCGACACGTAGTACCCGGGCCAGAATCGCTGCCAGCCGCCGCGGTGCTCACCCAGCAGCTCTGTCGCCGGGCCGACGTGGCTGATCGTGTCCAGCGGAATCCGCTCGCGCCGGGTGCCCCAGCGGATCAGGAGTTCCCGGTCACTCAGCTCGTACCCGATCGTCAGGTAGCCCCAGAGCAGCACGATGAGCGCGAGCGCCAGCACGATCAGCGCGGCACCGGCGCCCAGCAACGCCATCCTCGGCAGCGTGGACGGCGACCGGCCCACCACCGCCGTCAGTGCCGCGGCCGCCAGCAACAGGCAGACAACGACTCCGAGCCCGCCGATCATGCCGCCGGGCGATGCCGCCGGCCGCCAGCCGCGTGTCGACGTGTCGGGCTCCGCGGTCTCCATGGGTTACGGCCGCTTGTCGGGCTCGCGTTGGTAGACGGGGGTCAACCACTCCTGGTAGCGCCCGTCGCGCCCGTGGACCACGTCCATGTAGCCCCGGCTGATGGCGGTCGTCACCGGCCCAACCCGGCCGCCGCCGATGGCGCGGTGGTCGAGCTGGGTGATCGGCACGATCTGGGCACCGGTCCCGCACAGGAACAGCTCGTCCGCGCCGTAGAGCTCGCTGCGGTCGATCGACCGCTGGCATACCTGCATGCCCAACCGGTCCTCGGCCAGCCGGATGACCGTGTCGCGGGTGATCCCCAGCAGGATGTTGTCGGTCGGCGGCGGCGTGACCAGCTCACCGGCGACGAGCGCGAACAGGTTCTCCGCGCTTCCCTCGGACACGTGGCCGTCGTCGGTGAGCATGATGGCCTCGTCCGCGCCGTTGAGGAAGGCCTCCGTCTTGGCGAAGGCGGAGTTGACGTAGATGCCGGTGAGTTTGGCGCGCGCGGGGGCGGCGTTGTCGTCGATCCGCCGCCAGGAGCTGGTGATCGCGCGGATGCCGCCCGTCTCGATGTAGTCGCCAAACGGTACCGCGTAGATCACGAAGCCGTGCTCGACGTTGTGCAGCCGCACCCCGATCATCTCGGAGGACAGGTAGGCCAGCGGCCGAACGTAGACGTCCCCCTCGAAGGCGTTGCGCTCGAGCAGGTCGCGCGTGATCTCGCAGAGGGTGTCCCGGTCGTGCGGCAGCTCGATCATCAGCATATGGGCGCTGCGGCGCAGGCGATCGAAGTGGTCGGCGAGCCGGAACGCGTAGAGCTGCCGCTCGTCGGCGTTCCAGTAGGCACGGATCCCCTCGAAGCAGGCGGTGCCGTAGTTGAACGCGTGGGTCATCACGCCGACCTTCGCGTCCTGGAGCGGAACGAACGAGCCGTTGAAGTAGCACACGACCTGGCTGTTCACGCACGTACCTTTCCCGGATGGCGGAGCCGCTCGTGCCAGGGGGCCGGAAGCGAGCGGCGCGGCCTGCTCGACCGCGCCGCTGCCCAGCTACGGTGTCGGCGTCACCGCCGGCGTGGCTCCCGGCGTTGCCGGGCGCGGCGTCGGCGACGGGGTCGGCGTGGGCGTCGGTGGCGCTCCCGCCGGCGGCTGGAAGGTCGACGGCGTCGGCGTGGGCGTGGGCGGCGCCACGTGCCAGACGATCGTCGAGCTGGCGGTCTGCTGGTTGAGCCAGTTCGTGTAGGCCTGGCTGCGCAGCTGATTGAGGATGTTCACGTCGACCGGCCGGTTGTTCTCCTTGGCGTAGACCTTGATGATGTCCCAGCCGTACGCCGTGTGCACGGGCTGGCTGACCTGCCCCGCCTGGAGCGCGAAGGCCGCGTCCTCGAAGTCCTTGGGCAGCACGCCGCGCGGGAACCAGCCAAGGTCGCCGCCGTTGACCGCGGTCGACTTGTCGATGCTCTGGTTCTTGGCCACCTGCGCGAAGTTGGTGCCCTGCTTGAGCTCGTTCTCGATCGCGTTCGCGGCTGCCTGCGTGGCGACCAGGATGTGGGCGGCGTGGATCTGCTCGGCCCGCGTCGGCACCTCGGACTGCAGCTTGTAGTCGATCTTCTGCTGCGCGACCTCTGGCTCGGCGACCAGCCGGCGGTAGTCGTTGAGGCTCATGCCCGCCTGGTTGAGCACGTTGGTCTTGAACTGCTGGTAGGTGGCCGTCGCGGTCGCCGCCGCCTGCGCCGGACTCAGGGTTGGCGACGGAGCCGGCGTCCCGCTGGGCGTGGCGCCGGGTGTGGCCGCACCAGGGGTGCCGAGCACGGTCGTGGCGTTGGACGGGCTCGGCACCGGCGTGGACGCGGGAGGCGGAGTGGCGGGGGGCGTCGCGGCGGGAGTTGCCGCGGGCGTCGCGGCCAGCGCCTGCGCGGTCGCCTGCGCCTGGGCAGTCGCGGTGGCCCAGGCTTCCGCGGTCGGGTCGATCCCCAGCGTCGGCGTCGGACTGGCGATCGGCACCGGCGAGAAGAACTGCGCCAGCAGCTGATCGACCTCCGCGCTGGTCACGGTGACCCCGAGCTTGTTCGCCCGCTGCAGCGTCAGCTGACCGTCGACCAGCTGGCTCAGCGTGCCTGAGTCGACCGGGTCCTGTTCGACGGTGCCGAGTTGGGTCTGGGCTTGCTGGGCGAGCTGCTGATACTGGGTGGCCTGCTGGCCGGTGCTGAACGACGCGTACTGAGAGTACTGCTGCACCTCGTTGATCAGGGTGAGCTTGCGCGCCATCCAGTAGTCGGCCTTGTCGATGTTCACTCCGTTGACGGTGGCCAGCGTCTCGTGGGGCAGATAGTAGTACTGGTAGACGGCGCCAGCACCGAGGATCAGGACCAGCGCTACACCGGCAACGGTGATGCCGATGATGGCCACCTTGCGCTGGAACTCCTCCCGCTCGCGACGGGATACTCGGCGACGCGTGTTCGGGCGGCTACCGCCCCGCCCGAACAGTCGACGAACGCGATCGATCATGGCGCTACTTTCATCTCGGTCAGCCTCGTCCGATCGTCGATGTGCGTGGGCCCGCCCCCGCGCCGCGGCCTGGCCGGCGGGCACGGCGACCGGTTCCTGCCGGAGCGGCGCGGAACCGGCGGTCGCCGTCGAGCGCTACTGGGTGAAGGGGATCAGCGCCACGTGGCGCGCGCGCTTGATCGCCACCGAGAGGGAGCGCTGGTGCTTGGCGCAGGTGCCGGTCTGGCGGCGCGGCTCGATCTTGCCGCGGTCCGAGATGTAGCGCCGGAGCCGGCCAAAGTCCTTGTAGTCCACCGTGTCGATGTGGTCCATGCAGAAGCCACAGACCTTGCGGCGTGGGTAGTACCGGCCGCCACCGCCGAAGCGCCGCCGGCGGGCTCCACCCTCACCGTCGCCGCGCTCGCCACGGTCCCGGCCGCCCTCGCCGGGCGCGCCACCCGGGCGCTCGTCGCGCCGGTCGTCGCGGCGCTCCTCACGTCGTTCCTCAGCCATCGAAGCCCTTTCCACACTCGCGCGAGCGCCGTCCCGCCGGGCGGGCATGCGGCACGCCGCGCTCCTCCTCGTTCAGTCGCTAGAACGGCACGTCGTCGAAGTCGTCCTCGCGGCCGGCCTCGGCCTCGACCGGGCGCCGCCCGCCGCCGGACTCCCTTGGGCCGGCGCTGGCGTCGTCGCGCGGCGTCAGCATCACGACGTCGTTGGCCACGACCTCGACGGCCGTCCGCTCCTGCCCGTCATTGCCGGTGTAGTGACGGATCTGCAGCCGCCCGTCCACGTAGACGCGCATGCCGCGCTTGAGGTACTGGTCGGCGAACTCGGCGAGCTTGCTCCAGCAGACGACCCGGTACCAGTCGGTCTCGTCCACCTGCTGGCCGTCCTGGCCGCGCCGGCGCCGGTTGACCGCCACCGAGAACTCGGTCACCGCCGCACCGCTCGGCGTGTAGCGCATCTCCGGGTCGCGGCCGAGGTTTCCGATGATCTGCACCTTGCTCAAGCCCCGAGACATGGGCGCACTCCTCTGCGGCTAGGGACCCGTCAACGGGCCCGCTCGGCCCGCTCCGACCGTTCGAACCGCTCGGGCCGTTCAGCCCGCTCGGGCCGATCGGGACGCTCGACCGGCGGTGCCTCGGCCGGCTCCTCGTAGCGAACCACCAGGTAGCGAATCACACGCTCGTCGAGCTTCAGCTCACGCTCGAGATCGAGCACGCGCGCGGGCGCGCTGCTGAAATGGTAGAGGACGTAGGTCGCGTCGCGGAAGTTCTGGATCTGGTAGGCCAGCCGCCGCCGCCCCCAGGGGGTGTCGCGCTTGACCTCGATGTCGGTCCCCTCGGCGCCGCTGATCAGCGCCGAGATCTGGTCGATCTCCGCGGTCAGGGCGTCCTCGGTGACCTCGGGGTTGATGAGGACCATGAGTTCGTACTTACGGGGCATGGGGGTATACCCGGGCAACGGCTCCTCCTTCGGGTTTGCGCTGTCTCGACTCCGGCTCGTTGCCCCACCGGGCGAGGCGGCAGCGCAGAAAGGCATATGGGATGCGGATACGGCCCGGCATCTCGGGCGGACCGGATTATAGCACCGGCGCGTAACCCGGCCCACCGTCGCGTGCCTCACTCCACCGACTCCCGGCACGGCCTCTGCGCCCGCCTCGGCGGGGCGCGCCGCCGGGCGCGAGTCGAACGAGGGAGTCTGCCATGGAGAGCGCTCAGTACGAGGTGGTGGCCGGCATGGAGGTCGTGGGGTCCGACGGTCGCCGGATCGGGAGCGTCCGCTCGACCGAGAAGGACAGCTTCACGGTGGACCGCGCGCTGGCGCTCGACCTCCACCTGCGCTACGGCGCGATCGCGCACGTCGACGATGACCGGGTCACGCTCCACGTGACGGCCGAGGAAGCACCGAATCTCGGCTGGACGAAGTTCCCGGGTCCGGCACCGTCGGGCCCCGGCCGCCCGCCCGTCGGCCAGGGGATGCAGGTCGCGACGGCGGACGACCAGGTACTCGGCGACGTCGCGGGCCTGGAGCAGGCGGCCTTCCGCGTCCACAAGCCGGACGCCCCCGACCTGGTGGTGCCCTACGCGGCGGTCCAGGCGGTCATCGGCGCCCGCGTCGTGCTGCGGGTGTCGAGCCAGCAGGTCGAGTTCGAGCACTGGGCGCGGCCGTCCGGTCAGTAGCCCGGCGCGGCGGGGATGGGAGACCGGAGCCGGCCGGTCACGGGTATCTGCCGCGTCGACACGGCGACATGGGCGGACCCGTCTCTGTGGCAGCGGCTCAGGCCATCCCGGAGATGACCATTCCCGGGGCGACGGCAGCCTCGCGCGGCGGAGGGAGCCGGGCGTTCAGCCGCGCGCCCCGATGCCGCGCATGAAGCGGTCCTTCAGGAGCACCGGGTCCCGCTCCGGCCGGCCCGCGCCGGGTGCGTCGTCGATCCGCGCCGCGATCAGGAACGGGCCGGTGCCCGTGCGAGCCCGCTCGACCAGGCGCTCGAAGTCCTCCTCGTTCGCGGCCCAGGCGCTCGCCTCGATCCCGGCGCCCCGCGCCGTCGCCACCAGGTCGGTCGCGCGCGACGTCGCCGCCGGCTGGTTCCCGGTGATCTGGTAGCTGCCGTTGTCCCAGACGACGATCGTCAGGTTCTCCGGCGCCCGGAACGCGACCGTGCTCAGCGCGCCCAGATTCATCAGCAGCGAGCCGTCCCCCTCGAGCGCGAAGACCCGCCGCTCCGGACGCGCCAGCGCCACCCCCAGCGCGATCGAGGTCGCCAGCCCCATGCTCCCCATCATGTAGAAGTTCTGCGGTCGCTCTTTAGCCGCGGCCGCCAGATCGAAGTTGGTGTTGCCGATGCCGGCCACGATCGCCTCGCCCGCGTCGAGCCGCGCCACCAGGCGTCGGGTCAACTCCAGGCGACTCATTCGCCCGCCCGCCTCCGCCTCGCGCCCCGCTTGAAGTCGCGTCGCCATGCTGCGCCCCTTCGTCGGTAGCCGGTGACCCCGTTGCCTAGAGCACGTCCTCCTTGCCGCCGGTCAGCATCGGCGACAGGATCAGCGCTGCCGGCGCCTGCGTGCGGAAGCACTGCGCCATGGTCCGGGCTGACAGGAACTCGACCTCGTCCTCGCGCGCCAGCGTCACGTGGGAGATCCCCAGCGCGTCGAGTGTCGGGCGTAGCGTGCGGGCAATCAGCGTCTGCACCGGGTTGAACTCCCCGAGTACTCCGCGCTCCGAGATCACCATGAGCACCGGCAGTTGGTAGGGGACGGCCAGGGATGCCAGCGCGTTGATCGAGTTGCCGAACCCACTGGTCTGCATCATCACCGCGCCACGCGCCCCGCCCATGAAAGCCCCGCCGACGATGCCGATCGCCTCCTCCTCCCGCGTCGCCGGCACCGTGAGGAAGTGGTCGTCGCGCTCGACGCCGTCGATCAGCGGGATCAGCACCTTGTCGGGCACGTAGCTCACCAGGCGCACACCCGCCTCGCGGAAGCAGGACAGGATCGTCTCGTCCCAGGTCACCGTGGGCCCTCCCTCCACGCGCCGTGCCCGCGCCGGTCTCCGCTGATGATCGGGCGCGCGACGCACGACGGTCGCGCGCTCAGGCTACGACAGCCACCGGGCGCCGACAAGACGGCCGCGTCGCCGGCCGGCGCGGCCCACGACTTGCGAGGCCGCCGCTTCCGGACGCGTGCCAAGACGGGTTGACGACGCGGCCCCGCTGCGTCGGGACGGTCGATCGGGCGCCATCCCGGGCCGACGAGCGGCGGGCCGTTACGCTTCGGCGTCCGCGCGCGTTATCTTCATGGTCACCCTGGGTCGCCGGGCCGCGAGAGCCGGCGGCGTCGCGGCCGGATCCTCGGGCCGCAGCCGGACGAGAGTGAGCCTCCACGTATGGTGTACGGTCCATTCTTCAACTCCAGTCTGCGGCGGCCCCGCGGGCGGCGCCGCGCCATGCTGTACGCGCAGGGCGCCCGGGTGCTGCCCCGGCCCAATCGGATGCCGCTCCGGTTCCACCATGCCCCGAAGTCGAACTCGTGGCTCTGGCGGCTCGGCGCGATGTTCCTGGTCGCGATCGGTGCCGCCTTCGCGCTGGCGAGCGTGAGTACCGTGACCGCGGCGGCCGGCGGCGTCGCCCTGTGGTCGAGCGTCAGCAAGAACCTCCCCAACGTCAGCCACGTCGGCCCGGTCGACGGCCTCGCCTTCGCGACCACCAAGATCTACGACCGTACCGGCAAGCTCCTCACCCAGATCGCCAACCCCAACACCGGCTACCGCACCCCCGTCTCCTACCAGGAGATCCTCGACCATATCCGGCAGCAGCAGTCCGACCCCAAGGCTCCCCATCAGCCCTACATCTTCAACGCCACCGTCGCCGCCGAGGACTCCTCCTTCTGGACCAACGAGGGCGTCAACCCCACCGCCATCGCCCGCAGCTTCGTGGAGAACCTGGCCGGCGCACCCATCTCCGGCGCCTCGACCATCACCCAGCAGCTCGTCCGGCGCATCTACCCCAACCGGATCGGCGATCAGGAGAGCTACACCCGCAAGATCCGCGAGGCCATCGTCGCTTACGAGTTCACGCAGCACTACTCCAAGCCGCAGATCATGCAGATGTACCTCAACGACATCTACTACGGCGAGCGCTCCTACGGCATCGACGCCGCCTCGATGACCTACTTCAACGAGCACCCCTGGAACCTCACCCTCGGCGAGGCCGCCATGCTCGCCGGCCTGCCCCAGGCGCCCAGCGCCTACGACCCCTACGTCGACTACAGCCTGATGAAGGCTCGCCAGCAGTACGTCCTCAACCAGATGGTCCGGCAGGGCATGATCACCCAGTCCCAGGCAGACAACGCCTACGCCGAGCCGCTGCCGATCGTGCCGCAGGGCAGCCAGAACCAGGGGATGCTCGCTCCCGCCTTCGTCACCTTCGTCGAGGCTCAGCTCGAGCAGAAGTTCGGCGCGGCCGCGGTCTACGGCGGCGGCCTGACCGTCAAGACTACCCTGGACTACAGCCTGCAGCAGCAGGCTCAGCAGGACGTTGCCAGCCATATCCAGCAGGACCTGCCGACCTACAACGTCGACAACGGCGCCATGGTCGCCATGCTCCCGTGGGACGGCGAGGTCATCTCCATGGTCGGCAGCGCCGACTACTACAACACCCTGATCGACGGCGCGGTCAACGTCGCCCTGCAGCTCCGCTCACCGGGAAGCTCGATCAAACCGGCAACGTATCTCACCGCCTTCGAGCACGGGTTCTACCCGGGCACGATCCTCAACGACATCGCCAAGAAGTGGCCGATCCCCGGCCAGCCCGGGAAGTACTACCAACCGCACAACGATACCTATCAGCACTACGGTCAGGTGAGCGTCCGCACCGCGTTCGACAACTCGCTCAACATTCCGGCGGTCGAGTCGGAGGACTGGGTGGGGTTGCAGAACGTGGTCAACACGGCGAAGGCGCTCGGCCTCAGGACCTCGCTCAACAATCAGTACGCCGGCCTGTCCTTTACCCTCGGCGGCGACGGCACCAAGCTGCTCGAAGAGACCAACATGTACGCCACGCTCGCCAACGAGGGGCGCTACGTGCCGTATACGCCGCTGCTCGAGGTCACCAACTCAGCAGGGAAGGTCCTCTACAAGCTCGACCGCTCCGCCGCGTTCGCGCACGGCCAGCAGGTCGCCCCGGCCGGCAACGTCTACCAGGTCACCAACGTCCTGACCGACAACAACGCGCGGGCCATGATCTTCGGGCTCAATACGGCGCTCACCGTGCCGGAGATTCACCGTCCGGTCGCGGCGAAGACCGGCACGTCCAACGGCTCCCGCGACGGCCTGACGATGGGGTATACGACCGACCTGGCCGTCGGCGTCTGGTGCGGCAATACCAACGACAGTCCCACGACCGCTGATGGCGTTGTGAGCGCAGGGCCGATCTGGCACGACATGATGGTCATCGCGCACCAGCCGCAGTACGCCTCCGTCCTCAACGGGCCCAACGGCAAGCCGATCCCGCCCAACTTCCCGGTGCCGTCGACTATCGTCATGACCCACGTCTGCAACAAGCCGAACCTGGAGCCGATCATCAAGGGGACCGAGCACAAGGTCGTCTGCAACGCCGGCGCGCCGTAGCGCCGGCGCTGGCACCCGTAGGGAGAGCGTCGCCCCAACGCTCGCCGCGACGCGCACGGTCATCCACCGGCGTCGCGTGCGTCGGCCACCGGCGACAGGAGCCTCGGTCCCCCGGAATTTATCCAGGCGTCAGGCGTGGGCGGTGAGAGAGCGAACCTCTCCTCCGCCCACGACGCAGCGCCTGGCGCGCGTGACGCTCAGTGGAGGAAGATGAGCGCCGAGAGCACCGTGACCAGCACGATAAAGGTCACCGAGGTGTAGAGCCAGTCGTGGTCCTCGACCGCGAACAGGACCATCGCGGTGAAGACGCGCACGACCGGCGTCATCACCAGCAAGAAGACCCCCAGCTCCATGATCGACGAGCTGTTTCCCTTGGCGATACCGGTGAACACTGACCCGAAATTGCTCGGGAAGGCGATCCCGGTGACCTCCGCCACCGTCAGCGGGTGCTGCACGAGGCTGAGTGTGAACCCCGTCAGCATGACGATGACGCTGGTGATGACGCCGACGCGCAGGACCCAGCTCGATGCGTCCTGGATGCTGATCCGCTCTGGGCGCGGCTGCTTGGCTGCCACGTCCGGATCTGTCTGCAGGTTTGAGCTCACGAGATTTCCCCCGCCCTTGTCCATGTCTCCAGCCATCGGCGTCGTTGCCTGCCGCTCACAGCGGAATTCCCAGCCCACGGAGGACCATTTCGCAGCCGATCACGCCCAGGGCAAACGCGAAGA
>DASSZN010000238.1:0-6407 GCA_035702805.1 Thermomicrobiaceae bacterium | reverse complement strand
GAGCGCTCGACCTCGGCGATGAAGTCGCCGTGCCCCGGGGTGTCGATGAGGTTGACCTTGAGGTCGTTCAGCGGAAACGAGACCACCGCGGATCGGATCGTGATCCCGCGGGCTCGCTCCAACTCCATCGTATCGGGCTGGGTCGTGCCTCGATCGACACTCCCGACCGCCCTGATGATGCCCGTCTCAAAGAGGATTCGCTCGGTGAGTGTTGTCTTACCTGCGTCGACGTGCGCCAGAATCCCGATGTTGATCGTCGCCATGCAGCACGCTTTCGTTGAAGAGACGGCCGGCGGCTGGGCTCTTCAACGTGGGCTGCATGGCACTCTCCCTTTTACGATCATCTTTCGATCATCGAGTGGCGCCGAAACCGCGGTCCCCGGAACGAGACGCGTGGGCGGCGGACGTGACCACTCCGACGGGACTGAACGCCTGCATTCTAACAGCGCGCCCCCGCGCGTGGAAGCCGCGACGCGCGGTTGTGGGGGGTTGACGGTATACCCCCAGCGGGGAAGCTATCGAGCAGGCTCGAACGTCGGAACGCGGAGAGCCCGAGGGTTTGTCCCTCGGGCTCACTGCGGCGGCTTGCTGGTACGCCCGGCAGGATTCGAACCTGCGGCCTTTTGCTCCGGAGGCAAACGCTCTATCCACTGAGCTACGGGCGCCTGACGCCGCAACCGCGAGTATAGCAGGCAATCCGGGACCGGAGCAACAGCGAAACGTCAGGGTCGGGCGGGCACCGTGCCGCCGGTGCGAGCGATCACGCCGTCGCGGAGATCCTGCTCCACGATCGCCGCGATGGTGTTGCCGACGCGGACACTGTAGTTGGTCCCGCGGTCCTCCGGGTAGATCTGCGCGGTGTTCGCCAGGTAGAGGCCGGGAAGCGGGGTGCGGTGCTCCGGCACGCGCGTCGAGTAATTGAGCGTGATCACGGGCTGTGCCGCGTACTCGCGGAAGACCCACGACCGCTCGACCCAGTCGGGACGGAAGTTCGGGTTGACCATCTTCAGGTAGGGCACGTACTCCTCGAAGAGTGCCGCGTCGTCCATCGTCATGTACGGGTGGTCATGGTCGACGTACTTGCTCACGTAGATCAGGTGCTTGCCCTGGTAGTGCTCCGGGCCGATGAAGTTGGTGTGCTCGATGATCCCGGTGAAAGGCAGCGCCGGGTCGCCGATGTTGAGCCAGTAGATGTCGGACAGGGCGTAGCGCGACTGCAGCAGCATCGTCACGGCGCCCTGGTAGACGGCCCCGGTCAGCTTGGCGCGGTAGTCGTCGGGGAGGTCCGGGAAGAGCCGGGCCAGGATCGGTGAGGGGACCGTCGCGACGACGACGTCGCAGAAGCACTCCTCGCCGCTGCTCGTGCGAACGAGCCATCCCTCGCCGTCACGCACCACCTCGTCCGTCCCCACGCCCACGTGGACGGTCCCACCCTGCTCCTGGATCGCCTCGCCCAGCCGGTCGATGAGCACGTTGAAGCTACCGTCGATGTAGCCGAGCCGCTCGCGTGTGAGGGGTGACTTGCGCGACTGGGTGCGTAGGAAGATCTTGTTCCAGAACCAGACCATGGCCACCGTATCGGCGCGCGGGCCGAACTTCGCGCGAAGCTGAGCACCCCAGACCCGGTCGAACGCGCGCTGGCCCACCGCGCGCCGCAGCCAGTCTGCCGCCGTGATCTGTTCGAAGGCGCTCCAGTTTGAGCGCTTCTGCAGGTACAGGGTGGCGAATCCGATGCGCATGCGGTCGACGAGCGGGATGAAGTCGAGCCGGAGCAGGTCGGTCGCGCTGGAGAGGGGGAAGATCCGTCCGTCCGCGAAGAACCCGACCTTTGACGTCAACCAGACGAGGCGGTCGCCAATGCCGAGCTCCTCCATGAGCGCGACGATGTCGCGATCGCTCATGAACAGGTGGTGGTAGAAGTACTCGATGGCCGTGCCGAGGAGCGGAAACGCGCCGGCCTGTCCCCCCAGGCGCGCCCCACGCTCCCAGAGGACCACGTCGTGCCCGTCGCGCGCGAAGCGGTAGGCTGCCGTCAGACCGGCGATCCCGCCGCCGATCACGCCGACGCGCAGCCGCGCGCGCGATGACGGGTCCGCCTCTGCCATCAAGCGCCGCCCCGCTGCACCGGCCGGACCGTCTGCCGCTGGCCGCGCAGCCGCGCGAAGAACCGCTGGATCTCGTGGTTCTCCCAGACGACAAGCACCTGGCTGGCGTTGAAGATCGAGGAGTAGGTACCGCTGGCGATGCCGATGAGCAGCGCGAGCACGAAGTCCTTCGTCGTCGCGCCGCCGAAGAGGTAGAGCGCCGAAAGCGTGAACAGCACCGTCAGCGAGGTGTTCAGCGATCGCACGAGCGTCTGGTTGATGCTGTAGTTGACGACCTGGTCGAACGAGCGACCGCTGCGCCGGGCGAGGTTCTCGCGGACCCGGTCGAACACCACGATCGTGTCATGGACGGAGAAACCGATCACGGTGAGCAGGGCGGTGACGAACAGCGAGTCGACCTCGGTGCCACGCACCCAGCCCAGGATGGCGAAAATCCCCACGACTACCGCGACGTCATGGAGCATGGCGATGATCGCGGCGATGCCGTAGAGGAAGGGGTTATTTGTGTTGCGAAAGGCATAGGCGATGTACACCAGGATACCGATCGACGCGAAAAGGACGGCGAGCAGGGCCTGATTCCGGATTGCCAGCCCGAGCGTTGGGCCGACCGACTGCATCTGGAGTTCCTTGAACGGACCGACCTTGCTCTGGAGCGCGCTGGAGATCTGCGCCTTGATGGCCGATCCTTCCTGAATCTCGCGCATCCGGATCAGAAACGTGTTGTTGGATGATGTCTGGATCTGAGAGTCACCGTAGCCCTTGCTGGCCAGCACTTGCAGGATGGTGTTCGACGTCGTCGGCCGGTTGGTCTGAATCTCCCACAGCGTGCCGCCGGTGAAGTCGATGCTTTCCCGCAGGCCGTGCGTGACCAGAGCGAACATCCCCGGCAGGATGATCACCAGCGAAAGGAGGAACCAGTAATACCGCTTGCCAACGATGTCGAACATCGACCCCACTCACCTCAATCGTGCTCAGCACGTTTCGCATGCGCCGCGTGCGCTGACTGCTGTAGTTTGAGCGTGACGCTCCGGCTAGTCTCCGACGGCGCTGCTCTGGCCCCCCTGCGGCCGAATCGGCGCGGACTCGATGCCGTACCACCACTGGTTGTGGAAGAACCCGGCCGTTAGCAGGACCCGCAGGAGCGTCCGGGTGACGGTGATGGCGGTGAACATGCTGACGGCGACACCGATGAAGAGCGTCAGCGCGAACCCCTGGATGATGCTGACTCCAGCATACCGCCCAAACCAGTACAGGATCACGCAGGTGATCATCGTGGACACGTTGGAGTCGCGGATGGACGGCCAGGCATGGTCGAAGCCCGCCTCGACGGCACGTCGGATGGCATGGCCCAGGCGCAGTTCCTCTTTCATCCTCGAGAATATGAGGACGTTGGCGTCAACAGCCATGCCGATCGACAGGATGAAGCCGGCGATGCCGGGAAGGGTGAGGACGACCGGAATCGACTTGAACAGCGCGAACACAATCGCGGTGTAGATCAGCAGTGCCAGGACTGCGAGCACGCCCGGTGCGCGGTAGAAGAGGATCATGAACAGCGCGACGATGGTGAGCCCGATGATGCCGGCGATGATGCTCCGGTGGATTGAGTCACGACCGAGCGTCGGCCCAACGGTCTGGCTCTCGAGGACCTTGAGCGGCACCGCCAGCGCGCCGGCCTTCAGTTCGACCGACAGGGAATCGACCTGGCTCACGGGGAGGCCGCTGATCTGACCGTTGGCGCTGATGGCCGACTGGATCGTGGCGGTCTCGATAACCTTCTTGTCGAGCACGATCGACATCGGCTGGCCGATGTGGGTGCTGGTGAACTGGTAGAACTTCTGCGCCGCGGACGGCTTCAGGGTGAAGCCCACGACGACCTGGCCGACCTGGTTCGTCGTCGGGAACGCGTCGGAGAGATCGGCGCCGGTCACGATGGTGGTGTAGACCGGGCCGCTCGGGGCGGGCGTCGGCGTGGCCGTGCCGGTGGTGCCGGCGGCCGGCGTCGCCCCGGGTGTTGCCCCCGGCGTTGCGGCTGGGGTGGCCCCGGGAGTGGCTGCGGGTGTTGCCCCCGGGGTGGCGGGGGGCTGACCGCTAGTCACCGACGCGGCGGAGCCGAGCGTCGTGTTGACGGTGGTCCCGATCGGCAGGGCCTGACCGTTCGGGTCGATGATCTCGAGCAGGGCCGTTTGCTGGAGGACGTTGATCGCGCGCTGCGGGTTCTGGACGCCGGGCAGTTCAACCACGATTTCGTTACTGCCCTGGGTCTGGATCAGCGGCTCGCTGACGCCCAGGCCACTGACGCGACGGGCAATCGTGTCGCGAGTTCCCGAGAGCGCGTCGGCGGTCACCACCTGGCCCTTGGGCGGCGTGGCCTGGAGCACGACCTGGAGCCCTCCCTGGAGGTCGAGCCCCTCGTGGACCGCGATGCGAGACCCCTTCCAGTGGAATGGGTCCAGCGTTCCGCTCGGCAGATCCACCCAGCCGGCGACAAGCGTGAGCAGGGCGATGACGATCAGCAGGTGCCAGGGCTTGATGCGCACCGATGAGAACTCCTCACGCCTGTCGGACGCCCGCGGGGTGGCGACACCCAGAACTCACGACTGCGCCCGCCGACGGGCGGGCGCCACGATTATAGGCGTCGACCCACGGGGTGTCAAAAACATAGCCTCGCGCTTATGGGTTCCGGTACAGCCCGCGCCGGTTGATGTAGCGCTCGACCGCGGGTGTCACCTGGTAGCTGATCGGGCGGCCGGCGCGCACCCGCTCCCGGATGACGCGCGAGGCAATCTGGATCAGCGGCACCCCCACGAGCGCGATCCGGCCGGCGGCCTCCGGCACGCTTCGCACTATCGCTTCAACGTCCACCGTGACTGACGGTCGCAGGGCTACCCCGAGCATGGCCTGCCTGGCGATCCGGTTCGGGTCGTGCCAGGTCGGGAGATCGCGCAGCGAGTCCTGTCCCATCAGGAAGTAAAGGTCCATGTCGGGGTGCGTCGCGCCGAGCGTCGCCAGGCTGTCCGCGGTATAGGAGAGTCCCGGGCGCGCCAGGTCGACGTAGGAGACGCCGAAGCGCGGCTGACCCGCGACGGCCAGCTCGACCATCGTGGCACGGTCGACGTCGGGGCTGATCTCGACGTCGGTCTTGTGCGGCGGACGCGCTGCCGGTAGGAAGAGGACTCGCTCGAGCTCGAGGCGATCGGCGAGCTCCGTCGCGATGATCAGATGCCCGAGGTGGATAGGGTCGAACGTACCGCCGAAGATCCCGAGCCGGGAAGCCCGGTCCGCCGCCATGCGCACCGATCCTCGCTACCCGTCCGCGTCGACGACCGACAGTCCGGCCGCGTGCGCGTATGGTAGCACCGCGCGGTCGCCAACCCACTCCACCTCCCGGCTGACGGTAAGGTCGCCGCGAATGAGTCCTTCGCGGTCGGCGCTCAGCGCGATGTCCCGCAGCCGGCCCACGACCTCGCCGCCTTCGACGAGGAACGCAAGCGAGGCGCTTGCGGTGACCCCGGACGCTCCGGCATCGGTGAACCACTCCCCTGACACGTCGTCGACCAGAATGGCGCGCGGCCAGTGAGCCAACAGGTCGCCCAACGGGACGCCACCCTCCGGCACGACCAGCGTCGACGGCGCGGCCGATGGCCAGGCGTCCCATGCGCGCCAGGCGCTGCCCGTTGACGGGGCACCCAGCCGCTCGCCCGATCCCAGGTCAAGCGCCCGACCGACGACCGCGCCATCGCGCAGCAGTTCGCGGCGGACGGGTGGCACACCCTCGTCATCGACGCGGCGGGACCGCGGTGCGCCCGCGAGCGCCGGGTCGTCGAGGAGTGTCAGCCCCATGCCTGCCGGATCGGCAGGTGCGTAATCGAGCAGGAACGAGGTCCCCTCAACCAGGGCTGGGCCGGAGAGCGCCTCGCCCAGCGGCTCGACGACCAGCGCCGCCAGCGCCCGGGGCGTCAGCACGACGGGTAGGTCGTGGTTGCCCGCGGTGGCGGCCCGGCCCGTCCAGCGCAGACGGTCATCCAGCCGGGCGAACGCGACATCGAGCGTCGTGCCGGCGACGATCCACGGCGCCTCGAAGGTGAGATCCAGTGCCTCGCCCTGGTCGGCCCGGCTCACCGTGACTCGCACCATCACGAACGAGCGACCATCGTGTGCGTCGGCACCCTCGGTGGTCTTGATGCGCCGTGTCTCTCGCGTCTCGACGACGGAGATCGTCGACGAGACGTCCCGGTGGCGCTCCCGGAGCCGGGCGGCGAGCCTCGCGACCGCCGCCTCGTCCGGTAGGCCCGGATGACGGTC
>DASSZN010000112.1:0-2744 GCA_035702805.1 Thermomicrobiaceae bacterium | reverse complement strand
AAAGCTGAAAGAAAGCGCGCAGGAACGACTCTTCCGTTGGCCCCCGTTCGCCGGCCGGTCCGCTACGGGGCTCTTCCATGCGGGGACCGAGGGCATCGGCTGGCCTGTCCCGGGCAAGGCGGCGGGCGCGTGAAACAACGGACCGTTCGGCAGAGTTGACTTTGGTAACGGCCGCGGACGTGATCGCTGTGGGCGGACAGGTCCCGGGGAACAACATCACGCTCTAGAAGGTTGAGCGCATCAGACTCAATCTTAGGAGGGGCCTGATGAGCGAAACGCTCACGCTGCCGGTGCTGCCGCTCGACGACGACGTGGTGCTGCCGGGCATGGTTGTCCCCGTCGAGCTCACAGACAACGAAGTCCGCGGCGCGATCGACGCGGCCCGCAACAGCAGGGGGCTCGGGCGCGGCCCGGGAATCAGGACCGAAGAGCAGTCCAGGATCCTGATCGTGCCCAGGATCGGGGACCGCGGCCTCGCGGGCACCGGCACGCTCGCCGTGATCGAGCAGGTCGGACGGCTGCCCAGCGGCGAGCCCGGCGCGGTGCTGCGCGGCGTCTCCCGGGTCAGGATCGGCCAGGGGACCACCGGCACCGGCGCGGCGCTGTGGGTCGAGGGCACGGTGATCGAGGAGACCGGCAACACCGCGAAAGCGCAAGAGCTTGGCAAAGAGTACAAGTCCCTGATCATCGCCACCCTGCAGAAGCGCGGCGCGTGGCAGGTAGTGGACATGGTCCAGCAGCTTGACGACCCGTCGGTCATCGCCGACCGGGCCGGGTACGCGAGCTACCTGTCCGCCGACCAGAAGCTGCAGCTGCTCGAAACGCCAGACGTCGTCGAAAGGCTGGAGACCGCGATCCGCTGGATCAAGGATCACCTGGCCGAACTCGACGTCGCGGAGTCCATCCGCAAGGACGTGACCGAGGGCATGGAGAAGCAGCAGAAGGAATTCCTGCTCCGCCAGCAGCTCGCGGCCATCCGCAAGGAGCTGAACGAGCTCTCCGGTGACGGCCAGGGCACCGAGGAAGACGACTACCGGGCCCGCGTCGAGGCCGCTGACCTGCCGGGCAGCGTCCGCGAGGCCGCGCTGCGCGAGGTCGGCAAGCTGGAGCGGACCTCGGAGCAGTCACCGGAAGTCGGCTGGATCCGCACCTGGCTGGACACGATCCTCGACATCCCGTGGAACGAGCGGACGCAGGACGCCTACGACATCGCGGGCGCACGGCGGATCCTCAACGAGGACCACACCGGGCTCGAGGACGTGAAGGACCGGATCATCGAGTACCTGGCCGTCCGCAAGCGCCGCCAGGACCGGGGCCTCGGCGTCATCGGCGGGCGCCGCTCCGGCGCGGTGCTCGCGCTCGTCGGCCCGCCCGGCGTCGGCAAGACCTCGCTGGGCGAGTCGGTCGCACGGGCCATGGACCGCAAGTTCGTCCGCGTCGCGCTCGGCGGCGTCCGGGACGAGGCGGAGATCCGCGGCCACCGGCGCACCTACGTCGGCGCGCTGCCCGGCCGCATCGTCCGCGCCATCCGCGAGGCCGGCACGATGAACCCGGTCGTGCTGCTGGACGAGGTCGACAAGATCGGCAGCGACTTCCGGGGCGACCCGGCGGCCGCGCTGCTCGAGGTCCTCGACCCGGCGCAGAACCACACGTTCCGCGACCACTACCTCGAGGTCGACCTCGACCTGTCCGACGTGGTCTTCCTGGCCACGGCGAACGCGCTCGAGGGCGTTCCAGGGCCGCTGCTCGACCGGATGGAGCTGGTCCAGCTCGACGGCTACACCGAGGACGAGAAGGTCGCCATCGGCCGTGACCACCTGCTGCCGCGGCAGCTGGCCAAGGCGGGCATGTCCGCGGAGGAAGTCACGGTCGAGGACGGCGCGCTGCGCCTCATCGCGGCCGAGTACACCCGCGAGGCCGGGGTGCGGTCGCTTGAGCGGGCCATCGCCCGGGTGCTGCGGAAGGTCGCGGCGAAGGAAGCGCTGGAGCCGGGCACGATCCCGGTGACGGTTTCCGCTGACAACCTGCGCGACTACCTCGGCCGTCCCCGGTTCACCCCGGAGACGAAGCTGACGTCCAGCGACCGACGCACGGCGGTTCCCGGCGTCGCGACCGGCCTGGCGGTGACCGGCGCGGGCGGTGACGTGCTCTACATCGAGGCGTCCCTGGCCGACGCGGAGACCGGCGCGTCCGGTGTCACGCTCACCGGCCAGCTCGGCGACGTGATGAAGGAGTCCGCGCAGATCGCGCTGTCCTACCTGCGCTCGCACGGGGCGGAGCTGGAGCTTCCGGTGATCGGGATGAAGGACCGCGGCGTCCACGTCCACGTCCCCGCGGGCGCGGTGCCCAAGGACGGCCCGTCCGCCGGCGTCACGATGACAACGGCGCTCGCGTCGCTGCTGGCCGGCCGCCCGGTCCGCGCCGACGTGGCGATGACCGGCGAGGTCTCGCTCACCGGCCGGGTGCTCCCGATCGGCGGCGTGAAGCAGAAGCTGCTCGCCGCGCACCGCGCCGGGATCACCACCGTGCTGATCCCGCAGCGCAACGAGCCGGACCTGGACGACGTGCCCGCCGAGGTGCTCGCCAAGCTCGACGTCCACCCGGTGAGCGACGTGCGCGAGGTGCTGGCGCTGGCTCTCGAGCCGGCGTCGGTCGCGGCGGCCACCGCCGCGTAACACGGAAACGCGGCTGGTCAGTGGCAACGGCGGCCGGCCCGGCCTGGGTCGGCCGCCGCTGCCGTTTGC
>DASSZN010000366.1:0-16614 GCA_035702805.1 Thermomicrobiaceae bacterium | reverse complement strand
CACCACGCGCGCCGATCCGCCCCTGGCCCTCTACGACTGGTACGTCGATCGCGGGGAACCGGAGGGCTGGATCAAGGACTTGAAGCGGGCCTGCGCCGCCGATCGGCTGAGCGACCATCGCTTCTGGGCCAACCAGTTCCGCCTGCTGCTGCACGCCGCCGCCTACTGGCTCTTGGACACCCTGCGCCGCTGGCTGCAGCAGCGCGGCGTGTCCCGCCAGCAGCTCGACACCCTGCGCTTACAGCTGATCAAGATCGGTGGCTGGGTCCGCGAGGGACTCGCCGGCCTCCGGCTCCACCTGGCCAGCAGTCACCCGGGCGAGCCGCTCTGGCGCCTGTTGGCCACCCGCCCGGGTCGTCTATGAATAATCCAGGCTAGGGGGCGCCAGACCGGCGCCCCCTCTGGTCTTCGTGTCCGTCGCTCGCCGCGGTGCTCGACGCGTCGCCCCCGGGCCGGCCGTCAGACGGTCTGGGCCTCCCAGCGGAAGAAGCGCACCGCCAGCACCAGCGCGATCGCGGCCGTGCCGAGCATGACCAGCGCGTCGCTCCAGACGCCGAACAGGGTCGCGCCGTGGATCATGATGTCTCGCAGCCCGTTGGCGAAGTAGGTGAGCGGGATCGCGTCGGTGATCGGCCGCATCCAGGCCGGCGCGGCGTCGAGCGGGAAGAAGACCCCGCCCAGGAACATCATCGGGAAGGCGAGCGCGTTCGACAGGCTGTCGGCCACCTCCGTGTTGCGGGCCAGCCCGCTGATCAGGAACCCGATCGACAGGAAGGCAAGCGAGCCGAGCGCGATCATGGCCACCAGCGAGGCGACGTCGCCCGAGATCTTGACGTGGAACAGGCCAGTCGCCACCGCGAGCAGGATCACCGACTGGAGGACCGCGATCAGCACCTGGGTCAGTACGCGGGCCACGATGAACATCCAGAGCGGGAAGGGCGTCGCCCTGATCCGGCGCAGGATGCCGCGCTCCCGATAGGTCACGAAGGAGGAGGACAGGCCGATCATGCCGTTGTTCATGATCGACATGGCCAGGATGCCCGGCACCAGGAAGTCGATGTAGCTGGTGTGCTGGGTGTTCACCCCCTGGACGGTCGCCACGATCGGCGTGGCCGCCTTGGTGATCGCCTGGTTGGCCTGGTCGAAGAACTGGCGGATCGCCGCCACCGCGACCTGGGAGGTCTGGGGGTTCGACTGGTCGTAGTAGATCTGGGCGCTCGTCGTGCCGGGCTGGGCGCCCGGGCCGAACACCACCACCACGTCGCGGTTGCCCTGCTGCAGCGCGCTGAGCTCGGCCGCGCGCGTGCCGGTGGTCACGGTGAACCCGGAGACCTGCTTCATCTCGCCGGTCACCTGGGTCGTCAGGGCCGAGCTGCCCGCGCCGACGACGCCCACGTTGACGTCGAGGTTCCCTCCCGAGAACAGGTAGCCGAACAGCACGATGAAGATGACCGGGAAGGCCAGCAGCCAGAAGAGGGCCGACCGGTTGCGGAGCGTCATCCGCAGGTTGGCCAGCACCATGTAGCGCAGCGCTTTCACTCGCGGAGACTCCGTCCTGTGTACCGGAGGAAGACGTCCTCCAGCGTGGCGCGTGACGTCGCCAGGTTGTCGAGGCGCAGGTCGTACTCGCGCGCCAGCCCGAGCAAGCCGGCCATCGTCGCCTGCACGTCGTCGCTGTGGACCTCGAGCTGGCCGTCGCCGACCTCGGCGCTGGTGGCGCCGGGGAGGGCCCGCAGCCGCGCGAGCGGCACGTCGGCCTCGCCGATCCGCGCCCGGATGGTGGTGGCGGCGTCGAGCTGGTCGGTCAGGTTGCGCGGCGTGTCGCAGGCGATGATCTTGCCGTGGTCCATCACCGCGACCCGGTCGCAGAGGACCTCGGCCTCCTCCATGTAGTGAGTCGTCAGGACGACCGTCTTGCCGCCGGCCCGCACCGCGCGCACGACGTCCCACAGGTTCCGCCGCGCCTGGGGGTCGAGCCCGGTGGTCGGCTCGTCCAGGAAGATCACGGTGGGGTCGTTGACCATGGCCAGCGCGATCGACAGGCGCTGCTGCTGGCCGCCGGAGAGGGCGTTGGCGTAGGCGTCGGCCTTCTCCCCGAGCGAGACGGTGTCGATCAATCGGTCGATCCGGGCGCTCGACGTGTCGGCGTCGTAGAGGGCGGCGAAGAGCGCGATCAGCTCGCGCACCGTCAGGTAGTCGAAGAGCGCCGTCGACTGGAGCTGCACGCCGATAGCCCGCTTCACGCTCTTCGGGTCGCGGCGCACGTCGTGGCCGGCCACCTCGACCGTGCCGCCGTCGGGGCTTCGCAGCCCCTCGAGCATCTCGAGCGTGGTCGTCTTGCCGGCGCCGTTCGGGCCCAGGATGCCGAAGATCTCTCCCTGGGCGACGCTGAGGTCGATGCCGGCCACGGCGGTGAAGTCGCCGTAGCGCTTGACGAGGTCCCGGACCTGGATCACCGGAGGACCGGGAGCGGACGCCGCCGTCGTCCCGGCGGGTGCTCCGAGCTGCTGCATGGTGTCATCCCTCTCCAGGCGATGGCGCCGGCAGGATGCCGGCGGGTCGCGACGTCCTCGGACTCTAGCTGGCGGGCTCCCGGGGCGCGCCGATCGACCGGCGCCGCGGGACCTGCCCATCGGGACAGGCGGTCGCGGGGCGCGGCTACCGGGGCCGTCGCCACGACCGCAGCTGGTCGACCAGTTCGGCCAGCCCGCGCGGCGCCTCCGCGGGGTCGGCGCGCTCGACGCCGAGGCGGTGCAGCAGCCGCTCGACCCCGATCAGGAGGGCGAGCGCTACCGCCAGCACGAAGATGAGCCAGGCCACCGATCCTCCTCTGTCGCTACAGAGTAAACCCCGGACGGCAAGCGGTCTGGTACCATCTCCGGCACCGCGGTCGACGCCGTCGACGCGACCCTGCCACGCTGGCCGCACCGCTCGCTCGGCATCGGAAGAAGGAAGAGGCGGATGGTCTCTGGCGCGCTCCTGGCCGTGATCGTGGTGGTCGTGCTGATGCTGGTCGGGCTGGTCCTCGTGGTCGCGCTCTCCGGTCGCCGGCACCGGGTGGCGAGCCGGACGATGGTGACGCAGGAACTCCCGATCGTCGAGATTCCCCCGCGCCGGGACTGGGCGGCGAGCGTCCAGCCGCTCCGCGCACGCGAGACCGACGGCACGGTCCCCGGGCCGGCGCCGCTGACGCCACCGGCACGCCCGTTCCGGCCACCGATCTACCGGGGGCGGTCGGCCGGGGTGGTGGTGCGCCAGACGCCGCTGGCGGCTCGCTGGCCGGCGGCCCTGCGGCGGCGTCCGCGTGGCGGCTGGCTCCCCGAGCGCCGCAGCCCGCGCAACGGCTGAGCGGCCTCAGTCGGGTGTGCTCGCGCCGAGGCCGAACGCCCGGTGCAGCGCGGGGACGGCGCGGGCGACCTCGGCCTGGCCGATGGCGCACGAGATGTTGAGCTCCGACGAGCCCTGGGCGATCGCCACGATGTTGATGTGCTCCGCGCCCAGCGTCTGGAAGACCTGTCCCGCCACGCCGGGCGTGCCCCGCATCCCCGCGCCGACCACGGCCACGATGGCAACGCGCGGGTCCTCCCAGATGCGTAGCAGCCGCTCCCGCAGCAGGTCCAGCTCGAACTCCTGTTCCAGCACGTGCACCACCCCCGGGCCGTCGACGCCGCGCACCACGAAGCTCAGGCTGTGCTGCGACGACGCCTGCGAGATCATGAAGACGTTGACGCCGCTGCGGGCGAGCGCGCTGAAGACGCGCGCGGTCACGCCGGCCACGTCGAGCAGGCCGCTCCCCTCGACCGTGATCACGCTGAGGCCGGGGATGGCGGTGATCGCCTTGACCGCGCCGTTCTCGGCGGGCTCCGGTCCGATGCGCGTCCCCGGGTGCTCCGGCCGGAAGGTGTTCTTGATCCAGATCGGGATGCCGCGCTCGGCGGCCGGCTGCATGGTGCGCGGGTGGATGACCTTGGCGCCGAAGTAGGCCAGCTCGGTCGCCTCGGCGAAGGAGATGGCCGGCAGGGTGCGGGCGTCCGGTACCAGGCGCGGGTCGGCCGTCATCACGCCGTCGACGTCGGTCCAGATCCAGATCTCGTCGGCATCGAGCGCGTTGCCGAGGATGGCGGCCGAGAAGTCGGAGCCGCCGCGCCCGAGCGTGGCGGTCGCTCCGGCGCGGGTGGCGCCGAAGAAGCCGGTCACGACCGGGACGCTCCCGGTGGCGAGCAGGTCGCCGAGCGCCGTCGTGGCCGCCTCGCGCGTCTCATCGAGCAGCGGTGAGGCCCCGCCGAACACGTCGTCGGTGACGATGACCCGGTCGGCGTCGACGGCCACGGCCGGGACCCCGCGGTCGACCAGCACCCCGGCGACGACGCGGCTGCTCATGCGCTCGCCGAACGACACGATCCAGTCCTGCACCCGCGGCGAGAGGTCGCCCAGCACCGCGACCGACTCGATCAGACGGGCGCAGCGCTCGGCGAGCTCGCGTACCTCGGTCGCGACCCCCTCGCGACGCTCGGGCGCGCCGATCAGCTCGTCGACGACCGCGCGGTGTCGCTCTTCGAGCTCGCGGCGGAGCGGGCTCCCGTTGGTCAGCCGCCCGGCGGCGGCGTCCGCGGCCGCCTCGAGCAACCGATTGGTCACGCCGCTCATGGCCGAGACGGTGGCTACCAGCGGCTCGCCGCCACGCGCCGCACCGGCCAGGATGGCCGCGGTCTGGTCGATGGCGGCCGGCGTCCCCACCGACGTGCCGCCAAACTTCATCACGCGCATGGTGTCGCTCCGTGCATGCCGCGCTCGGTCGCGGCGCTTCCTCCCCCAACGGTCAGGCCGGCGAAGCATACCCGACGGCCGCGGCGGCGTGCGGGCTGCGTACGCGCGGGGTGGGGCCGGGCCTTCCGCGCGAGCGGAGAGATGCGGTAGAGTACGCCGCGAACCCTGTGAGACGGCGCGGCCGAGGCCGCGCATTCGAGTCGGACGAGGAGGGACCGGTGAACCATACCGTCCAGATCGAGTACTGCACCTCGTGAGGCTATCGCGAGCGTGCCACCCGTGCGGTGGACGTCATCCTCGATAGCTACGAGCCGTACTTCGCCTCGCTCTCGTTGAAGCCGTCCGATGGCGGTCGCTTCGAGGTCATCGTCGACGGAGCGCTGGTGTACTCGAAGCTCGACACCGACCGATTCCCCGGCGAGGAAGAGCTGACCCGGGTCGTCGGCGAGACGCTCGGGGTCTGATCCCGCTCCCCTACCTCGGCGGCCGGTCGAGCCGGCCGCCGCTTCCAGTCTCCCGACGGTGCGAGAGGGAGCCGTGACCGCGTCGACGCGCCTGCGCCCGGCCCGCGAGGAGGACTTCCCGGGCATCTTCGACGTCTGGTTCTCCCACGAGACGGCGGAGGACGCCGATCCGCCGCCCCGCCGCGCTATGCCGCCCTGGTACCGTCACGAGTTGCTGACCGGCACGCTCTGGGTCGCCGAGGCGGCCGACGGCATCGTCGGCTTTGCCGGCGCGATCACCCGGGACGGCGTGGACTACCTGGCCGACCTCTTCGTGCGCCCGGCCTGGCAGTCGGCGGGGCTCGGCCGCCGGCTGCTCGAGTCCGTGATTCCCCAGACGGAGCGCGTGCGCTGCACGCTCGCCTCACGCGACTTTCGAGCGCTCGGGCTCTACAGCCGCGCCGGGATGCAGCCGGCCTGGCCGAACGTCTGGCTGGCGGTGGGTGCGGGTGCGCTCCGGGAGGAGCGCCTGCCGGGGGCCGATCTGGTCGTGTGCGCGGCCGAGCCCGGCGACCCCGCGCTGGTAGCCCGCGACGCCGCGGCCTGCGGGCGGATGCGGCCGATCGACCACGACTACTGGGTGGCGGCTCAGCGCGGCGTGCCCCTCTGGTTCGCGCGGGCGGGGCGGGTGGTCGGCTACGGCTACGTCCAGCGCGAGAGCCAGGGCGCGCTCTGGCACCCCGACACCCAGACGCTGGGCCCGATCGGCGCCGGCACGCCCGAGGAGGCCCTCGCCTGCGTCGGCGCGGCCGCCAACTGGGCGAGCCGGGCGGGGGTGCGCCTGCGTATCCCGGTGCCGGGACCGCACCCGGCCCTCGGGCCGCTGCTCGAGGCGGGGTTCCGCATCACCTACGTCGAGACCTTCTGCTCGTCGGCGGTCGCACCGCGGTTCGACCCGCGCTGCTACGTGCCGTCGAGCGAGTTCCTGTAGGCGGCTAGGGTCCGGCGACAGGCTGCTCCCCGCTCGGCAGCAGCGTGGCCACGCTCGTCTCCAGGTCGGCCAGGTCGAAGGGCTTCGACAGCACCGCGTCGACCGCCAGCACGTCGGCCAGTTCCTGGACGTTGTCCACGCTGGAGATCGCCAGGATCGGGATCTCCGCGGTCGCCGGATGCTGCCGGAGCAGCCGCGCCGCCTCACCACCGGTCAGGCGCGGGAGCATCAGGTCCATGATGATGAGGTCGGGCGGCTCCTCCCGGGCGCGCTCGACGGCGCGCTGGCCGTCGCCGGCCGTCTCCGTCTGGTAGCCGAGCGTGTCGAGGAACTCCTCGAGCACCGCGGATACGGTGTGCTCGTCCTCGACGATCAAGATCCTGGTCATGCTGCCCTCCTGCGTCGGCGGGTCCGGCGGCCGGCGTTGGTAGAATGGGTGAATCGACGCGACGCCCGGCCCGCGGGAGCCACGCCGGGCGCGCGACGCGCCAGCCGACCAGCACGCTGGGGAAGGATCGTCTCCCGTGGGAAACGACGTCGACATTCGCCCGGTCGTCGTCGCGCGCGTTCATGAGGTGGCCCTCAAAGGTCGCAATCGGCCGTGGTTCATGCGCGTGCTGACCCGGAACATCGACCACGCGCTCCGTGGCATCCCGCATGGGGTCCCGAAGGTCCGCAGCGGCCGTGCCCTGATCGCCCTGCCCGACCTGGGAGATTGGTCCCGGATTCGCGAGCGCCTGTCCCACGTGTTCGGCATCGCCAACTTCTCGCTGACCCTGGAGACCGGCCTGCCCCTCGAGGCGATCAACGCCGCCGTCGGCACGCTGCTCGACGTGGAGGGGCCGCCCCCCGGTACCTACCGTGTGCGCGTCAAGCGCTCCAACAAAGCCTATCCGATGATCTCCCCCGAGATCGAGCGGGCGGTTGGGACCTATGTCCGGGATCGCACCGGCGCGCCGGTGGACCTTCGGCGGGCCGACCGGACGTACCGCATCGAGGTGCTGCACCACGGTGTCTACGTCAGCAGCCAGAACATCGCCGGCCCCGGCGGCCTGCCGGTCGGGGTGAGCGGCCGGGTGGCGGTGCTGATGTCGGGCGGCTTCGACTCGCCGGTCGCCGCGTACCGCATGATGAAGCGCGGCTGCGAGGTCACCCTGGTCCACTGCCACGCCTATCCCTTCGTCCGCGCCACCTCGATCGAGAAGGTCGTCGAGCTGGCCCAGCACCTGGGCCGCTACCAGCCCGGGCTGCGGCTGACCTGCGTCCCGATCGGCGCGGCCCAGCGGCAGATCGCCGTGGTGAGCGAGCCGGAGCTCCGGGTGGTCCTCTACCGTCGATTGATGATGCGGGTCGCCAACGCCGTGGCGGAGGAGGAAGGCGCGGGCGCGATCGTCACCGGGGAGAGCCTGGGCCAGGTCGCCTCGCAGACGCTGGACAACCTGCGCGTCATCGGTGCCGTCGCGACGCTGCCGGTGCTGCGGCCCCTGATCGGCTTCGACAAGGAGGAGATCCTGGTCGAGGCCGACCGGATCGGCACCGAGGTGATCTCGCGCGTGCCCGACGACGACTGCTGCACCGTCTTCGTGCCGCGACACCCGACCACGCACGCCACTATCGCCGCGGCCGACGCCGCCGAGGCACCGCTCGACACCGCCGCGCTCGTCGCCGAGTCGCTGGCCCAGCGCGTCGACTACCGTGGTAACCCCGCGGAGTGGAACGTGATGCAGGCGCTGGCCGGCGCGGCCTGAAGCCGTGGGGTGGGGGGCAGCCCTTCTAATGTCGACATAACGTCGCGCATCCTCCGGCGCGACCGTCCGCTGGCTCAGAACTTCATTCGCTTGAAGATCCGCTCGGGCATGGCCCGGATAAGCAGCATGACGTAGCGCCAGTAGCGCGGCGTGTAGACCACGTCGGACCCGTGGAGGACGGCGTGGTGGATGTCGCGGGCGACGCGCTCGGGCGTGGCGAAGAGCGGCCCCTTGCGCAGGTGGGCCGTCATCGGCGTGTCGACCATCCCCGGTTTGACCGTGATCACCCGCACGCCGGACGCGCTCAGGCGGGCGCGCAGTCCGGAGAGGAAGGTGCTCAGGGCGGCCTTGGCGGCGCCGTAGACGTAGTTCGAGCGCCGGCCCCGGTCGCCGGCGACCGAACTGAGCACGACGAGGGTGCCGGAGCCCTGGCGCTCGAACTGGTTTCCCAGCAGCGTGAGCAGCGCGATCGTGCTGGTGGCGTTGGTGTTCCACTCGCGCAGGGTCGTCTCCACGGACACCTCGCTGGCGTGCTGGTCGCCGAGCGTGCCGTAGGCCACCAGCGCCACGTCGATCCGGCCCAGCGCCCGCGCGGCGGCCGCGAGCATACCGGCCTGCCCGTCGATGTCGGTGAGATCGAGCGGGTAGGTCTCGACCCCGGCGGCGCCGCGCACCCGGAGGTCGTCGCCCACCGCCGCCAGGTGTTCGGCCGAGCGCGCCACCAGCATGAAGCGGGCGCCGTCGGCGGCGAAGCGCCGCGCGGTGGCCGTGGCGATGGCCGAGGTCGCCCCGATCACGAGCACGCTCCGGGGCGGCGCGGCGGCCGTCGTGCCCGACTCGCTCGCGACCGGCCGGGTTGACGTCGCGGTCATGCGGCACCCTCTTTCGTCCCGTTGCCGGTGACCCGGCGCCAGAAGCTCGACGAGAAGCGCGGGTCGATGTGGGCGGCGAACTCCCGCCACTGGGGGTAGAAGCGCTGGAAACTCTCGGCGCTCATGCGCGCGTCCTTGGCCGGGTAGACGCGGCCGCCGGCCGCGCGCACGACGCCGTCCAGCCCCTCCAGCAGGTCCAGCGTCGCCTGGCCGCGGAAGGGGAAGTCGAGCGCCAGGGTGACGCCGGGCCGCGGGAAGGAGAGCATCCCGGGGGACTCCAGCGGCCCGAAGACCTTGAGCACGGTCAGGAACGAGCCCTCGCCGGAGCGGCTGATCCGCCCGAGGATCTCCTTGATCGCGGCGCCGTCGCCCTCGAGCGGGACGACGCACTGGTACTGGAGGAAGCCGCGCCGGCCGTAGAGGCGGTTCCAGTCCTTGATCGCGTCGAGCGGGTAGAAGAACGGCTCGTACGGCTCGACGACCTCCTTGCGCTTGGTTCGCTGACGCTCGTAGTAGGCGGTGTTGAAGGCCCGCACCGTCCAGGTGTTGAGGAGCGCGCCCGGCGCGTCGAGCGGCACGAAGAGGGGCAGTCTGCGCTCGGGCAGCGTACGCGGCCGGTCGGGCGAGTCGTCGTGGTTGCCGCGCATGAAGTGGCCGCGCACGTAGCCGGCGCCGCCGATCAGGCAGTCGACCCAGGAGACCGTGTACTCGTAGCCCGCGTCGGAGTCGGCCGAGAGGGCCAGGAACTCGTCGAGGGAGTCGAAGCGGATCGACTCCATGGCGATGTAGGCGTTGGTGATCGGCTTGAGCCGGACCTCAGCCCAGGTGATCAGCCCGGTCAGCCCGAGACCGCCGATGCTGGCCCGGAAGAGGTCGGCATGCTCGGTCGGTGAGCAGACGAGGCGCTCGCCGCTCGAGCGCACCAGTTCGAAGCGGCTGACGTGCCGTCCCCAGGTGCCGCCGCGATGGTGGTTCTTGCCGTGGATGTCGTTGGCGATGGCGCCGCCGATGGAGACGAACTTCGTGCCCGGCGTCACCGGCAGGAACCAGCCCCGCGGCACGAACTCGCGCAGGATGTCGTCCAGCCGGACGCCGGCCTCGCAGCGGAGCAGCCCGCTCGCCTCGTCGAAGTCGATGAAGCGGCGCAGCCCGGTCACGTCGACGATGGTGCCGCCGCCGTTCAGACAGCTGTCGCCGTAGCTCCGACCGTAGGCGTAGGGCAGGACCGGCCCGCTCGTCCGGCTCAGGTCCGGCAGCCGGTCCCGCCAGGTGACCGCCACGACGTCGGCCGGTGGTGCGTCCGGATAGCGTCCCCACGATTGGTAGTTGGCCACGCTTGCCCCGCCTGACTCTCGTTCGCGCCGGCCCGCCGGCTGACGCCGACCGCCCACACCCGCCGGGGCGGCCGGCCGCAAGGCGCGTCGCCCCTCCAAAGCCGCAAGCCTACATCGCGCCCGGTCGTTCCCCAAGTGGTCTCGAATCGCCCCGGTGACAAGGCGCGACAGGCCGGCTGCAGATGAGCCTGCCGACGCCAGCGCCGCTCCTTCGCTGCCCGCGCCGCGGGGTCGCAACGAAGTTGCGACACGTCGGGGGGGCCGTGCATCACGTCTGTGACGCGGGGCGGAGCAGACTGGGGCCAACGGGGCGGGGGACGGTGTTGGGCTTGCGGCCGCCGCCCATGGGTTCGGTGGCGCCTTGTCCGGCCGGACATCACGGGGATGAGCCGGAGCATCGGAGCCAGGTCCGCACGGCGTTGCCGCGCGGCAGTCAGAGGAGAGACGCCATGGCAACATCCGCCGCGCCCTACGCCGCGCGCCTGAACGTCGACTATCCCGGGCAGCTGGACCGGATCACCAGTTTCCTCCGACCGCTCTGGATCATCCCGATCGCGATCGTTTACAGCCTGCTGACGAGCACCGGCAACGAGACGGTGGTGAACTCGGCAGGCCAGCAGGTGACGCACTCCAGCGGGGGTATCTTGACCGGGCTCTTCATCGCGACGGCGCTGATGATCGTCGTCCGGGTGCGCTACCCGCGCTGGTGGTTCGACTTCGCGCGCGAGATGGCGCGCTTCGGGACGCGGGTCGGCGCCTACTTCATCCTGCTGACGGACCGCTACCCGTCGACCGTCGACGAGCAGTCGGTGCACCTCGACATCGACTACCCTGACGTGGAGCACGACCTCAACCGCTGGCTGCCGCTGGTGAAGTGGTTCCTGGCGATCCCACACTACATCGTGCTGGCCGTGCTGGCATGCTTCGCGATCGTCGCGGTCGTGGTCGCCTGGTTCGCGATCCTCTTCACCGGGAGCTACCCGCGCGCCCTGTTTGACTTCGTGGTGGGGGTCGGCCGCTGGGGCATGCGCGTCTACGCCTACGCCTTCCTGCTGGTGACCGATCAGTACCCGCCGTTCAGCCTGGAGTGACGCCGGCACGCCGCGCGCTCGCACGTACGGGGCCACCGCGGAGACGCCCTGAAGCGAGCTAGCCCGGGGAGACGACCGCCCCAGCCAGTGGATCAGTCCAGTGGGGAAGCGATTGGGCCGGCGCGAGGCTATTCTCGGCCGGGGCCGTCGCCCCGGCCCTGGACTTTGGCACTTGCCGAGGCGGTGCGGACGGTGGCAGGACGGCGCGGGCGGGTCAGGTGCGCCGTGCGCCGAGCGTGGCGTTGTCCCAGGTCGCGCTCCAGTCCCGGATGACGTCGAGGATTTCGGTCCAGGTGCCCACGGTTCCGAGCCAAACCGTCCGAAAGTCCCGGACGGCCCACAGCTCCTGGCGGTAGCCCTGCCACAGCTGCCCGACCGACCAGCGGCCGCTGCCGCCCCACCAGCGTCCGAGCGGAGCCAGCGGCCCGCGCCCCGCGCCCCAGGCCCGATAGCCGGCCAGCACCAGCACCGCCCACGCCCAGGCCCGCCACTGCACGCCCACGACCGTCCCGCTCGGACTCCAGGCCTGGCCCTCGCCGAGGCCGAAGCCCGCCTTGAGGTCGCGATGCGTGACCTCGATCTCCCAGCGCTGCCACGCCCAGCCCAGCAGCTGCTCCGCGGGCCACGGCAGCGTCCAGGTCCCAGCCTGCTCCACCGCCGACACCAGCCAGAAGCTCGGCTCCCGCCGGCGCCGATGGCCCCGCGCGACCCGGTCGAGCCCTTTGACGACCAGCAGGAAGAGCGGCTGGGCGGCCGCCCCCGTGACCAGGTAGGGCCCTTCCGCCCGGTAGGTGGCCGGCACGTCCCGGCCGCGGACCACCAGCGTGGTCGTCGTCCAGCCGCGCCGCTGCTGCAGCCACGCGGCCGGGGTGGGCGCCCGCTCCCCGTACTTGCGCGGTCGGCCGCGGCCCGAGCGGGGACCCGGCAGGGTGGAGAGCGCCCGGTTGCGGGCGCAGCGCGCCAGGACGCTGACCCCGGCGGGTAGCCCCGCCCACACGTGCCGCGTGCTGTAGCTGCCGTCGGCGACCGCCAGCACCGGCTGGTCGGCGTGCTCGGCCGCCTCCAGTTCCTCCCGCAGCCAGCGCAGGCTCGCCAGCCCCGCTTCCCACTCTTTGGTGGCCGCCACCCCCTCGGGGCGCACTGCCTTCTCCGGGAAGGCCGCGGTCACCCGCAGCGGCACGGCGCGGCTGTAGCCCTCGGCTGAGGGCGGCGTCAGCCAGGCCAGGTGGCTGAAGCGCTGGGCCCGGTGGATGCCGCGGCGGAAGGGGGGCGTCCGCGGGGCGTGCAGCCAGCTGGTGCCCGGCATGGTGCGGCTGGCCCGCGGCACCTGCACCCCGTCGATGGCCACCAGGTAGGGGGCGGCGCGATCGACGTGGGCCAGCGTCTGGCGCAGGAAGCAGCGCGTGAGCGCCGCGTAGTCCAGCCGCGGGGTGCTGAACAGGCGGTAGGCCGCGCTCCAGTCGAGCTGCCCCCGGCCGAGCACCACCAGCAGCTGCGTCAGCGTGTGCCGGCCGAGGGCGCACACGCAGGTCAGCGTGAGCGCCACCAGCCGGTGGAAGACCCGCTCCTGCCGACAGGCCGGGCGATGGGCGAGCAGCAGGTCCCGCAGCTGGGGCAGCAGCACCGGGGCGGGCTTGGTAGACTCGGGCATCGGGACGTCCTTTCCCAGGTGGCCGGCGTGACACACCGTCAACCTACGCGGGACGTCCCGTTCTGCCAAGACCATAACCGGAACCGCCAAAGTCCAGGGCCGGGGCCGTCGCCCCGGCCGACGTGACCCTTCTTCAGACCGCGAGATGCGGTCGCGCAGGGTGCTGGCGGTTCCGGATCACCTGGGGAGGCCGGGAGGCCTCATTCGCCGACGTGTGCTACCCCTGGGTGATCACTTCAGACCGTTGTCGTGATTCAATGCAGGCGACGATGCCCCGGGAGCCGGGCGCGCAGCGATCCGGTTGCCGCCGCGGCCTTCGGAGACACAGCCTCGGGTCACGCGACGCCGCGCTCCCGGCGTCGCCCGCTCACGGGTGGTGGACACCGGAGCGAAGCTCGGAGCACGAAAGCGATAGGGGGTACATCGCACCATGAGCCAGACAGGCACTGACACGGCCGCGTGGGCCGACCTCGTCGCGGGCGCCGACCAGACCGTGCCGCTGATCGACGGGACCCGCCGCCGCTACGTCAACCTCGACAATGCCGCGAGTACCCCGCCACTGCGGGCCGTTCGAGAGACCGTGGACCAGATGGCCGACTGGTACTCGAGCGTCCACCGTGGGTCCGGCTACAAGTCACAGCTCTCGACCGCCCTCTACGACCGGGCGCGGGACGTGGTGCTGGACTTCGTCCACGCCGATCCCCGCGACATGGTGGCCGTCTTCGCGGTCAACACCACCGATGCCCTCAATCGGCTCGCGTTCCGCCTGGCGCTCACGAAGGACGACGTCATCCTGACCTCGGTCATGGAGCACCACTCCAACATGTTGCCCTGGCGGGACCTGGCGACTACCGTCTACGTGCGCGTGGACGACGACGGCCGGATCGATCTCGACGACCTGGAGGAGAACCTCCGGCGATACGGCGGTCGCGTGCGGCTGGTCGCGGTCACCGGCGCGTCCAACCTCACCGGGTACACCCCGCCCGTCCATCGCATCGCCGAACTGGCTCACGCGCACGGCGCCGAGGTCCTGGTGGATGCGGCCCAGCTCGCGGCCCACCGGGCTATCGACGTGCGGCCCTTGAGCGATCCCGGACACATCGACTACCTGGCGATCTCCGCTCACAAGATGTACGCGCCCTACGGCAGTGGAGCCCTTATCGCGAACCGCCGGCTCCTCGAGACCGGGCGTCCGTATGCGCTGGGCGGCGGGATCGTCGATCTGGTCACCCTGGACGAGGTGCTGCTGAGCGGGCTGCCCGACCGTGAGGAAGCCGGGTCCCCTAACGTGATCGGCGCGGTGGCCCTCGCCAAGGCGATCCAGATCCTCCAGCAGATCGGCATGGACGCCATCGCGTCCCACGAGCAGGAGCTCACGGCCCACGCGCTGCGCCGGTTCCAGGAGATCCCCGCGCTCTCGATGCTCGGGTCGGCGGACCCGTCTCGTGTCGGCGAGCGGGTGGGAGTCCTGACCTTCAACCTGCGTGGCGTCCACCACGGGCTGGCGGCGGCCGTCCTGGGTCACGAGTACGGGATCGCGGTCCGTCACGGCTGCTTCTGCGCGCACCCGTACCTGATCCGGCTGCTCAAGGTCGACCAAAGCGCGATGGGGCTGGCCAGGGCAAGCATCCTCCGGCATGACAAATCCGAGATCCCGGGCGGCGTGCGAGCCAGCATCGGGATCTACAACACGACGGATGACATCGACCTGCTGGTGGACGCGCTGACGCACATCGTCCAGGGCAGCTATCGCGGGACCTACCGGCTGGATCGTCCCAGCGGGGACTACGAGCCCGAGGGCTACGCGCTCCAGCCGACGGAGTGGTTCCCGCTGTAGACGCGACCGCGGGGCCGACCGTGTCGACGGTGACCGGAGAGACGCGGTCGACTCACGTGTTGGCGGAGTGACCGCCGCGTCGGCGCGGAGGTTTGTGTCGCGCCGGGCTCACGGCCGCGACGGCGGTCGAGGTTGCCGCGATCGCTCGCCACACGGCCTTGTGCTGGGTCGAGTGCGCGCCATGAGGATGCCGGCGATCTCCGCCCGGGCTGCCCGTTCCCGGATTGGTGCCCGGCCAATGGTCGCCGATCGAAACGCCATCCCCAGCGTTTGTGGCGAGACTCGAGCGCCAGTGGCGGGCGAGGTTCCGTGGAGAGCCGCGATTCGCTCTCGAGCCACCGCTTGCGGATAAGCTTTCTTATGCGCAATGGCGCGGAGAGCCGGCGGATGGCGTGAGGGGACGACCGCGGCCGTTGGGGTCGGTCCGAGCGACACCGCGACGGCGAGCGGTAGCCGGCGTGGCGCGCGAACCGGAGCGGGCGCGAGCCGGGAGCGCCGATCCGCGCGGCTGATCCAGCACGCGGCCGACACCGGCCGATGCTCCGGTTCGAGATTGCTGTAGACAGACGACGGGATGCTCCGGCGCCGGGCCGAATCGCGACGACGTGATTGGCCCGGCGATGTCCGCGGCCGCCAGCCAGTCGCGCCAGGAGCCGGAGCCCGGCTGGTGCGGCGGTCTCGTCCCCTCCGCTGCCCCCACCCCGCCCGGCGCTTATGTCGACGTGCGCCGGCGTTCAGCCGCGCTCCAGGTAGCCGTAGCGGCGCAGCAGATCCTCGCAGAGGAGCAGCGCCAGCGCGCTCGCGGCGTCCGAGACCCGCCCCGTCCGGGCGAGCTCGACCGCCTCGCGGGCCGGCGTCGGCACGACCTCGATGCGCTCGGTCCCCTCGCGCGCCGGCGTCCCGCCCAGTTCGACCTTCAGCGCCAGGAAGACGTGGCTCTCCTGGTCGCTATGCGTGTTCGCGCTGTAGAAGGAGCCCACCCGCTCGATCGCCCCGCAGCGGCCGCCGGCCTCCTCGCGTAGTTCCTCGCGAGCGACCTCCCGCAGCGGGACGCCCGGCCGGTCGTGGCTGCCGCCCGCCGGCACCTCCAGGCACCAGTCATCGACCGGGTAGCGGTACTGGCGGATCAGCACCACCCGACCGTCGGCCATCACCGGGACGACGTAGACGGCCGGCGTCTGGTGCAGGTAGGTGTAGGTTATCTGCCCATGGCCGGCCACCTGTACCTCGTCCTGGCGCAGGTTGATCCACGGCGTGGAGACGAGCTCGCGCGTCGCCACCACGCGCCAGCCCAGCGCCCGCCCGGTCGGCCTGTCGCCCCTGGCACTCATGCGACCGTCGCCCCGCGGCTCACTGGACGGTGAACTGGCCGTCGCGCACGAAGACCTCGCCGTCCACGGTCACCTCCCCGCCCCGGCGGAGGTCGCAGATCAGGTCCCAGTGGATCGCGCTGCGATTCTTCGAGCCGCTGTCGGGGTAGCCGGAGCCGAGCGCCATGTGGACGGTGCCGCCGATCTTCTCGTCGAAGAGGGTGTTGCCGGTGAAGCGGGTGATGTCGCGGTTGGTGCCGAAGGCGAACTCGCCCAGGTAGCGGGCGCCGGCGTCGGTGTTGAGCATCGACTCCAGGAACTCCTGGTTCTTGGCGGCGGTCGCCCGCACGACCTTGCCGCGCTCGAACCAGAGCTGAACGCCCTCGACCTCGCGCCCCTGCATGATCGACGAGTAGGTGAAGCGGATGTGCCCCTCGACCGACTCCTCCAGCGGGCCGGTGAAGACCTCGCCGCTCGGGAAGTTGCGGTGGCCGTCGGAGTTGATCCAGGTCCGGCCGCCGACGTCCATGCGCAGGTCGGTGTCCGGGCCGACGACGTGGATCTGGCGGC
>DASSZN010000332.1:0-7710 GCA_035702805.1 Thermomicrobiaceae bacterium | reverse complement strand
GCTCCAGACCGGCCTGCCCACGCAGGGCCACATCATGCTCGAGGAGTTGAACATCCTGGCCAACGCCGACGTGGCCGCACTCGGCGCGGAGAGCGCCGACGCCATCCACCTGATGGCCGAGACCAAGAAACTGGCCTACGCCGACCGGCTGGCGTACTCGGGCGATCCGCGCTACGTGTCGGTGCCGCTCGACGCCATTCTCAGTGCGGATTTCGCGCGCGAGCGCTTCGAGACGATCGACATGGCGCACGCCCGCGACCAGGTCGACGCCGGCCTGATACCGGAGCGCGCGGGCGACACCACCTACCTCTGCGCGGTCGATGGCGATGGCAACGCGGTCTCGTTCATCCACAGCCTGTCCGCGGCGTTCGGCAGCAACGTGGTCGCCGGGAACACCGGCATTCTGCTCAACAACCGGGCCGGCCGCGGCTTCGAACTCGTGCCCGGCCACCCCAACGTCATCGCGCCAGGCAAGCGCACCATGCACACCCTCAACTGCTACATGGTGCTGGAGGACGGCCGCCCGCGCTGGGTCGGCGGTACGCCCGGCGGCGACGGCCAGCCGCAGTGGAACATGCAGGTGCTGGTCAACTTGATCGACTTCGGACTGAACGAGCAGCAGGCCATCGAGGCACCGCGCTGGACGAGCTTCCCGGGCACCGACCCGGCCGGCCGGCCGAACGACTTTGAGCTCCGCCTCGAGGAGCGGGTTCCGGCCAGCGTGATCGACGAGCTGCGGGCGCGCGGCCACCGCGTGCGGGTGCAGGGACCGTGGGCCGGCGGCGGTGCGGCGCAGGTCATCGGCATCGACCAGGCGACCGGCGTCCTGGCGGGCGGATCGGACCCGCGTACCGAGGGCCTGGCTCTCGGCTACTGAGCAGGCCATCCCGGCGCCCGCTCGACGCGAATCTGGACAGGACAACGCCCCGGACCGGCCGGTCCGGGGCGTTTCTCGTGGGTAGCGCATACGGGATTCGAACCCGTGATCTCCGCCTTGAGAGGGCGGTGTCCTAGGCCGCTAGACGAATGCGCCATGGCCGCCAACGCGCGGAATTCTAGCAGTGGCGCGGGATGAGTGTCAAGGCTGGGCGTGGCCGAACTTACCATAATGCACTCGATTTTGATACAATTGTGTCGTGATTTGGGAGTGCGCCGGAGAGAGCCATGCAGACTTCAACCGTTACCAACCACGAGGCCGCGCTGATCTTGCTGAACATCGCGTCGATCCTGGACGCCACGGCGGGCAACCCGTATCGCGTGCGCGCGTACCGGCGAGCGGCGCGGATGCTGCTGCGGCTGCGCGTCCCGGCGGCCGCGTTCGTCACCCCGGATGGAGAACTGGCGCTGCCCGGGCTCGGCGAGCGGCTACGGCGCAAGCTTGGCGAACTGTTCGTCCGCGGCGAGATGCAGTTCTACCGCGACCTCTACGCGAGCCTGCCGCCCGAGATGGTGTGCCTGATGCAGGTCCGCGGCATCGGGCCGCGCACGGCACTCCGCTTGTACGTCGAGCTGGGGCTGGCGTCGCCCGGTGACGTCGTCGCGGCCGCGCGCCAGGCGCGCATCCGCAAGCTCTACCGGTTCGGGGAGCGCAGTGAGGCACGGCTCGCCGAGGCGGCCGCCGCGGTGGTGGCGAGCGACGACGAGCTGCCGGCGGCGGCCTGATCCGGAGCCTCGGCCGGTGCCCGCGCGATGACCTGGATGCGACCGCCGTGGCGCACCGCCGCCGCGCCCGCCGCGACCGGAGTGAGGGCGGCGGTCATGAGCGGGTGCAGCCGGGCGAGCCAGCGGTCCGCCCGCTCCGACGCCCAGCGATCGCGCACCCAGTAGCGCAGCCCCCAGGACCACTCCAGCCCAATCCACTCGTGGCGCACGTCGAGGACGCCGAAGCCCGCGCGCTCGAGCGACGCGCTCAGCGTGCTCACCGAGAACGTGTGGAGGTGCCGGGGCGCGTCGTACCCCATCCAGCGCTCGCGCAGCACCCGGGCGGCTAGCGAGTCGGCATTGGGGAGCCAGAGGACGAGCGTGCCGTTGGGGCGTAGCACGCGCGCCAGTTCCCGCAGGGTGTCGTTCGGCGAGGGCAGATGCTCCAGCACGTGGGAGAGCAGGGCGACGTCCACGCTGTCGGCCGGGAGCGCGGCCGACTCGAGCGTCCCCTGGTGCACGTCGAGCCCCCGCTCGTCATGCGCCACTCGGGCGGCGGCCGGGCTTGGCTCGACGCCGACCACCGATGGGTTGCCGCGCGCCCGAATCGCGTCGAGGAGTTCGCCGGTCGCGCAGCCGAGGTCGAGAACCCGCGCCGGTGGCCGTAGCAGTGGCCAGAGCTCCGCGACCGTGCGCTGAATCAGGCGGGACTTGACCCGCGCCGAGAAGCCGCGGCGCGCGAAGGGTGTGTAGTCGTCGGGATAGGCGTGCGCGAGGTCGTCCGCGGTCGGGCGCGGGTCGAGGGTGAGCAGGCCACAGTGGCGGCAGCGGACAAGCCGGTAGGTCCGACCGTCACCGGGAAGCATCCGGTCGACCAGTATGACGTAGGGCTCGCGGTCGAGCGAACCGCAGAGACCGCAGGCTACCGGCTCCGTCGCGAGGGTCACGGCCAGTCGCTCACGGCACGAGATCGCCGTCCGGCGAATCGCCGAACGGACGACGGTGGTCGAGATAGCGCCGGACAGAGAACTCCTGCTGCGACGATCCGCTCGCGATCATCTCCCCGACGAGGCCGAACGAGACGAACTGCGCCCCGATGATCATCAGCAGCACGCCGAGCGTCAACAACGGGCGCTGGCCGATGGGATTCCCCATGAACCACATGGCGGCCAGGTAGGCGTTGATCACGAACCCGGCGGAGAGCGTGCTCAACCCGAACCAGCCGAAGAGGTGCAGCGGTCGCCGCGTGTACTGGGTGAGGAAGAGCACCGTGAGCAGGTCGAAGAAGCCGCGGGCGAACCGTCCCGGGCCGAATTTGGACGTGCCAAAGCGGCGCGGCCGATGAGACACCGGGACCTCGGCGACGCGAAAGCCACGGAAGTGGGCCAGTACCGGGACGTAGCGGTGGAGCTCACCGTAGAGATGCACCTCGCGCAGCACCTCGGCCCGATACGCCTTCAGTCCGCAATTGAAGTCGTGCAGCTTCACCCCGGTCGCGAGCCTGACGGCGGAATTGAAGACCGCCGACGGAGCGCGCTTGCCGACTGGATCCTGACGGTCCACCTTCCAGCCGCTCACGAGGTCCGCGCCCCGCTCGAGCTCCGCCAGCAGGTGCGGGATCTCGGCCGGTACGTCCTGGAGATCGGCATCGAGCGTGACGACCGCGTCGCCGCGCGCGATCGAGAAACCGGCCTGCAGGGCCGCCGACTTCCCGAAGTTGCGCCGGAACTCGACGACCTCGACGTGCTCGTCGCTGGCGTGCAGCGCACGCAGGATACGACTGGAGCCGTCCGTGCTGCCGTCGTCGACGAAGATCATCTCGTAGGGGAGGCCGATCGACCGAAGCTCGTGGGTGAGTTCCTGGTAGAGTGTCGGCAGGCTCTCCGCTTCATTGAGGAGCGGGACAACGACGGAGAGGGAGCGAAGCTCGTTCCGCGCTTCGAGCAGCGCGGCGGCCAGAGCGCGATCGAGCGTCTGCTCCGAACTGTCAACCGTCGGCGTGAGGGCCTGCATGCTCTCCCCTGGTCGTGGACGAGGACCCGCAGCCATCCTATCAACGAATCGCCGCGACAGTCGATGCGAGCCCCGACGAACTTCCGGTCGGCGTGCCGCAGGTATACACCGGCGCATGGTGCTGAGTGGGACGACCCGGGACGGTTCGGATGCACGACGTGACGACGAACACGAATTCCGGCTCGACGTGGTCCGCCGTGGTCGTCATCCGGGACGCGGCGGTCCTGCTCGACGCCTGTCTGGGCGCGCTCACCCGATGCCGGCCGGCGCCCATCGAGGTGATCGCCGTCGACGACGGGTCGCGCGACGACTCCGTAGCCGAGCTTGCCGGCTGGCCCGCCGTTCACGCGCTCGTCCAACCTCAGTCGTTGGGATTCGGCGCGGCGGCGCAACGCGGCATCGCCGCGACGTTTTCGCCCTACGTTGCGCTGATCACCCCGGAGATCGAGGTCGGGCCGGAGTTCGCGCGGGCGGCGCTGTCGGCGTTCGCAGCGGATCGCCGCCTGGCGGCCGCGGAGCTCGTCGCGCTCGACAGCGCCGGACGTTCGGTACCGCTTGCGGGGCCCGCCCGACCCCCGTTGATGGTGATCGACGGGCCGGATCCGGGGGGCATCGTCCTGCGGCGTGACGCACTGGACGGGATGGGCGGTTTCGACGCCCGGTTTCAGTCGCCCGCGTACAGCCTGGCCGACCTGAGCCTGCGCCTTCAGCGTGCCGGCTCGCTCGTGACCTCCGTGAGCGACATCCCCGTTCAGGTGAATGCGCTCGATCTTGGCAGGGAGACGGTTACGACGCATGGGGACCGGGTCCGGTTCGCCGCGAAGCACCTCACGCCGGATCGCTGGTGGTACGAGTTCGTGCCGGCGGAGATCGGCCGGCTCCGCGCCGCGCTCCAGGGTGACCTGGCGCGCGACTGGCCCGATCGGTCCGGCGGCGCGGCCGTCGAGGCGCTGGCGCGCCACGCGCCGCCGGCGCGATCGCTGCTCGACGGGAGCGCGCTCCTCGATGCCGCGCGTGCGATCGCGTCGGTTCGAGAGTCGCTGCCGGTGCCGCACCGCCCGCGTCGCCGGCTCGGTCGCCGAGCCGAGCGGCCGCCCGGACCGACCCAGGAGGAGTTCAACGCCGCGCTGATTCGGGTAGTGGATGCGCAGGACCGGCTCAACCGCGAGATCGTGGCCGACCTCATCGTCGTCCTGCTCGACCTCGTCGGAGCCCACTCCGTCGACGCGCCCGGTACGTCCGATGGCGTCACCGCCGACCCGGACAGAGTGGGCCAGTAGGCGCGGATCAGCCAGCGCTCGCCTTGCGGTCGCCGCTCGGTGCTCGTCCAACCAGCAGGCGTCCGGTGGCGGGCGGCGGAACGTCGATTGGCGGCAGCACCGTGAACCCGGCCGCGCGCATCCACTCCTCGGTGTCCTCCCGCTCGTGAGCGCCGCCTCCCTGCGTCGACAGTAGCATCTGCAGATCGAACAGCGCCCCCGACAGGTTCGCGTCGCCGTGGCGCCCGGCGTGGTGGCTGCGCACGATCGCGAGTCCGCCCGGCCGCAGGGCCTCGCGGACGGTTTGGAGCAGGCGCCGGCTGCGCTCGGCGTCCTCGCCGACGAGGACGCCGAACAGGAGCGCGACGTCAAAGCCCTGCCCGAGCGGATCGGCCTGGAAGTCACCGGCCACAGTTGCCACGCGGTCCGAGACGTCGGTTGCGGCGACGATCTCGCGAGTGACCGCGATCACCGGTGGGAGGTCGAAGACCACTGCCTCGAGGTTGGGGTAGCGACGCGCCAGCGCGATGCTGTAGCCGCCGTGGCCGCCGCCGATGTCGATCAAGCGGATCGGCCGACCCAGCCGGTCGAGCAGCGGTGCCAGCGCCTCGACGATGCCGGGTGCGGCGATCTTCGCGGTGTCATAGAGGGCCAGCGTGAACCCACGTACCCAGTCCGATTCGCGCTCGTCGGACTCGCTGGCCTCGGGCCGCTGGCCCGTGCGAACGGCCTCGGTGAGCCGTCCCCAGCGGCGATAGAACGCCGCCTCGCGGCGGACGAAGTTCACCAGCGATGCCTGTCCATCCGAGGTCAGGACGTCGGCGGTCAGCGGAGTCGGGCGGAACCGGTCGCCGTCGCGCTCGACGAATCCGAGCAGCGCGGCGGCGTTCAACAGGCGCGCCAGCGCGGCCGGATCGGCGTCCACCTCGCTGGCTAGATCCTCCGCCGTCGCCGGCCCCGACCGCAACGCGTCGCCGACGCCAAGCGCGGCGAAGGCGATCAGGACCTGCGCGCGCCGGTAGCCCTGCAGCATCTCATTGACGACTCGCGACCGCTCGAACGGGGTGGTCATCCTGCCTCCGACTCCTCCGACGGTCTGCCACGGACGCAGTCTACCGCGCCTCCGGCGCCAGCGGGCGATTACGGTTGACAGTGAATGGTACCGGTGACTATTATTGACCAAGCACCAGGGAGGGTGCACGCGGGTGCGGGATCTGCTGCTCACAACCGACATCACCTGCTTTGCGCTGGCGGACCGGCAGCTCCAGGTCCTGCTGGTGCGCCACCTGGACGGCCCGTTTGGCGGCTCCTGGGCGCTACCGGGTGGGAACGTCGGCTCCGATGAGCCGCTCGACGACGCGGCACAGCGCGTCCTGCTCGACTCGACCGGCCTCTGGGGGCTCTACCTGGAGCAGCTCTATACGTTCGGGGATCCCGGTCGCGACCCGCGGGGCCGGGCCATCTCGGTCGCGTACTACGCTATCGTCCCGCCGGGGACACCGGGCACGCGACCCGGCAGCACGGCGCGACCCGGCCGCGGGGTCGCGGACGCGGCCTGGTTCCCGGTCGACCGGCTGCCCGGTGCGCTCGCGTTCGACCACGGGCGGATCGCCGCCTACGCACGCTGGCGGTTGGCCCAGAAGATCCTCTACACGCCGCTCGCGTTCTACCTGCTGCCCGACAGCTTCACCATGTCCGACCTGCGCGCGGTCTACGAGACCGTGGTCGGCGAGTCATACGACCCGAGCAACTTTTCGCGCCAGATGCTGGCGCGCTGGGACCTGGCGCCGGTGCCGGGGTCACGAGACCGACGGACGCGCCGGCCCGCGCGCCTGTTCCGCTACATCGGTCCACGCGAGATCACGGGTGGCCCGGACCGTCCGGGAGCAACGGCCGAGTGACCGGCTCACGCGAGGTGGCGACGAAATGCCCCGCGCGACGTTCAGCCTTTGAGTGAGAGGGATGTTAGCGACGATGACGTCCACGACGACCGAGATGTCACAGGCGGGTCCAGACGGTGCCGGAGAGGACCGCGAACTGATCGAGGAGATCGGACGCCTGCGCCGCGAGCGCAACGCCGTCATCCTCGCCCACACCTATCAGATCCCCGCGGTGCAGGATATCGCCGACTTCGTCGGCGACTCACTCGGGCTGTCGCGCCAGGCCGCGTCCACCGACGCCGCCGTGATCGTCTTCGCCGGGGTGCACTTCATGGCCGAGACGGCCGCGATCCTGAGCCCGGACAAGACGGTTCTCCTGCCGGACCTGTCCGCGGGATGCTCGCTCGCCGCCAGCATCACCGCTGACCAGTTGCGTGACTGGAAGGCGGAGCATCCCGGCGCGGTGGTGGTCTCCTACGTGAACACGTCCGCCGAGGTGAAGGCGGAGAGCGACTACTGCTGCACCTCCGCCAACGCGGTGGAAGTCGTGCGCTCGATCCCTGCCGACCGTGAGGTCCTCTTTTTGCCGGATTTGTTCCTGGGCGAGTGGGTTCGACGCGAGACGGGACGTACCAACATGCACCTCTGGCTAGGTGAGTGCCACGTCCACGGCGGCATCGTCGCCGACGACGTCGACCGCGCCCGGGCGCTCCACCCCGATGCCGAACTCCTGGTCCACCCGGAGTGTGCCTGCGGCTCCAAGTGCCTGCTCGACCTGCAGTCGGGGCGGCTCGACGCCGCGCGGACCCGCGTGCTCTCAACCGAGGGCATGGTTCGCTACGCCGCGAGCGCGCAGGCGCGGAGGTTCCTGGTCGCTACGGAGACCGGCGTGCTCCACCGGCTGCATCGGCAGGCTC
>DASSZN010000292.1:0-13577 GCA_035702805.1 Thermomicrobiaceae bacterium | reverse complement strand
GTGAGTGCCTTCGCTGACCAGAGCCGCCGCCGCCCCGAGATGTACGCCAGCGTCAGCGGCGAGCCGACGGTCTTCCTCGGCTACGAGCAGGTCGAGGCCGACGCGACCGTGGTGGGCCTGCTCGGGGTGGAGGCGGCGCTGGAGGCCGCCGAGGCGGGGGACCGCGTCGAGTTGCTCCTCGACCGGACGCCCTTCTACGGTGAGTCCGGCGGTCAGGTCGGCGACGTCGGCACCATCGCTACCGACACCGGCGTGTTCGAGGTCACCGACACCCAGCGTCCGGCCGTCGGGCTCATCGTCCATCGCGGCTTCGTCCGCGAGGGCTTCGTCGAGCTCGGGCAACCGGCGCGCGCCGTGGTCGACGCGGAGCGCCGGGCGAACGTTCGCCGCAACCACACCGCGACCCATCTGCTCCACGCCGCGCTGCGCCGAGTGCTGGGCGAGCACGCCCACCAGGCCGGCTCGCTGGTCGCGCCGGACCGCCTGCGCTTTGACTTCACCAGCCTCGAGCCGGTCGGACCGGCGGCGCTACGCGAGGTCCAGGAACTCGTCAATGCCGAGGTGATCCGCGACCTACCGGTCGAGACACGCATCACGTCGTTCCGCGAGGCATCCGCCGAGGGCGCCATGGCGCTCTTCGGGGAGAAGTACGGCGACACGGTGCGGGTCGTGACCGTGCCCGGCTTCAGCAAGGAGCTGTGCGGCGGGACGCACGTGGCCCACACCGGTGAGATCGGGCTGTTCGTCATCACCGAGGAGGCGAGCGTCGCGAGTGGGGTGCGTCGCATCGAGGCACTCACCGGACCGGCCAGCACCCAGCACGCGCTGCGCCTGCAGGAGTTTTCCCAGCGCGTCTCGCGCGACCTCCACGTCCCGCTCGAGGACGTGACGCGGCAGCTGGGACAGCTGAACGGCCGGCTCCGCGACCAGGAGCGAGAGATCGAGCGCCTGCGCGTGGAGCTCGCCAGCGCCCGGCTGGGGGACGTGCTGACGCAGGCCACCACCCTCGACGGCGTGCACGTTCTGTCAACTACTGTCGAGGCGCCGGATCGGGAGACCCTCGTCCAGATGGGCGACCGGCTGCGCGACCGTCTCGGTTCCAGCGTGATCGTGCTCGGCAGCGTGATCGACGAGCGGCCGGCACTGGTCGCGATGGTGACGCGCGACGTGGTGGAGCGCGGGGTCGACGCCGGCAAGCTCATCCGCGAGATCGCGCCGCTCGTCGGGGGACGAGGCGGCGGCAGGCCGGAGCTCGCTCAGGGCGCCGGAACCGACTCGTCGCGGCTGGGGGAGGCCCTCGACGAGGCTCGCTCCGCGGTGGGCCGTCTTCTCCATACCTGAGGCACGGGCTCGACGCGGCGTGGAAGGGAAGGGTTCGATGGGCTCTGTACAGACGACGCTCGTCCAGATCGCGAGTGACGAGGACGTCGAGGCGCTCGTTGGGCGGATTCCCCACCTCGGCGAGGGGCAAATCGTGGTTTCGGTCCAGGACGACAGTAGCGTCCTGCTGACCGCCGCGGAGTTCTCCCGCCTGCTGACCGCCGCGCGCGCGGCTCACGTCAGCCTGTCGATCAGCACTAACGACCACCTGAGACGTGAACTGGCGCGCATGCTCGGCTGGAGCGTCGGGGACCGCCCAGCGGAGCCGCCGCCGCGGGCCACCGACCTGCCCGAGCCCGAGCAGCACACGACGGCCGACCTCGCCAGCTACATCCCGGTCCAGTTTCCGCCTTCCGTCCAGCCCGGCTCCGGTCCACACCGCACCCAGACCGGCACGGTCATTCTCGATGCAGCCGTACCCCACACGGCTGCGCCGGCGGAGACTCGGCCCCCCACCCGCTGGAACCCGCCCGCTCCGCGCCCGGACGACCGGCAGGGAACGGCCGATCTGCCGCCCGCCGGGGCGCTGGAGGTGCGGGGCCGCCGCCTCGCCATCGCCGCGGCGGTGGCGGCGCCGATCGTTGTGCTGGCGGTGGTCGCCGGGCTCCTCTACTACCTTCTGCCGAGCGCCACCGTGACGCTGGTGCCGAAGGAGCGCGCGATCAGCGCGACGCTGACCTACGGTGTCGCCGCGCCCGGCAACAACGTCGACATCGCGCTGCCCCCGACCACGATCTCCGCGACCGTCACGTTCGATCGAACGATTCAGACGACCGGAGAGCGCTTCGTCGACGACGGAACCGCGAGCGGCACGATCCTGCTCACCAATCCAACGACGCAGCCGATCGTCGTCCCCGCCCAGACCCAGCTCAAGGGCGCGAACGGCATGACCTACATCACGCAGGCGGACGCGACCGTCCCACCGGCCGACCCCTACACCTCGCTCTCGATCGGGTCGGCGACGGTGAATGTGGTGGCCGCCAGTGCCGGCCTTGCCGGGAACGCCGGACCGTCGGTAGTCCTCGGCCAGCTCCCGGACGGGGCGTTCTACAACAACCGCAACGCGATCTCCGGCGGCACGCGCAAGCGCATCGCCGTTGTCAGCCCGGCCGACACCGCTGCGCTGACCGTCGCCGCCAAGCAGTACTTCGCGGCCCAGCTCGACCCGGCGTTGAAGAAGCAGGTGACGGGCTCGCTCGTGATGGTTCCGGGCTCCGAGAAGGCGCAGCCCATGACGATCCAGTTCGACAAACAAGCGGGTGTGGACGGGACCACCATCACCGCGCACGCCAGCCAGACGACCTCGGCTTCGGTGTTCGACCCAAGCAAGCTTGCCGCGGCGGCGCGGGATGAAGTCGGGCGGCGCCTGGCCGCGCAGGCGAGCGGACCCTTCGTGCTGCTGGCGCCGTCGGTGAAGATCGGCAACCCGACACCGACCAACCAGGCTCAGACGGCCTTCTCGATCCAGGCCAGCGGCACGGTTCGCGCGGTGATCTCGCCTCAGGAGCGCAGTGCACTGGCGAGCCAGCTTGTCGGCAAGAGCCTCAGCCAGGCCGACGCCATCATCGGCGCGATGGGCGACGTTGCCAGCCACACGGTCGCCGAGGGACCGTCGTGGCTTCCGCGCAAGATGCCGGACATCGTGTCGCGCATCCAGGTCGTGATCACCAACGGAGGGCAGGGTAACGCCAACCCCTAGACTCATCGGGCTCGACGTCGGCGGCCGCCGCGTCGGCGTCGCGGTCAGCGACGAGCTGGGGCTGATCGCCAGCCCCGTTGAAGCCGTAGACCTGAAGCGCGGCGGCCTGGCGCGACTGCACGCGATCATCGACCGTTACGACCCGGTCCGCCTGGTCGTCGGCCTCCCGACCGGTCTGTCCGGCCGTGAGGGGCCGCAGGCGACGGCGGTCCGGCTGTTTGCCGAGCGTTTGGCCGAGGAGACGGGCCGCCCAGTCGAGTACTGGGATGAGCGCTTGACCTCGTTCATCGCCGAGCAGTCGCTGATCGAGACCGGGCATCGTCGCGCGGAGCGCAAGGCGCGCATCGACGCCGTGGCCGCGTCACTCATCCTGCAGAGCTACCTCGACGCTCACCGTGAGTGAGCGCGGCACACGCACGCGCCGAATCGGCTCGTCCCGCAGGCGCGCACCGACCCGGGCGATCGCACGCCGCCCGGACGCGAGGCGTGGCGCAACCGGTTTGACGGCCCTAACGCCGCGCCTCTATACTGTCGGGGCGCGATCTTCGGCCACGAGCGGGTACTGAGGGGACGGCATGAAGCTGATCATCGCGGTGGTCCAGAACGATGACGCCGACGCCGTCATCGACTCGCTCCTCGACAGTGACTTTCGAGCCACGCGCCTCGCCAGCACGGGCGGCTTCCTCCGGCGCGGGAACACGACCATCATGATCGGCGTGCAGGACCAGCAGGTCGATCAGGTACTCGACCTGGTCCGCCAGCAGGCTCACGCCCGCGCCCAGCAAGAGCAGACCGGCGAGATCCAGACCGCCGCCGCGACGGTGTTCGTCCTGGACCTCGAGGACTACCAGCGACTTTAGCCCGGCCGACGAACTCGCGGCCGGCTGATGGGCCGGCCGCGAGTTCGTCGTTTTCGCCAGAGGTCCGCGCATGCTAGCTCGTCCGGCTCTCGCCATCCGCCTGTCGGGCGGCGTTCTCACCGTCCAGCGCGGCTGGGCGCTGGTGGTGCTGGCAGCGATCGCAGCGACGCTGGTCGTCCACGCGCCGAGCGGGGTGACCCCGGTCCGCACCGGCGTCTGGTACGCGGCCGGACTGCTGGTAGTACTGGCCCTGGTCGCCTCGTTGCTGCTCCACGAATGGGCGCACCTGACCACCGCACACGTCGTCGGCCAGCCCCAGCCGCGGGTCCTGCTCTACCCCTTCGGCGGGGCTGGGGCAGGGTACGTCGAGCCCGGCACCCCACGACAGCACATGCTGGTGGCCGCGGCCGGTCCGGTGGCCAGCCTCGCCATCGCCGCCGCGACCGGCCTGCTCTGGTGGGTGGTTCCCGCTCGCTCGCCGCTCGACACGGGACTCGGCTGGATCGCCCTCGGCAACCTGGCACTTGCCGGGGTCAACCTCCTGCCCGGCTACCCGCTCGACGGAGGGCGTATCTTCCGCGCGCTCGTCTGGTATCTCCACGACGACTTCACGGTCGGCACGCGCGCCGCCGTGGCCTATGCGCAGGCCATCAGCATCCTCGGCCTGGCGACGGGCGTAGTCATGCTCGGCTCGGGCACGCGGGACGCGGTCTGGGGATGCTGGGTGCTCCTCGTCAGCTGGGGGCTCAACCGCTCAGCACGCGACGAGCTAACTCGCGCCTTCTTCATGGTCGCGGGCGGCGAACTCACTGCTGGCGAGACGATCGAGGGTATGAACACACACGTGCGGGCGGATCAACCGCTCGAGGAGGTCATCGAGACCCTGCTCGCCGTCGGCCATGCCGGTCCGGCGCTGGTGACCGACGACGGCACCGTCGTGGGCGTCCAGACGCTCGCTCACCTCCGGCACTTTCACCGGGCCGAGTGGGGTAGCCGAACCGCCCGTGAGTCGATGATCCCGCTGACCGGGCTGCCGCGGATCGAGCGCGACACGCCGCTGCGCGATCTTCTGAGCTGGCTGTCCGAGGGGCAGGGCGAACTCCTGCTGGTTGTCGCCGATGGCGTGGTGGTCGGCGCGATCGATCGTCACCTCGCGCTCGCGCGGCTGCTGGAACGGGCACGGACGCGCCGCGTCACCGGCGGGTGAGGTCGCGACCGACGCGATATGCTACAATTAGCGCGTACGAACCAACGCAAACCACGACCGAGACACCGATCCGCCCCGGTCGAGAAAGCAGGCTGAACCATCCCACACGACGCACAAGAGACACGTACCCCAGCCGAGCGCGCGCTGCTGATTGCGGTTGACTGGCACGACGACGGCTGGGACCTCGAGTCGTCCCTCGAAGAGCTCGCTCACCTTGCCGAGACGGCCGATCTATCGGTCGTCGGGTCCGCCAGCCAGCGCCTCGCCCATCCCCATTCCGGCCACTACGTCGGGACCGGGAAGCTGGAGGAGATCACCCGGCTTCGCGAGGACCTGGAGTACGACGTGGTGCTCGTCAACGACGAGCTCTCGCCCGGCCAACTTCGCCACCTCGAAGACGCCCTCAGCGTCAAGGTAATCGACCGAACCGCGCTGATCCTTGACATCTTCGCGCACCGCGCCCAGACCCACGAGGGCCGGCTGCAGGTGGAGCTCGCGCAGCTCGAATACCGGCTGCCGCGGCTGACGCGCATGTGGACACACCTGTCGCGACAGGCGGTCGGCGGCGTGGGTCTGCGCGGCCCCGGTGAGACGCAGCTTGAGGTCGACCGCCGGCAAGCTCGCCGTCGCATCTCCCTGATCAAGGAGCAGCTGGCCGAGGTCCACCGGCACCGGCAGCTCTATCGTGACCGTAGACGCCGCCAGCATCTGCCCGTTGTGGCGCTGGTGGGCTATACGAACGCCGGGAAGTCGACGCTCCTCAACGAACTGGCCGGGACGTCGGTGCTTGCCGAGAACAAGCTGTTCGCCACCCTGGACCCGACCACGCGACGTATCGAGCTGCCCAGCGGACGTGAGGCGCTGCTGACCGACACCGTCGGGTTCATCAACAATCTGCCGACCCTGTTGGTCGCGGCCTTCCGGGCCACGCTTGAGGAGATCCTCGAGGCTTCGCTCCTGGTGCACGTGATGGACGCCACGCACCCGCGCGCCGTTGAGCAGGCGAACACTGTCCGCGCCGTCCTCGAGGACCTCGGCGCCGACAACCGGCGAACCATCACCGCGCTGAACAAGGTCGACCGCCTCTCCCCGGACGTGGACACCGATGCGCTGAGCATCGCACTCCAGGTCCCCGACGGCGGTGTTGCGGTGTCGGCACGCACCGGCGCGGGCCTGCCGGACCTGCTCCGCCAGATCGACGATGCCCTGGCGACCGAAGCCCGGCTCGTCGAGGTCGCGGTAGTCGTGCCCTACACCCAGGCCGGGCTTGTCGACCTGTTCCGGCGACGCGGCCAGGTGACCAGCGAGGGCTACGAGGAAGACGGGACCCGGCTCGCCGGCCGCTTGCCGGTCGACCTCGTACCGCGATTCGCTCCCTACCGCCAGGTGGACCCGAGCACGGCGCCACAGCCCCGCTGAGGGGCAACCACGTCGTGCCGGGCCATCCCCGCGCCCATTCCGCAACGTTTTCCCGGGTGTCCGGACACTCGTAGTACTTAGGTGCGATTCAGCCCGTACCACGCCCTCGAGCCATAGTGGGGGCGTGGTGAGGCTGGCTATAATCGGCGCACGGATGATGGACCTTCGGAGGAGAGTGACACCGTGGGGTCGTTGGCAGACGCGTTACAGTCGCTGCGCGACGCGAGTGGACTGGTCATGGCGTCCGTCGTCGGGGCGGACGGGCTGATGGTCGACGCGTCTCACGCACCCGAAATCGACGCAGAGTCGTTCTCCGCCTTCGCCGCGAGCGGGCTCCTGATGATGGACGCGCTCGGCCAGGAACTCGGTGAGGGCTCGGCGCGGCAGGCCATTCTCGAGTACGGCAACAGCGTCGTCATGCTCACTCCGTTGCAGGAGGAACTCCTCCTGGTGACCGTCGCCAAGGGCGAGGCCAACCTGGGGCGGATGCGGCTCACCGTGCGGCGCTTCGTCAACGAGATCTCCGGCGCGCTGGCGACAGTCTGAAGCGGCTCGAAAGGGTGGCGGTGAACGACGAGGACGCGGGTCAAGCTGCCGGGAGCTACCGTGAAGCGGGCGTCGACATCGACGCGGCCGAGGTGGCCAAGTCCCGGATCGCCGCCCTCGTCTCCGCCACGCACGGTCCGTCGGTCCTGCGCGGGGTTGGCCACTTCGGCGCGTTTTTCCAGGCACCGGGCCCCGACAATCCATGGGTTCTCGTCTCCAGCGCGGACAGCGTCGGCACGAAGATCCTCGTTGCCAACCTGGTTGGCCGTCACGAGGGGATCGGCGTCGATCTGGTCAATCACTGTGTCAACGACATCCTGACCGCCGGAGCACGGCCACTCTACTTCCTCGACTACTTCGCGACGGCCGACTTCGACGCCGCTCGCCTCGAGGCGGTGGTCTCAGGTATGACCCGCGCCTGCGTGGCCGCCGGCTGCGCCCTGATCGGTGGCGAGACCGCCCAGTTGCCGGGCATCTATCGTGTCGGCACCTACGATCTCGCCGGGTTCATCGTCGGCCAGGTCCACCGGGACCAGATCGTGGACGGCCGCGCGATTCGTGCCGGTGATGTCGTGATCGGGCTCCCGAGCAACGGGCTGCACACCAACGGCTTCAGCCTTGCCCGGAGCGCGTTCCGCCTCGACGGCGACCCGACGGGAGCGCGTCAGATCCTCGGTCGGCAGCCCGAGTGGGCGGACCGTTCGCTCGGCGAGCTCCTGCTCCAGCCGCACCGCTCCTACTTCGCCGAGCTCGCACCGTTACTCGGCGAGACCGCCATTCACGGGATGGCGCACGTGACCGGAGGGGGAATCGCCGGCAACCTCGCGCGGATCGTGCCGCGGGGATTGGAGGCGGTGGTCGACGTCAGCGCCTGGACGCCGCCGCCACTGTTCCGGGCGATCCAGCGCGGCGGCGACGTTGCGGAGGCCGAGATGTACCGCGTCTTCAACATGGGGATCGGGTTCATCGTGGTGGCGGACCCATCGGCCGCGGCGGACGTGCTCGCGCGACTGGACGGAGCGCGCCCGATCGGCGAGGTCCGCGCGGCGCACCCCGGCGCAAGCGCGCGCTACCTGGACGACCCCGGGCATGGGAGCGCTGTCGATGCCGCGGACGATCCGGGGGCACGCGCGTGATGCCGTTTGACCCGGACCTCACGACGCTGGTGGTCGGGCCGGAGGAGACCGCGCAGATCGCGGCCTGTCTGCAGCGCCTGCTCAGCGACACCGGGGCGAGCTACGGCATGGTGCTCGACCGTGCCGGGCAAATCCTTTCCTGGGAGAGCGATTCCGAACGGCCCGAGATGATCCACCTCGGAGCGCTGCTGGCCGCCACCTACGCCTCAACCCAGGAAATGGCACGGATTCTCAAGGAGGACGGCTTCCAGACCCTGCTGCAGGAGGGGTTGCGCGAGAAAATCTTCACCGAGACGGTGCAGGACCAGTGGCTGCTGGTCGTGATCTTCGATCACCGGGTCCACCTCGGCCTGGTGAAGGTACTGGCCAAGCGAGCGTCGGCCGTGCTGGGTAACATCCTCGACGTCACTCGCCAGCAGAACGGCACCACCCGGGCGCAGCGAACGGGAAGACTGCGGCGGGCCACGACCGACACGATCGACCTGCTGTTCCGGGACGAGACCAACGATCGCAAGGGCCGCACGGGCGAGTAGCGAGTAGGGTGCAAACGGCAAAATGGCGCTGATCAATGTCGCGGCACGGGAGATCCACGGCAAAATCGTGTACTACGGGCCCGGGCTGTCCGGGAAGACGACGAACCTGCAGATCATCCATGCCCGCATACCGTCGAACACCAAGGGGGAACTCCTCTCGATCGAGACGGAGACGGAGCGCACCCTCTTCTTCGACTTCCTGCCGCTCGACCTCGGCAAGGTCCACGGGTTCACCATCCGCTTCCACCTCTACACGGTCCCGGGGCAGGTGCTCTACGAGCGCACGCGCGTGGCCGTGCTGAACGGCGCCGACGGGGTGGTCTTCGTCGCCGACGCCGGACGCGACCGGCTGGCGGATGACCTGCAGAGCCTTCGCGAGCTCGCCCAGAACCTGACCGCCCAGGGGAAGCGCTTCCTCGATTTCCCGATCGTGTTCCAGTACAACAAGATGGACCTCCCGAGCGCGCTCCCGATCCCCATCCTCGATCGCTACCTGAACACCATCAAGGCGCCGCGCTTCGAGGCAGTGGCGGTAAATGGCGACGGCGTCTTCGAGACCCTGCGCGCGATCAGCAAACTGGTCGTCAACAAGCTCTGACCGCGCCTGGCTCCGTAAGGCGGGACCTGGCATCATCTGGTAGTGGCGGTCGGCTAGCCCGCACGGACGAGGCGCGAAGGGCTCTCGATGGTCGTGGTTCTCGACACCGGCGACGGCGACCCGTCAATTGCCCGGGCACACGCAGCGGCCACGATCCCCAGCCTCGACCCAGCGCACAGCCACCAGGTCGCCCGACTTGCCCTCGCGCTGTTCGACGCGCTGGCTGCGCCGCTCGCCCTGCCGGCCGAGGGTCGTGACCTGCTCGCGGCCGCCGCGCTCTGGCACGACACCGGTCAGCGTTTCGGCCTCGATCAGCACCACCGCGCGAGCTACGATGTCCTCATGGCCGAACGGCTCGTCGGGTTCACCGACCATGACCGACAGGTGATCGCCAACCTCACCCGCTACCATCGCGGTACCCACCCATCGCGCGAGCACTCCGGCTATCGCGAACTGCCACGGCGACTTCGCCCTCTGGTCGACGCTCTGGCGGCGCTCCTGCGCATCGCCGAGGCGCTCGATGCCGGTCACCTGCAGGTCGTCCGCGCCTTTCGCTGCGTTGACCACGGCCGGTACGTGACGATCACGGTCGAAGCCGAGACGTGGCCGATGCTGGAGACCGAGCGTGCGCGCGAGCGGGCAGGGCTCTTTCGACAGGTCTTCGGCCGGGACATCGAGTTCGTGCCCCAGGTACGGTCCGATGCGGCGGCCACTGGTCCGTCGCCCGGGAACGGAGAGGAGACTGCGTGATGCGTGCGCTCCTGAGCGTGTGGGACAAGACCGGCGTCGTCGACCTGGCAGCCCGACTGCACGCGCTCGGCTTCGAGCTGATCTCCACTGGCGGAACCCAGCGCGCCATCGAGGACGCGGGCATCCCCGTGCGCGCGGTCAGCGACGTGACCGGCTCGCCAGAGATGCTCGAGGGGCGCGTAAAGACGCTCCACCCGGCCATCCACGGCGGCCTGCTCGCTCGTCGTGATCGAGATGACCAGCTGCGAGAGATCGCGGCACACGGCATCGCTCCGATCGACCTGGTCGTCTCCAACCTGTATCCGTTTGGAGACGTCGTCCGGGTGCCGAACGTGTCGCTGGACGACGCGCTGGAGCACATCGATATCGGCGGTCCGACGCTGATCCGCGCTGCCGCCAAGAACTTCCCGGGGGTGATCGTGCTGGTCGACCCCGACGACTACCCGCCGGTACTGGACGCACTGGGCCGCGACGGCGTGAGTGGCGTCGGTGACGACCTCCGGCGGCGGCTCGCCGCCAAGGCGTTCGCTCACGTCTCCGCCTACGACAGCGTGATCGCTGCCTACCTGCGACCGCGCGACGAGTTCCCCGAGCGTCTGACCATCGCGGGGGAGAAGGTCGGCACCCCACGCTATGGGGAGAACCCGCACCAGCGGGCTGCCATTTACCACCTGCTCACGCCGACCGGCCCACGCGGGATCGCGCGCTGGCGGGTGGTCGGCGGGGCAGAGATGTCCTTCAACAACTATGTCGACGCGGCGTCGGCCTGGTCCACGGCGGCAGACTACACGGACCCCACGTTCGTGATTGTGAAGCACACCATCCCCTGCGGCGTCGCGTCGGACGACGACCTCGATAAGGCCTTCGACGCCGCGCTGGCCAGCGATCCGGTATCGGCTTACGGCGGCGTGGTCGCGCTCAACCGGCGGCTCGAGGTCGGGATCGTCAAGCGGCTCGCCGGGCACAACTTCCAGGTGCTGCTCGCGCCGTCGTTCGAGCCGGAAGCCCTGGATGCCCTGCGTCGCCGACGCAACCTGCGCGTGATCGAGGCGCCGATGGACGATGCCGTCCCCGACTTCGAGGCGCGCGTCCTCGACGGCGCGATGCTCGTGCAGACGCCGGACCGTCTCCCGCCGGACCCGGCTGCCTGGCGGACGGTCACCGAGCGCACGCCGACGCCCACGGAAATGGACGCGCTGGCCTTTGCCTGGCGCGCGGTCCGGCACGTCAAGTCGAACGCGATCGTGCTGGCGGTGGGTCACGCGACGGTCGGAGTGGGCAGCGGGCAGCCGAACCGCGTGGACGCCGTGCGCATCGCCATCGAGCGCGCGGGAGAGCGATCGCGCGGTAGCGTGCTGGCCAGCGACGCCTTCTTCCCGTTCGCCGACAACGTCGAGGTGGCGGCGGCCGCCGGCGTGCGCGCCATCGCGCAGCCGGGCGGCTCGATCCGCGACGACGACGCTATCGCCGCGGCCAACGACGCTGGCATCGCCATGGTCTTTACCGGGGTCCGTCACTTCCTTCACTGAGCGTCGTCGTAACGCCGCTCAGCGTGCTTCCGGAAGACCGGTACCGCAACGCGGGTGGGCGTGGTCCGCCCACCACGATGACCAGATGGGTAGAATTGAGTAGCAGCTGCGGTCACCGCTCGGGACGTCGTCGCCGGCAGCTGCCGTTGGACCCCGGTTCTCGCACTCGGTCACCGAGGTCCCATTGCTCAGATCATCACCTGCGTTCCAGTGAGGTAGGACTCGGTTTGAAACGTCAATCGAATGGGCTCCTGGTCGCGACCAGCGCGGCCGTCCTCGTGATCGCCATCCTCGCCTCCGTGCTGAACCACTCTCCCGCGGGACCCCAGGTTGCCCACGGCGCCGCACTGACCACCACGACGAGTGCCGCAGCGATACCGACCGCGACGATCGCCTCCTCGGCGACGACGCCGAGCGCCGTCGCGGCGACCCCTGGCGCCGCGCCAAACGCCTCCGGGTCGATCGCCAGCGCGAGCGCCGGCACGGCCCCCGCGTCGACGCCCGCGACCAATCCGGCCACGCCGCGGTACCCGAACTTCACCTGCCAGCCGCCGCCGGCCAACAGCTACGCGACCTGTCTCTTCACCGAGTCGCCGGGCACCACGATGACCTTCTACCTGTGGGTCCCGGCGAACTACAACCCGAATACCAAGTACCCGCTCGTCCTCCTGCTGGAGGGGGGTGGCGAGCGCGCCGATCCCAACAAGACGGCAGCCCAGAACCGGCAGGTCTTACTGTCCGATCCCTACGCCGAGGTCTGGGGCCCGGGCTATCCAGGGCCCGACGACCCGGGTGTCCAGAAGAACTGGCCGAGCTTTGTCGTGCTACCCCAGGTACAGGCGCCGGCCTACTACATGCCGGTCCCGGCCAACACCGGCTCCTACACGCTCCCGGCGCAGCCGACGCCGTCGCTGCGCATGGCCAAGGAGATCGTCGACGCGGTACGTAAGGCATACACCGGCGTCGACTCGAGCCGGCTGTACGTCACCGGCCTGTCGATGGGCGGCTACGGCACCTGGGCGATGATCGAGTACTGGCCCAACGAGTTCGCGGCGGCCGCCCCGATCAGCGGCGCGGGTGACCCTTCTCGCGCCAGTGAACTGGTGAACCTCCCGATCTGGGCGTTCCACAGCGCGGACGACCCGATCGTGCCGGTCTCGGGCTCGCGCGACATGATCGCCGCGATCCGCGCCGCCGGCGGTCATCCCCTCTACACGGAGTACACGAACTACGGCCACGGTGCCTGGGTACCGACCTACTCGATTCTGGGCAAGCCGTCGCCGGTCCCGAACTTCTTCTCGTGGCTCTTCTCGCAGCGGAAGGCGACGCCGACCCCCTGACAACGTCGGTGTCGCCGGACGATCGTGGCGATTGTCCGGCGTAGACGTGCTGCGCTGCCCGCAAATCATCTCGGTCCACGGATATAATTGATTGACGGGATGAGCTGGCGCGTCGTTACCGCGTCGGCGCCGGGGCTGACGCCGTCGCGGGGGTCGGGCGGCGTGAACGCGCGACACGGGGGCACGGGCGAGATGTCGACAGCCGTCGAGCAGCATGACGCGTCGGATCGGGGCATGGCTGCGCGCGACGTCGATGTCGCGCCCAACAAGTGGGCCGTCTTCGTGGTCATTGCCCTCGGCATCTTCATGGCCACGCTGGACTCGTCGATCGTGAACATCAGCCTGCCAACGATCGCGGCTCATTTCCATGTCGGCCTGACCGGCACGGTGGAGTGGGTCATCATCGCCTACCTCGTCATGGTCTCAGCCACGCTGCTCACGATCGGCCGGCTCGCCGACATGATCGGCCGCAAGCCCATCTGGGCGACCGGGTTGGTGATCTTCACGCTTGGGTCGGCCATCTGTGGCGCGGCTCCGTCGCTGCCGCTGCTGGTCGCCTTCCGCGCCTTCCAGGGCCTCG
>DASSZN010000022.1:0-7166 GCA_035702805.1 Thermomicrobiaceae bacterium | reverse complement strand
GAGGCCGCTCAGGATGGCGCCCGACACCTGGTCGGGAGTCGCGGCCGGCATGAGTTCGCCGCCGGTGGCGGTGGTGATCGCCGTCGCCTGGCCCGTGGCGTCGAGACCGTCGCCGGCGCCCGAGTTCACCGGGATCGCGATCACCCTGATGTTCGCCGCCTGCAGCGCGCTGATGGCGTCGCTCAGGGTCACGCCCAGCGCCGGATCGTGGCCGGAGGAGTCCCCGAACCAGACGATAATCCGCGTCGAGTTGGGCCGGAACGTCACCGCGCCGGTCGCCAGCTGGTCGAGCGCGTAGAGCTGGGACTCGGGGGTGTCGCAGCCGCCGCTGGCGCTCCACGACGAGACAGCGGTGGAGACATCAGCCACGGTGCTCGTCAGTCCCTGGTCGAGCTTGAAGGCGAAGGGGTCCGAGGGGCAGGAGTTGGGATCCCCGTCCTTGTACTCGGCGACCGCGAACTGTGCGGTCGGCTGTGCGGTCAGCACCGTGTTTGCGATGCTGGCGATGTTGGCCTGCACGTTGGCGATGGTCGGTCCCATGCTGCCCGTCGTGTCGGACAGGAAGACAATGTCCGGGTTGGGCGGGATAGCCGGCGTATGGACCGTCTTGGTGACGGCATAGGTGGCGCCCGGGTTGAGGTTCTGGGACACACTGGACGGGTCGACCCCCTGGGCGAAGGCGACGAGAGGCGCGAGGCTCAGCACGAAGACGAGCAGAGTCACCAGGCGCAGGCCGCGCCCTGCTATACTTCGCATGTCGTTTTCCCTCCCTGGGAGCGATAGTGCCGGAGCTGGAGCAGCGCGTCCGTCCAGGGGTCGCTGCCCTCCGCTCTGGCCTGCCTCCGCCGGCTGCGAACGAGCGCCGGTGGACATCCCCGACAGGCCGGGTGTCGTACCCTGGCGCATTTCAATCCCTCATAGCGCCTCCCTTCACGCGGCCGGACGTGGGAACCGCAGCGCCGCGTTGAACGCCTCGTACTGAAGCCAATAGCATCGTAGATACTGCCTGTCAATGACTACCTATGAGTAGACAGGGGCATCGCAAGCTCCGGAATCGGCAACCGCCTGTCGCGGCCCAGCGCCGTGAAATGGGGGGCCAAAGTGCCATGCAGACGGACCGTTTGCCCCCGGCTCGCGGCCGCTGCCCCGGTCCATACTGAGTGATGAACTGGTAGTGATCTTGCGCTTCAGCGATATCAGGTAGCTGCAAATTGGCTCAATGTGCGCCAGATAGCGGCGATTGGCACGCTGTTTGGTGCCGGAAGAGCGCGTTGGCCGCGGCACTCGGAGGGGTCGCGGGGTGGTGGGACGCCCGGCCACACCCCGTGGACCGAGGAGCCGCGGCCGGGCGCCTGCGCCGACCGACACCGATGGCACACCCTCTGCTGTTGGTCGAACATAACCCACCAACCTATGGAAGGGGGCCACCATGATCTTCGGCGGCGTCGCTGAACTGACCTTCCTGCTCTGGGTATTCCTGCTCGGCAAGTCGGTCTACGAGCTGGGCAAGACGATCGAGGAGATCCGATACCGGCGCAGCCTGCGCTAGCGCGCCACGCGCCGCCCACCGCCGTCGCAAGCGAGCAGAGCGGGCACGCGCCCGCCCGCCCGGTCTGCCCGCCAGCGTGCCGGGAGTGCGCCCCCGTCCATGACCGGCCGCGGATCGCCCGCGGGCTCCGCGTGTGGGGCCCACTCCCCGGCCGCTACCGCCGGTCCATCAACGAGAAGACCGGAGCGGGAACCGGCATCGAGACACGGTGTACTGCCGGGCTGCGCGGCCGATCGCGCTCGCCCCGCGAGGGCACGCTGCGATCGGCCGCGGGAGGGCAATCGTCAGTGGGCCGGCGCAGCGACAGCCCGTTGTCGACGTCCTTCACCCCGGGGACGCTGTCCGCGACATCCTCCGCCGGTCGCTTCTCCCGGCGGTTCGCGACCTTCCCGGTCAGCGTGACCACGCCGTTGCCAACCCAGACGTCGATGTCGCGGGCGTCGAGTTGCGAGCGCTCGCACATGCGGTAGCAGATCTCGTGCTCAACTCGCCCGTCGGACCGGTGATAGCCACGGAGCCTTTGCCGGCGTGGCGCCCCGGCTGTTTCAGGGGTACCCCTTGGTGCCGGAAACCCGGGTTGGGACAGCCCGGTGCCCAGCCGTCGAAGCCCGTACCGCGGATGCCGTAGCCGCGGCCGCCGTCGTACGCCTGCATCCCGGCCGGCCGGTTGCCCTGTCCCTGGCCATGCCGCTCGTCGTGCAGTACCCGTGTTCGTGCTCTGCCATGCGCCGCCTACCGGTGCAGGCCGGCAGGCCCGCCTCGGCCCACCCGCGTCGCGCGCCGCCCGGGCGCCGCGGGGCGCCCCCGACCGCGGTCGCACTCCCCGGGCCGGTGAGCAGCGCTTACCTCAGCGCCCGCGCCAGGCGTCGAACTCGGCGCGCGTCCGGGCGTCCGGCGGATAGACGCCGACCAGACCGGCGCCGCCCTGGATCTTCTCCAGCACGAACGCCTCGAGGTCCTCCTGCTCCAGCGACGACAGCGCCACCTCCTCCGCCGCCGCGCGCGGGATGACGACGACCCCGTCGGCATCGCCGACCACCACGTCACCCGGCATGACCAGCACCCCGGCACAGCCGATCGGGACGTTCATGTCCGCCGGGTGGAACCGGCTGCTGCTGTTGGCGCCGTGGCCGCCGCGCGCGTAGGACGCGATCTCGATGTCGCGGAAGCCCGTCACGTCGCGCAGCGCGCCGTCGGTCACCACGCCGGTCGCGCCACGCGCCAGGGCGCGGCTGGCCAGGATGTTGCCCAGCGTGCCCGCCCCGAGGTCCCCGCCGGCGTCCATCACCAGTACGTCCTCAGGGCCTACCGCCTCGACGGCCAGGCGCTGGACGTTGGTCAGGTTGTCGACGGTGCCGGAATCCAGGTCCTCCCGCATCGGCACCCAGCGCAGGGTGAAGGCGTAGCCGACCATGCGCAGGTCCGGCCGCAGCGCCGTCAGCCCGCTCAGGAAGGTGTTGTGGAAACCGCGCCGGTACAGCTGGCTGGTGAGCGTCGCGGTGCTGACCCGGCGCAGCGCCGCGACCGCCTCCACCGACAGGTAACCGGTTGGTCGATCGTCCATGCCGTCCCCCTCTCACCCGCGCGGACGGCGGGCCTTCCCGCCTTCGGGTCCGCGCGCGAACCGGACATGCCGCATCCTAGAGCACGCGGCGCGGGCGATGAAGACGCCGCCCTGCTACCACGGCCTCGCCGGGTCACTCCGCGATCGTCGCGCCGGTGGGAAGCGGATCGATCCGGCGAAAGGGCGGAGCGAGCAGCACCGCGAGCGGGACCAGCAGCGATCCGACCGCCACGACCGCCAGCAGCGCGCGCGGGCTGACCCGCGCCAGCGCCAGCCCGGCCAACAACGCCCCGAAGGGCGCCCCCAGGCGCTGCACGGCGAAGATCGCGCCGAAGGTGCGGCCGCGCAGCTCGACCGGGATCCGCTCCTGATAGACGGTGTAGATCAGCGGCCCGATCGCGCCGAGCGCCAGCCCATCGACGAACATCATCGCCAGCCCGAGCGGCAGCGCCCGGCTCGCCGCCAGGACCGCCAGCGCGCCGCCAGAGGCAGCGAAGCCCAGCACCAGCAGGCGCCGGCGCGACCGGCCGGGACCGAAGGCACCGAAGGCGAGCGTGCCGACCACCGCGCCCGCGCCGTCGGCCGCCACCAGCGCCCCCAGCCCCAACCCACTGTGCAGCACGCGCTCGGCGAACACCGGCAGCACCACGCCGAAGAGCATCGACCCGATCGCGTTGACGAAGGCGAGAAGCAGAGCCAGCGCCAGGATCAGGTGCTGCCTCCCCACGACCCGGACGCCGTCCAGCATCCCGGCCGGACCCGGCGCCGCTCGACCGGCCGGCACGGCCGGCGGCACCAGCAGCCCGATCGCCGCCGCCGAGATCCCGAAGCTGGCCGCGTCGACCCATAGCGCCTGGCTGGCCGCGACGAGCGCGATCAGGATCCCGCCCAGCAGCGGGCCGACCAGCAGCGCTCCGTGCATGATCCCGCGATCGGCCGTGGTGGCTCGCTCGAGTCCGACTCTGGCGCGCGCCGCCAGGTCCGGCAGCAGGCTCTGCCGCGCGGCGCTGCCGGGCGTGTTGCAGGCGGTCGCCAGGAAGACCAGCACCAGGAACTGCCAGAAGGCGAGCCCCGCTACGGCGAGGAGCAGCGGGATCATTGCGATCGCCGTCCCGCTGCCGAGGTCGGCGGCCACGCTCGCCCGCTTGAAGCCGACCCGGTCGACGACCACCCCACCCAGCAGCGCCGCCGCGATGTAGGAGACCCCCTGCACCGCCCCGGTCAGGCCGACCCGCGCGGCGCTGCCGGTCGTCTGGAGCACGAACCAGGGGATCGCGATGATCGACACCTGGCTGCCAACCAGCGAGACGCCGTTGGCACACAGCAGCGCCAGCAGCGGCAGCCGCCGGGCGCCGGCCGCCGCGACCGCGCCAGCGTCGTCGCCCCGCACCGGGGTCAGCGCTCGCGCCGCGTCATGGCGGCGACGACCGCGTTGGCAACGGCGTCCAGCCGGAAGCGCCAGCGCTCGGGATCGACCCGCGCGTGCTGGTTCGAGACGAAGGCCAGCGCCAGGTCGTGCGCCGGGTCGACGACCAGCGTGCAGCCGCTGGCGCCGGCGTGGCCGAACGCTCCCGGCGTGGTCAGCTCGCCCGGCCCCAGCTGCGGCCCGCCCTGGCCCCGCACGATGAAGCCGAACCCCCAGGGATGCGGGACCTCGGCGTCCAGCCCCACCACCGACCCGACCGCGCCGCCGCCGGTCTGGTCGCTCGTCATGGCCCGCACCGTGGCCTCCGACAGGATGCGGCGCTCCCCGGCCGGCGCGAAGAGGAGCCCGAAGCGCAGCAGGTCCCGCGCCGAGGCGACCGTGCCGAAGGCCGGGTGCGCCAGCTCCAGCGCGTAGGGGGAGTTGTACATCGCCCCGTCGGTCCCCTCCGCCAGCGGCCCGACCACCCGGGCCAGCCGCCCGTACGCCGCGGCCGGCGGCGGCATGAAGGTGTCGTGCAGATCCCCCGGCTCCAGCACCAGCCGCCGCACCAGCTCCGGGAAAGGTTCCCCCGCCGCGACCGACGCCATGCGCCCGGCGATGGCGATGCCGTAGTCGCTGTAGCTGAAGCGCGTGCCCGGCGCGAAGGCCAGCGGGTAGGTGTACGCCTCGTCGACCATCTGCTCGAGCGGCGTGCGCCGCAGCAGGACCGATTCCATCTCGGGGGACTCGTAGATCAGCCCCGACGTGTGCGTCAGCAGGTGGCGCAGCGTCACCTGCTCCCGGCCCTCACCGTCGAAGGCGGGCAGCACGCTGCGCACCGTCGTCGCCAGCGTGAGCACGCCCTGCTCGACCAGGGCCAACACCGCCGCCGCCGTATAGAGCTTGGAGATCGAGGCCAGTGGCCAGAGCGTCTCCGGCGCCGCCGCCTGCCCCGGGGCCGCCTCGCCCCAGTAGCCCTCACCGACGATCGCGCCACCGGACGCCACCGCCAGTGCTGCCCCGCGGACCCCGTCGCGCTGGACGAAGCCCCCGATCAGGCGGTAGACCACGCCGAGCCGATCCGACGCCGCTCCCGTACCGCTCACCCCGTCCGCTCCTCCGTTGTCCCGTGCGCCGACGCCCGACGGTACCCGAACGGCACCCGGCCGGCAAGGGGACCGGTGAAGTGCCATCGGCAGGATTCAGGACTCGAGAGGTCCTCCTTGGCCGATGATTTATGTGAGGCGAGCACGTATACTGCGGCACCATCGGACTCCGGAGTTCCGAGCGCGTCGATCGCGGCTCGAGGTGGGAGCGGTCTGCGGCCAACGGGGATAGTTCACGCCGTCAGATCGTGTCGGGAAGGGAAGGGGTCATGCTCCGTCGCTGGAGATGGGTGGTCATGCTGTCCACCCTCGTCGTGAGTCTCGGGGTCCTGCCGGCTGCGACGATGGCCATGCCGGCCAGTTCGAATACCGGTCTGCCGGCCAACGTCGCCCGGGCGTGTGGCCTCCCCGGCCCCGGTGAGGCGAGCTGCTTCGCGCTGCGGCGCACCGACATCACACCCCACAAGCACAACCCTAACGGCCCGAATGCCACGCCCAGTGGCTATGGCCCGGGTAACCTGCAGAGCGCCTACAACCTGGGTTCCGCGTCGGCCAGCAACGGCGGCAGCGCCACCGTTGCCATCGTCGACGCCTATGACAATCCCAACGCGGCGGCGGACCTGGCGGTCTACCGGCAGCAGTACGGCCTGCCCGCCTGTGGAACGGGCTGCTTCACCAAGGTCAACCAGACCGGCGGGACCACCTACCCGACCGGGAACACCGGCTGGGGTGAGGAGATCTCACTCGACCTCGACATGGTCAGCGCGATCTGCCCGAACTGCCACATCCTGCTGGTCGAAGCCAACTCCAGCAGCCTGACCGACCTCGGCGCCGCCGTGAACTACGCCGCGAGCGTCAAGGGCGTGGTCGCCATCAGCAACAGCTACGGCGCCAGCGAGTTCCGCGGCGAGGCCAGCTACCAGTCCTACTACAACCACCCGGGCATCGCGGTCACCGTCAGCGCGGGTGACAGCGGCTACGGCGTGGAGTTCCCGGCCGCATCTCAGTACGTCACCGCCGTCGGCGGCACGACGCTCACCCCGGCCAGCAACGCGCGCGGCTGGTCCGAGACGGTCTGGAGCGGCACCGGAAGCGGCTGCAGCGCCTACATCAGCAAGCCGAGCTGGCAGAAGGACAAGGGCTGCAGCAACCGCACCGTCGGCGACGTCGCGGCGGACGCCGACCCGAACACCGGCGTGGCCGTCTACGACACCTACGGCGAGGGCGGCTGGCTCGAGTTCGGCGGCACCAGCGTGGCATCGCCGATCATCGCCAGCGTCTACGCCCTGGCCGGCAACACCGCCGGTGCCACGTACGACAGCGCGTACTCCTACGCGAACACCGGCTCGCTCAACGACGTGACCTCGGGCAGCAACGGCCGCTGCACGCGCGGTCGCAACACGTCTACCCAGTACCTGTGCACCGGTGAGCCCGGCTACGACGGGCCGACCGGCAACGGCACGCCGAACGGGACCGGCGGCTTCTAGCGCCGGTCGGGAACGCGCAGGCGAGAGCGGGAGGGGCCGGCCGGCCCCTCCCGCT
>DASSZN010000051.1:0-13096 GCA_035702805.1 Thermomicrobiaceae bacterium | reverse complement strand
GAACGGTATAGTAGTGGCGGAGGGAGTGGTGTTCGTACACCTCGAACACCCGTTTCAGCGTCGGTGGGTTGATGCGTCGCCAGCCGGCGCGCTTTGTTGGAGGGCATCGTAGCATGAAGGTCATCCTCCTCAAGGACGTGGACAACGTCGGCGAGCAGGGGTCGATCCAGACCGTCTCGGACGGATTCGCCCGGAACTTCCTCATTCCGCAGGGTATGGCCGCCATGGCGACGCCGGGGCGGATCAAGGAGGCCGAGCAGCGGCTCCAGGCCGAGCAGCGGAGGGTCCGCAAGGAAGAGGAAGCCAGCCAGGCCTTTGCCGACCGCCTCGACGGGATGCGCGTCAACATCGTGGCGAGGGTCGGCGAGCAGGGTCGCCTCTACGGCTCGATCACCGCGCAGGACATCGCCGAGGTGCTCAGCGGGCAGGCGGGCCAGGAGATCGATCGGCGCAAGGTGCTGCTCACCGAGCCGATCCGGACGGTTGGCGAGCACCGGGTGACCGTCCACCTCGTCGGGCGACTCCGGCCGGCGGTGACGGTGGTCGTAACCCCGGAGGGCGGGGTTCCCGGCGCCTTCGGTGATGTCGCCACTACCCCGGCCAGCGAGGGCGAGACCTCGAGCGCGCAGTCCGGCCCGGCCGCCGAGGTCGACGACGAACTTCACGGCGTCGACGGGCAGCGAAGCGGGGCGTAGGCACAGCGGTGACGATCCAGGAGGTCGAGCGGCTCCCGCCCCACAACATCGAGGCCGAGCAGTCGGTCCTGGGGAGTTTGCTGATCGACCGTGACGCGGTGATCCGCATCGCGTCCTTCCTGAAGCCCTCGGACTTCTATCGCGGCGGCCACGGCGTCGTCTACCAGGCCATCCTCGACCTCTACAACCGCCGTGAGCCGCCCGACTTCGTCACTGTCGTCGACGAGCTCGAGCGCCAGGGCCGCCTGGAGGATGCGGGTGGCCTCGCCTACCTGACCGACCTGATCGGCACCGTCCCCACCGCCGTCCACGTCGAGTACTACGGGCGGATCGTCGAGCGCACGGCCACGCTGCGCCGGCTGATCGGCGCCGGTACCGAGGTCGTGCGGATCGGTTATGACGAGTCCCTTGAGCTCGACGATGCGCTCGAGCAGGCCGAGCGAGCGATCTTCGACGTATCCGAGCAGCGAACCACGCGCGACTTCGTCTCGATCGGTCAGGTGCTCGAGCACTACTTCGACAAGCTCGACTTCATCCAGCAGCACCGCGGCGACATCATCGGCGTGCCGACCGGATTCTCCGACCTGGACAAGCTCACCGGGGGACTGCAGCGCTCGGACCTGGTAATCCTGGCCGCTCGCCCGTCGATCGGCAAGACCTCGCTCCAGCTCGGCATCGCCCACAGCGCGGCGGTCAAGCACGACAAGACGGTCGCCATCTTCAGCCTGGAGATGTCGGCGGAGCAGCTCGTCCAGCGGCTCCTGTCGATGGAGACGGGAGTCGACTCGCAGCGGTTGCGGCTCGGGCTGATCGACGACAACGAGTGGGACCAGATCTCGCGGGCCTTCGGGCGCCTGGCCGAGGCCAACGTCTACATCGACGACACGGCAAGCATCAGCATCATGGAGCTGCGGAGCAAGGCGCGTCGGCTGCTCGCGGAGCAGGGCCTGGATCTGATCATCGTGGACTACCTGCAGCTCGTCCAGGGCCGGCGCTCCGAGAACCGCGTCCAGGAGATCTCCGAGATCTCCCGAAGCCTGAAGGGGCTGGCCCGAGAGCTGAACGTGCCGGTCCTCGCGCTGTCGCAGCTGTCGCGCGCCGTGGAGAGCCGCACCGATCACCGGCCGCTCCTGTCGGACCTGCGGGAGAGTGGCTCGATCGAGCAGGACGCCGACATCGTGATGTTCATCTATCGCGAGGAAATCTACGATCCCGAGACCGAGCGGAAAGGGATCGCCGAGGTGATTGTCGCCAAGCACCGCAACGGTCCGACCGACACGGTCCACCTGCGGTTTTTCGAGCGCACCGCGCGCTTCGCTGACCTCGAGCTCTACCGCGAGCCCAGCTCTTAGGGCGCCGCCGCGCCGAATCGAGCAACGAGCGACGATGGACGACCAGCGGACTGGGGGCCATGGCGGCCCGCCCGTCCCCGTACCGCGCGAGTTCTTCGACGAGATCCTGCCGGCGATCCGCGAGATCGCGGAGGCGAAGGTGCTCCTCGCGGTGTACCGCCTGCTTGTCGAGCCCCGGTGGGCGGACGGACTGCTGCCTGAGTCAGCCCTCTACGGCGACAGGGCGCTCGTTCGGGGAATTGGCCCCGTGGCCGGGAGCCGACCCACCGACGAATACGTGCGCAAGGGGATCGATCTGGCGCTGGCGCGTGGCGCGCTGCTGCGGGTGCGCGTCGTGGTTGGGGAGGACGCCGAGCTTTGGCTGCTGCCCGGAACGCCGGAAAACCGCCGGCGGCTGCACCTGATCGAGACCGGGCGCGCCCCCTTCCCGTCCAGCGTTGCCGTCGCCGGATCCGCCCGCATCGAGCCCGAGCGGCCCAACGTGTTCCGCCTCTACGAGCAGAACGTCGGCCTGGTCACTCCGATCATCGCGGACCAACTCATCGAGGCGCTGGAACTCTACCCCGAGTCCTGGATTGAAGACGCGATTCGCGAGGCAGTAAGCTACAACCGTCGCCAGTGGCGATACATCCAGACGGTGCTGGCGCGGTGGGCTACCGAGGGACGCGGCAATGAAGCGGATCGACGACACGGACGCCCTGCAACACCTTTCGATCCAAATCGGCACCTTCGGGGAAAGTACGCCCCGGTATTTCGCCGACGCAGCTGAGTGTCCGGTCTGCCGCGGCGCCGGATTCCTGCGGATCGACGCCCCGGTCGGTAGCCCGAACTTCGGCCGGCTCATCCCGTGCGAGTGCAAGGTAGCCGAGCGTGAGGAACGCCGCGGCCGCGAACTGTCGGAGATGAGCAGCCTGGCGGCGTTCGAGGATCTCACCTTCGAAACGTTCGATGCCAATGTTCCCGGCGTGCGGGATGCCTATGCCGTGGCGCTCGAGTACGCGCGGAACCCCGACGGCTGGCTACTCCTGCTGGGGGGCTACGGCTGCGGCAAGACGCACCTGGCCGCCGCCGTCGCGCACTACGTCGTCGCCCACCAGCGCATGCGCGCGCTGCTCCTCGTCGTGCCGGACCTGCTCGACTACCTGCGGGCCGCCTTCGCGCCCGACCAGTCGTCGAGCTACGACGCCCGTTTCAACGCGATCCGCAACGTCGATCTCCTCGTCCTTGACGACCTCGGCACCGAGAATGCGACCCCCTGGGCCAGCGAGAAGCTGTTCCAGTTGATGAACTATCGCTACAACGAGCGTCGCCCGACGATCGTGTCGTCAAACCGGAACCTCGACGACCTGGACCCGCGCGTCGCCTCGCGCCTCAGCGATGCCCGCATTTGCCAGGGCGTGGTGATCCCGGCAGCCGACTACCGGGTGCGCCGGTCGCGAGCGACACGGCGCTGACCCCAAGCGGTCGGGACGTCCCTGCATGGTTCCTCACTTTGGTACTAGACCTCCCGTGACGAGCCACACCTATACTGAGTCAGGAGACCGCCCGCCGGGCCCAACCGTCCCGACGAAGCGGCCCTGGCGGCGCGTCGCCGCGTTATGCGGGCACGGTCCCGTGTCGCCGAGTGAAAGGATGCCGGCACGGTGGAGCACCCGGGAGACGTGACCAAGGCAATCGCAGGTCCACCGCGCGGAGCGGCTGTGTCGGCATCCGTTTCGAGCGCGACTATCCTGGCGCCGCTCGATCACGCACACCCCACCACGGCGCTCGACGGCGCTTCGGTCGACGCGACGCAGGTCGGGTCGACCGGCAACGCTCTCGGACGGCAGCCCGCGGTCCACCTCGGGCCGCTCGAGGTTCGCCCGCACCTCGCCGGACCGCCGCAACTGCCGACCGCGATTGCCCGCTGGGTCCAGGACGCGGACGCCGACATCGCGCGGGGGCGGTACGAGAGCGCCCTCGACTTGACGCTCCTCGCGGAGGCGCTCGCCCCCGACTACCTGCCGCTCTTCGTGCGACATGCGGAACTGCTACTCACCACCGACCGGCCGCGCGACGCCGTTTACATGGCGGAGCTCGTCAGCCGCCTTCTGGAGGCTCGCGGGGAGGACGGACATCCCTTCGAACTCCTGCGCATCGTGGCCCACGCCGAGCCAAGCGCCGCCCGCCTCGTGGACCTCGCGCGCGGCGCGCTCCAAATCGGCCAGCCGCGCATGATCGAGCGCTACGTCCCCGACGCGCTCGGCCTGCTGGTGGCGCAGGGCGCGTTCAACGACGCGCGCGACCTTGCCGCACACTGGCAGTCCAGGGTGCCCCACCAACCGGAGGCTGTCTTCGCCCACGTGCGTGAGCTGCTCCGTGCCGGTGATGCCGCGGCGGCGGTCGCGGCCGCGACGCCGGTCCGCGAGCAGCCGCTGCCGCTGGTCGCCGCCCTGGCCGCACAGGTCGCGGCGGGGAGCGCGGACCAGTGGGCGATCACCGCTCGCCTCGTTCGGCTCGAGCGTGGCGGTCACGGGAGCACCGGAGAGGTCGACCAGCACCTCACGGAGTTCGCGCCGCTGCTCGATCGGGGTGCCCTGTCGGTGCACCGCGCGGTGCTGCTGCTGTCGAACGGCAAGCCGCGGGAAGCCCTCGACGTCCTTCACGACGCGGACGCGAGTTCGCCGGTCAGTGATTACGTCGCCGGTGTGTGCGCGGCCCGCGCGGCGGCGCTCGTTAGTGACGGCGCGGGAAGCCTTTCCGGGCTGCGACGGGCGTTCACACGCCTCGAGAACGCGCAGGTGACCGAGTTCGCCGGGAAGTGCGCCCTGTTTGATCCGCCGGCGGACCGTCTCACGGTCGGGCAGGAACTCGCCGCCACCCTGTTGCAGGCGGACGAGTTCGCGGCGGCGGTCGAGGTGTTTCAACACCTGATGGCGATCGCGCCGAACAACGCGGCCATCGCGCGATCCTACGCCGAGGCACTCGGTCGGTCAGGGGCTCGCGACGAGGCCATCGGCCGGCTCGCCGAATTGCTGCGCCAGCAGGAGCAGGCACGCCAGCGCACGGCCGCGCTCGAGACCATGCAGACCATGGTGCGGATCGCTCCGGGCAACATCGGCTATCGTACCCGACTGGTCGAGTCGTACCTGCAGAGCGGGCGGGTCAGCGACGCCGTCGGCGAGCTCTACATTCTCGCTCAGTTGCAGGAGCGCCAGGGGCGTGTCAACGATGCCGCGGCCCAGTTGCAGCGCGCGGCGGAGATCGCCGTGCTCACCAGCGAGTGGAGCAAGGTCGACCGGATCTACCGATACCTGATACGGCTGCTACCGGACGATCTCGGAGCGCGCCACGCGGCGGCCGCGACCTACCTCCAGCACGGCCAGATCGAGCAGGCGCTGGAGCACCTGCGCGAGGTCGCCCGTATTTCGCTCCTGCGCGACGACCCCGATGAGGCCGTCGCGGCCCTCCACCAGATCATCGCCCTGGCGCCGGACGACCCCGAGCCGTACCACCGGCTGGGCGAGGTTCTGTCGTCGATCGGCGAGTACGGACAGGCCGAGCGCGTCTACCGGCGTCTCGCCGCGCTCCTGCCCGACGACCCCGCGGTGAAGGCCAAACAGACGGCACTGGCGGCGCTCGCGCAGGGACATGCCTGACCCGTCCGGCCGGACCGTTCTACACCCCATGGTACAATTTCCGCGGCTAGCGCGGGTCATCGCGGCGTCGGCAGGATTCGTGGATGTCCCTCCCGTCATGGCTTCTCAGCCGATTCGACCCCTGGATCTTCACCCGGCTCGACGCCCGTGCCGCGGTGGATATCCTGTCCGTCGCGCTGATCTTCTTCTGGGTCCTGTGGGTCATCCAGGGGACGCGGGCCACGCAGCTGATCCGGGGGCTGGCCATCCTGGTGATCGGCGTGGGCGTCGTCGCCAACATCCTGGACCTGACGGCGCTGAAGTGGTTGCTGACGAAGACGCTGCCGGCGCTGGTCGTGGCGGTGCCGATCGTCTTCCAGCCGGAGCTCCGCCGGGCGCTCGAGCAACTCGGCCACACCGGCGCGTGGCTCAGACCGGCATTTTCGGCCGACAGCGCCAGCGAGCTCGAACGCACCGTCGAGGAGATCAGCCGTGCTACCGCCCAACTCGCACGGCTCCGCTACGGCGCCTTGATCGTGATCGAGCGGGAGACGGGCCTGCAGGAGTATATCGATCGCGGCGTTCCACTTGACGCAACACTGACGCGGCAACTCCTGATCAACATCTTCTACCCGAACTCACCTCTGCACGACGGTGCCGCGATCATCCGATTCGACCGGATCCTCGCTGCGGGCTGCGTGCTGCCGCTCAGTGACAACGTGGCGACTGGCGGTCAGCTCGGAACGCGCCACCGGGCGGGCATGGGGATCACCGAGGTTTCGGATGCGGTCGCGGTGATCGTCTCGGAGGAGACGGGCCAGATCTCGGTCGCCAACAACGGCCGGCTCTACCGTAACCTGGACCCGGAGCGGCTGCGGCGCGTACTCCGGACACTGCTGCGCCTCGACCGGCCCGAGCGGCCGCCGGTCCGGCCGGTCGAACCGAGGCACGGAAATGGACACGGCGATGGTCTCGAGCGGACGGTTGAGGATGCGGCCGCGACTCCGACTCACCTGGACTAGGTTCCGCAACTTTTTCGACCAGGGGAACCTCGTGCGGTTCCTGGTCTCGCTCATCCTGGCGTTCGCGCTGTGGGCCTGGGTCACGGCGCAGACCGATCCCGAGATCACCCGCACGATCCCGGCCGTTCCGGTCCAGGAGGTCAACCTCGGCGGGTCCCTCACCATCGTCGGCCCGCTACCGACGGTTCAGCTGCTCCTCGCCGGGCCCCGCAGCCGCATCCAACCGCTCGAGAGCGGCACCGTCCAGGTCACCGTCGACTTGAGCGACGTCAAGCAGCCGGGCACCTACACGCGCCCGGTGCACGTGTCCGTGCCGTCGGAGATCCGCGTCAGCAACGTCACGCCGACGACCATCACGGTGCAGATCGAGCGTATCTCGTCGCAGGGGCGCGGCCCCGGGAGCGGCCGGGCGCCGGACGTCGCGACTGGCACCGATCCGCCGCCTGGAAGCGTGGCGGTACCAGCGGCGTCGACGCCGCGCTGGACCTGACCGGGAAGACTTTGGTCCTCGGGGGACATGTTGGGTTCAGGGGGTGTGAGTCTCGACCTGGTGGCTCAGCAGGATCGCCTCCGCCACCTCGCGCATCGACTTGCGGTTGTCCATGCTGGCGCGGCGCATGCGGCTGAAGGCCTCGGCCTCCTTGAGACCGTGGACCTCCATCAGCACCCCCTTCGCGCGCTCGACGAGCTTGCGCGTCTCGAGGGCGTCCTTCAAATGCTCGACCTCACGCTCCAGGCTCTCGAAGTCGCGGAAGCGCGCCAGCGCAAGCTCGATGACCGGCATCAGCTCGCTCTCCCGGAACGGCTTGACCAGGTAGCCGGCGACGCCGGCGCCCTTGGCCCGGTCGATCAGGTTCTGCTCGCTGAAGGCGGTGAGGAGTACCACGGGGGCGATACGATGCTGGGTCAGCCGCTCGGCCGCCTCGATCCCGTCCATGTCCGGCATCTTGATGTCGAGGACGACCAGGTCGGGCCGGAGCTTACGGGCGAGGTCGAGCGCGGTGCGGCCGTCGGCCGCCTCGGCGATCACGTCGTAGCCAAGGTGGGTGAGCATCTCGCGCAGGTCCATGCGAATGATGGACTCGTCGTCGGCAATGATGATGCGGGCCCGGCGCGCGGGCGTCTCCATGCGTGGTCCCCGTCAAAGCTGGCGGCGCGACGCCGCGGGACGGTGCGACTGGAGAGAGCGGTCGGGGCGAGAGGATTCGAACCTCCGACCACCGGTACCCCATACCGGTGCGCTACCGGACTGCGCCACGCCCCGATGCTACGACGAGTATAGCACGAGCCGGCACCGGCCGCCACGCGGGGCCGCCGGGCCGGCTCGTAAGCTGGCGGAGTCCTACTTGATCTGGGCCTTCGCGCCGGCGTCCTCGAGCTTGGTCTTGGCCGCCTCGGCCTCCTCCTTGGTGACGCCCTCCTTGACCGGCTTCGGCGCCGCCTCGACCAGATCCTTGGCCTCCTTCAGGCCCAGGCTCGTCAGCTCGCGCACGGCCTTGATGACCTGGATCTTGTTCGGGCCAATCTCGCTCAGGATGACGTCGAACTGGGTCTGCTCCTCGACCTCCTCGGTCGGGGCCGCGGCGCCGGCAGCCGGCGCGGCCGCCATCATTGGCGCGGCGGCGCTGACACCGAACCGCTCCTCGAGCGCCTTCACCAGCTGCGACAGTTCGAGCACCGTCATCTGCTCGATGGTCCCGATGAGCTCGTCCATCTTCTCCTGGCCGACCGCCATTGTTGGGTCTCCCTCCTTGAGTCTGCACATCGCCGTTTCACGGAACTGGGTGCGCGCTCAGGCCGCCTCTTGCTGTCCACCGAGTTGATCGGCCCGGGCCTGCAGCACGAACTGCAGCGAGCGGATCGTGCCGGAGAGCACGCCGACCAGACCGTACAGCGGCGCCTGAACACCGCCGACGACGCTGGCCAGTAGCACCTCGCGCGGTGGCAGTGTGGCCAGGCGCTCGACCTCGGCCGCCGGGATGACCTGTCCCTCGAGGACGCCGGCCTTCACCTGCAGGATCCGCGAGGTGCGCGCAAAGTCGCTCACGATCTTCGCTGTCTGTACGGGATCGGCCTCTGCCGTCACCAGCGCGGTCGGCCCGGCCAGCAGCGGTCGCATGTCGCTCATGCCCGCGCGCTCCGCCGCGATGCCCGTGAGCGTGTTCTTGACCACCCGGATGCCGGACTGGTGGGGCCGCAACTGCGCGCGCAGGCCCTGCAGGTCGGACACCGTCAGTCCACGGTAGTCCGTGAGGATGGCCAGCGTCGCGCGCTGGAGCAGGTCGGTAATCTCCTCGACCTCCTGGACCTTCTTCGGGGTTGGCACGTTCTCACCTCCTTTCAACCCTCGTCGGCGTCAAACAAAAGCCCCGCGCCGGTCGGCGCGGGGCAGAGCAGACGAGCCGGTAAAGGTTCACCGTCTGGAACGTCCCACGCGCCTCGGCTGGATGTTTGAGCGCTCGCGCGCCCCAGCGGTCTCCGGCGCATCTCGATTGTCGAGCTGAGCGGCCTAGGCGTTATGCGCCGCGGCCACCTCCAGCGTCCGCGCTACGTCGAGCGGGATGCCGGGTCCCATTGTACTGGTCACGGTAATCGAGCGGCAATAGACGCCCTTGGCGCCCGACGGCTTGGCCCGCACGATGGCGTCGACGAGCGCGTAGAGGTTCTCTGTCAGATTCTCGGTGGAGAAGCTCTCCTTGCCGATCAGCACGTGGACCAGGCCGGTGCGGTCGTTGCGGAACTCGACGCGCCCCTGCTTCAGCTCACGGATCGCGGCCGGCAGGTCCTCCGGGAGGCGGATGACGGTGCCGCTGCGCGGGTTCGGCATCAGGCCCCGGCGACCGAGGATGCGGCCGAGACCGCCGACCTTCCCCATCTGGTCGGCCATGGCGATGGAGGCGTCGAACTCGAGCCAGCCGCCCTGGATGCGCTGGACCAGGTCGTCGCTGCCGACGTAGTCGGCGCCGGCCTCCTCGGCGATCCGCGCTGCCTCGCCGGCTGCGAAGACCAGCACGCGAGGCTCCTTGCCCGTGCCGTGGGGCAGGACCACCGTACTGCGCACGGTCTGGTCGGCCTGGCGAGGATCGATGCCGAGGCGCACGTGCGCCTCGATGGACTCGTCGAAGTCGGCATAGGCGGTCTGTTTGGCGAGATCCAGACCGGTGCTCGGCTCGTAGAGCTTACCCGGCTCGACCTGCTTCGCGGCCTGCTCGTACTTCTTCCCGTGCTTGGGCATTTGTCTGCGCTCCTCGTGGTGCTCGCGGGGACCGTCGGCCCCCTCCCACTGCACTGACCCGCGCCGGCTCCCCGCCGGTTATGGGACGACGGTGATCCCCATGCTCCGCGCGGTCCCCTCGACCTGCTTGACCGCGCCCGCGAGGTCGACGGCGTTCAGGTCGGGCATCTTCAACTGCGCGATCTCGCGGACCTGGTCGGCGGTCACGGAGCCGGCCACGGTGTGCTTGACGTCGCCCGCGCCCTTGTCCACGCCGGCAGCGCGCCGCAGCAGGTCGGCCGCGGGGGGCGTCTTGGTCACGAAGGTGAACGAGCGGTCCTCGAAGACCGTGATCACGACCGGGATGATCTGGCCGGCCATGGGGGCGGTCCGCTCGTTGTACTCCTTGCAGAAGTTCATGATGGCGACGCCGTGCTGGCCGAGTGCGGGGCCGATCGGCGGGGCCGGAGTTGCCTTGCCGGCGGGAATCTGGAGTTTGACGTAGGCTCGGACCTTCTTGGCCACCTGGTAGCTACCCTCCCGTGGTACGAGCGGGGGCCAGAGCCCCCTCCCACTCTCGGCGGCGCCGGGCGATCCCGGGGCGCCGCGTTACGCTTCTCGCTCGACCTGCAGGAAGTCGAGCGTGACCGGGGTCTCGCGCCCGAAGAAGGACACCAGCACCCGGATTTTCCCCTTTTCCTGGTCGATCTCGTCGACGGTACCGCGGAAGTCGGTGAACGGACCGTCGATGATGCGCACCATGTCGCCCAGCGCGAGCGAGACCTTGACCCGGGGCGCCTCGGCCTGCATCCCCTTGAGGATGGCCTGCACCTCGCGCTCCTCGAGCGGCGTTGGCTTGTTCCCCATGCCCACGAACGCGGTCACGCCCGGCGTGTTGCGCACGACGTACCAGGAGTCGTCGTCCATGTCCATGCGCACCAGCACGTAGCCGGGAAAGACCTTCCGCTGCACGCTGTGGCGCTGGCCGGAGCGGATCTCGACCTCCTCCTGGGTCGGCACCACCACCTCGAAGATCTTGTCGGCCACGTCCATGGTCTCGACGCGGTGGAGAAGGTTCTGGCGTACCTTGTTCTCGTAACCGGAGTAGGTGTGGACGACGTACCAGCGCCCCGGCTGCACCTCCGTGCCCGCGGCAGCCGCCTGCTCTTCGCGCCGCTGCGCCATGCGCTCGCGGAGTGAGCGTGTCATCGGCGCCCTTTCTAGAGAACCGGCCCGAGGAGATTCCAGACCTTGACGAAGCCGGCGTCGACCGCGCCCAGCAGGATGCCGAGCACGATCGAGATGGCAATGACCAGCAGCGTCAGGTTCCGCGTCGTCTCTCGGTCCGGCCAGGTGATCTTCTTGGTTTCGGCCCAGGTCTCTCGCGCGGTGCGCTCGAGGGCGCTGAAACGGACGCCGAACCGGGACTGCCGAATCTGCGACTGGCGGGTCTGCGGCTGGCGCTCGCCGGATCTCGTTCGCGTCCTGGTTGCCATGCGACCTTCCCTCTGTGCGAGCCGCGTCAGTGTCGCAGCCTACTCGCGCTTCGCGCTCGGATGACAGACAAAAGGGGCGAGCCATGTGGCCCTGCCCCGCCACCACTGTTTCGGTCGTCTACGCAGCGCACCGTCGCCCGTGGTGGTGGGGAAGCGGCAGGGCCGGCAGGAATCGAACCCGCAACCTGCGGTTTTGGAGACCGCTGCTCTACCAATTGAGCTACGACCCTGTGCTGCTGCGCGCCCCCCGCAGCGCTGCTACCGTGTCTCCCGGTGCTTGCGCACGCACCGGCAACGCGGGCAGAACTTGTTCAGCTCCAGGCGACTCGGATCGTTGCGCCGGTTCTTCTGCGACGTGTAATTTCGCTCCCGGCACTCAGTACACTCAAGTGTGATCACGATCCGGTCGGCCTTGGCTTTCTTCGCCATGATACCACATCCTCACCTGGCGCGCGACCGCGCGGGGCGACTCGGCCACCCCGCGTGACCGCGGACCGTTACTACTTCAGGATCTTGGTGACGACGCCGGCCCCGACGGTGCGGCCGCCTTCCCGGATGGCGAAGCGCAGCCCCTCCTCGCACGCCACCGGCTTGTGCAGCTCCACCGTCATCTGGATGTTGTCCCCCGGCATCACCATCTCGACCCCCTCGGGCAGCTGGATGGCCCCGGTCACGTCCGTCGTCCGGATGTAGAACTGCGGCTGATACCCCGGGAAGAACGGCGTGTGCCGCCCCCCCTCTTCCTTCGAGAGCACGTACACCTCGGCCGCGAATGTCGTGTGCGGCGTGATCGACTTCGGCTGCGCCAGTACCTGCCCGCGCTCCACGTCCGTCCGCTCGATCCCCCGCAGCAGGCACCCGATGTTGTCCCCCGCCTCCCCCGAGTCCAGCGTCTTCTGGAACATCTCTACCCCGGTCACCACCACGTTCCGCGTCGGGTGGATCCCCACGATCTCCACCGTCTCCCCGGTCTTGACCCGGCCCCGCTCCACCCGGCCCGTCACCACCGTCCCCCGCCCCTTGATCCCGAACACGTCCTCGATCGGCATCAGGAACGGCTGGTCCACCGCCCGCTCCGGCGTCGGAATGTAGTCGTCGACCGCCTGCATCAGCTCCAGGATCGGTGCGTACTCCGGCGCGCTCGGGTCCGTGCTCCCGCTCTCCAGCGCCGCCAGCGCCGACCCCCGGATGATCGGGATCTCGTCCCCCGGGAAGTTGTACGCGCTCAGCAGTTCCCGGACCTCCAGCTCCACCAGCTCCAGCAACTCCGGGTCGTCCATCATGTCGACCTTGTTCAGGAACACCACCATCGCCGGCACCTCCACCTGCCGCGCCAGCAGAATGTGCTCCCGCGTCTGCGGCATCGGCCCGTCCGGCGCACTCACCACCAGGATCGCCCCGTCCATCTGCGCCGCCCCGGTGATCATGTTCTTGATGTAGTCCGCGTGCCCCGGACAGTCCACGTGCGCGTAGTGCCGCTTGTCCGTCTCGTACTCCACGTGCGCGATCGCGATCGTGATCCCCCGCTCTCGCTCCTCCGGCGCGTTGTCGATCGAGTCGAACGAGCGGAACTTCGCCGCCCCCTTCAACCCCAGCGTCTTCGTGATCGCCGCCGTCAGCGTCGTCTTGCCGTGGTCCACGTGCCCGATCGTCCCGATGTTCACGTGCGGCTTCGTCCGCTCAAACCGCTGCTTGCCCAC
>DASSZN010000349.1:0-2277 GCA_035702805.1 Thermomicrobiaceae bacterium | reverse complement strand
GCCTGCGCCACCGCGCCCGGGTGCTGATCGCCGACGCCGCGTTTGCCTGGGCGGCGCGGCGGCTGCCGCCCCGGGTGGCGATCATCCACATCCGCGCCCGGATCCGGGCGCGGCGCAGCGGCGACCTGTTCAGCCTGACCTCGGCGACGCGGCCACCGGATCTCGTCCGGCTGCTGAAGCTTGCCGCCGGGTCCCGCGAGGTCGTCGAGCTGGGCACGGGGACGGCATGGACGACGGTGGCGCTGGCCGCGGCTGACCCGCGCCGGCGGATCACCTCGTTTGATCCGGTCGCCCGGCCGGAGCGCGAGCGCTACCTGGCCCTGCTCGGCGCCGGCGCGCGGACGCGCATCGAGCTGGTGGCGGCGCCCGGCGCCGCCGGGCCCGGGGCGCGCCGCGGCGTCGACATGCTGTACATCGACAGCTCCCACCGGCGCGACGACGTCGTCGCCGAGGTGCGCGCGTGGGCGCCGGCACTGGCGCCCGGCGCGCTCGTCGTGTTTGACGATTACGCCAACCCGGACTTCCCCGGGGTGGCCGAGGCGGTGGCCGTGCTGGGGCTCGCCGGCCGGGCCGAGGGCACGATGTTCGTACACGTGCATGATGCGAGGGCGATCTCCGGGTAGCGAATCAGGCGATGCCGCTATCCTTTCCAGAGCAAATCCGATCCCCCCGCTAGGTTTTCTCACGTGCCTGAAATCATCGACGTCTGCGCCCTATCCGAACTGCCGCCCGGCGAGAAGCGGATCGTGGCCTGGGAGGACCTCGAGATCGGCGTCTTCAACTGCGGGGGCTCTCTGTACGCGATCGAGGATCGCTGCTCCCATGACGACGGCCCCCTCGCCGAGGGCACCTTCGACCCGGCGACGTGCACCGTCGAGTGCCCCCGCCACGGCTCGCTGTTCGACGTGACCACCGGCAAGCCGAAGACCCTGCCCGCCTATGTTCCGGTCGACACCTTCCCGGTGATCATCGAGGACGACACGATCAAGCTGGAGGTGGAGTAATGGCCACTCCTGACACCATCACGACCAACCCGCCGGTCCTCACCGAGAACGAGGCACTGCGCGGGATCAACGCCGACTACGACACTCGCTACGGCTTCCACGACGCCGAGAACTACCTGTACAAGGCGCCGAAGGGCTTGACGGCGGAGCTGGTGGCCAAGATCTCGGAGTTCAAGTCCGAGCCGCAATGGATGCGCGACTTCCGCCTCAAGGCGCTGGAGCACTTCCTGGCGCGCCCGATGCCGACCTGGGGCTCACCGATGCTGGCCGAGGTCGACTTCGACGACATCCATTACTTCGTCCGGGCCTCCGAACGGGCCGAGCGGTCCTGGGACGACGTTCCCGAGGACGTCAAGAAGACGTTTGACCGCCTGGGCATTCCCGAGGCGGAGCGCAAGTTCCTGTCCGGCGTCGGCGCGCAGTACGAGTCCGAGGTGGTCTACCACCAGGTCAACGCCGAGCTCGAGAAGCAGGGCGTGATCTTCATGGACATGGACTCGGCGCTGCGCGAGCACGAGGATCTCGTCCGCGAGTACTTCGCCACCATCATCCCGCCCAACGACAACAAGCTGGCCGCGCTGAACAGCGCGGTGTGGTCCGGTGGCTCGTTCGTCTACGTCCCACCCGGGGTGCATGTGGAGATGCCGCTCCAGGCCTACTTCCGGATCAACACCGAGTCGATGGGCCAGTTTGAGCGGACGCTGATCATCGCCGACGAGGGCTCCTATGTGCACTACGTCGAGGGCTGCACGGCGCCGACCTACTCGTCGTCATCGCTGCACTCCGCGGTGGTGGAGCTGATCGCCAAGCCCGGCGCCCGCATCCGGTACACCACCGTGCAGAACTGGTCTCAGAACGTGTTCAACCTGGTGACCAAGCGCGCCGTCGCCGAGACCGACGCCACCGTGGAGTGGGTCGACTGCAACCTCGGCTCCAAGCTGACGATGAAGTACCCCAGCGTCTACCTGCTTGGGGAGCGCGCCCACGGGGAGATCCTGTCGATCGCGTTCGCCGGCAAGGGCCAGCACCAGGACGCGGGCGGGAAGATCGTCCACGCGGCGCCGAACACGACGTCGAACATCTTCGCCAAGTCGATCTCCAAGGACGGCGGCCGCGGCTCCTACCGCGGCCTGTTGGAGATCGCCAAGGGCGCCCACGGTGCCCGCTCCAAGGTCGTCTGCGACGCGCTGCTGCTCGACGAGCAGTCGCGGTCGGACACCTACCCCACGATCCGCATCTCCGAGGACGACGTCAACGTCGGCCACGAGGCGAC
>DASSZN010000311.1:0-2550 GCA_035702805.1 Thermomicrobiaceae bacterium | reverse complement strand
AAGCCGAGGCGCACCGCGTCCCGCAGTAGGCGCGACGAGCGGTAATCGCCGACCTGGGCGGGATCGGGCAGGGCGAAGCTGGCCGGCTCGACCGGCTCGAGCGCGGTGCAGATCCCGGTGACCTCGTCCTCGGTCCCCCCGAGCGGGCGCACCAGCAGCAGGTCCTCCACCGAGTCGGGCAGGACGACCCACTCGCGGCCTCGGGCGCGCACCAGCGATCCGATGGCGTAGCTCATTGCCCTGCTCCAAAGATGTAGCGGTAGCGCTCGACGACGGCGTCCCAGTCGTCGTGGACGCCGAAGCGGATGACCTCGTAGCCGTAGTCCTCCAGGCAGTCGCGCTTGTCGGCGTCGCGCTGCTGGCGCTCCGGGTAGTCGTGGATCGGACCGTCGACGTAGATCGCGGCCGGGGTGCCGTCGAGGTAGGCGAAGTCCGGCCGGGTATGGCAGGACGGGATCAGGTGCTGGGCCGTGGTCGGGAGGGACAGCCGGCGCGCCTCGATCCAGTCGAGCCAGGCGCGCTCGAGCGTCGAGCCGCACTGGCGACGCAGCGCGGCCAGGTGCTCCTCCCGGCTGATGCCCACCGGCGAGGCCGACACCGTCGCCGCGGCCAGCCGCTCCAGCAGCGGCTGGATCAGCTTGCGGTCGAGCAGCTGGTGGTCGCGCTGGTTGGTGTAGCTCATCAGGCAGTCGTAGCAGGCTGCCTCGCAGTCCTCGGTGCGGCCCGGTGCGTGGCCGAGGTCATCGCCCGTGTCTGGGTTGTAGTGGCAGAGGCGCAGGGCCGCCCTGGCGACGGCGGCGAGCGCCTGCGCGTCGTCCACCAGCCGGCGCAGCACCCCGGCTCCGCCCTCGGCGGCCTCGTAGAGCAGGATGAGCCGCCGGTTCTGCCGATCGGGCAGCGGCTCGGCGCCGAGCTCGATGTCCTCCAGGTCGTAGTGGATCTGGATGGCGGTCTTGAGCGCCGCCTGCAGCGACGCCATCTCGGCTTCGGGCAGGCCGTGGCGGAACTCGATGAGCAGGCAGTTGCGGTGGTCCTCGACGTAGGGGATGACGCGCTGCTGCCGCGCGCTCATCGGGTCACCCGGGTCGTCCGCCAGCTGCTCGTTCTTGGCCCAGAAGCCGCGCTCGGTGTCGAGCACGAAGCCGAACTGCTGCTTGTTGCGTCGCCGCGACCAGCCCAGGTTGATGCGCCAGATGGTGGCCGAGTCGCCGTAGGTCAGCGTGGCGAGCCGCTCGTCGCCCTCGCTGACGGTCGCGGTGCGCCAGGAGGGCCGGTCGCCGCGGGGGGCGAACTGGATGCCGGTCCGGACCTCATAGCCCTGCCGCTGGCGCTCCTCCTCGTCCGAGTTGATGCGGTCCTGGCGCTTGGTGGCCACGTTCTGGAGCCGGAAGAGCTGGCGCAGCGGCAGGTCGAGCGGTGCCCCGCAGCGCTCGCAGAGGTCGGGATCGGCGTCGGCCTGCAGCGGGTGGACGTAGCCGCAGGCGGCGCACTGCTTGACCGCGGCGGTCGGCAGGTCCTCCTCGGTGCGCACCGGCAGGATCACCTTGTTGACCCGGTAGCGCGAGCCCTCGTGGTAGATGATCGAGCGCGGCCCGAACTCCGAGATCGCCAGGAAGCGCGCCCGCTGGACGAACTCGTCGCGGCCGCGCTGCCGATGCCGGCCCGGGATGTAGGCCGCGAGCGGCAGGCGCGGGAAGCTGTAGCCGGGCAGGAACCCCTCGGTGGCGAAGTAGCGGTAGCTGTAGAAGTCCGACTGGCTGGCGTTGGCGATGTCGACGAGCAGCTCGAGCTGGGACTCCGCCTCCTGGCGCAGCCGCTGGGCCCGCCGCTTGTCGTCGATGGGGCGGGTGGCGTCGCCGATGATCTGGTTCTGGAAGGCGCGCTGCGCGCTGGCAGCCCGGTAGAGGGAGCGCCAGCGGTCGCCGGCACGGTCGAACCCGAGCGCCGCGCCGTTGACCACGCCGTCGAGCCAGTCCTCCGTATACCAGTGGGTATCGGTCAGGTCCGCGTCGATGGTCGCGAGCACCCGACGGGCGCGCACCAGGGCGCGCTCCCGGGCGAAGGGGTTGGCCAGCGCGTCGTCGACCGAGGGCAGCAGGGCGAGGCTGGGGTCCTCCCCGGCGAGGTCGAGGAGATCGCGCAGCGACCGGCCAAGATCCTGCCGCGTCTCGGTGAGCCAGATGGCGTGGACGTGGGCGCGGACCAGGTCCTCGTTGGCGAGCTCGATCCGGGGCGGCGTCACCTGACCGGAGACCATCAGGTCGGGCCGCTTGAAGAAGTACTGGTCGTGCGGGCTGCCGGTCGAGCAGAAGGCGAAGACGAGCGCCGGCTGGCCGCTCCGGCCCGCCCGGCCGCTGCGCTGGGCGTAGTTGGCGGGGGTCGGCGGCACGTTGCGGAGCCCGACGACGTTTAGCTCGGCGATGTCGACGCCGAGCTCCATGGTCGGCGAGCAGAAGAGGATCGGCAACCTGGCGGAGCGGAAGGCGTCCTCGCGCTCCAGTCGGAGCTCGTAAGGCACCTGAGCCGTGTGCTCCCGGGCCTCCAGCCCGC
>DASSZN010000204.1:0-6971 GCA_035702805.1 Thermomicrobiaceae bacterium | reverse complement strand
TCCACATCCATGTGCAGGTAGATGAAGTCGGTGTCCTCGGCCAGCCGGGCGACGGCGTCCGTGAGCGAGTCGCCGGGGCGAACCACCGTAACGTCGGTGGCGGCGATGAGTTGCTCCTCCGCCGGATCCAGGTTGCGCACGTCCACCATGACGATGCGGTTCGTCGGCAGCGCGAACGGCTGGTGGGCGAGCTCACGCCAGTGGCCGTAGCAGAGCCCGGCACTCACGGCCACCGGCATGCCGCCGAGCATCCCGGAGAGGGTCGTCTTGGGCGTGTTGAAGTCGCCGTGGGCGTCAAACCAGACCAGGCCGATGCGCGCGTCCGGCCCGAGCGCCTGCTCCAGGCCGCCAACGATGCCCGGCAGGTGGGCGCAGTTGCCTCCGGTCACCACCACGCGCTTGCCGTCGGCCAGCCCCCGCGCCACCGCGTCGGCGATGTGCCCGCCGAACAGGCCCAGGTTGATGACCGGGTCATCGGTGCGCTCGGCGTCGGGCAGTGACGGCGCCTCGAAGGTGACGGCGCCGCCGGCGACGTCGTAGACGCCGGCCGCGCGGAACGCCTCGGTCTCCTTGATGCGTCCCGGGGCCTCGTCGGCGTTGCGGTAGTGAATCTCGACCACGTGCAGGTCCACGGCGGCTCCTCCCTCGTTCACGGGTGTCCGGCGTCGATAGATGGGCGCAGTGTAGCGGTCGTGCCGGCGCGCGCCAACCGGAGCGTGACCTGCTTCCCGTACAATTCGAGTGGATGGAAACGGCCGAGCGAGAGGCGACGCGATGGACCTGTTCGAGGCCGCGAGGCGCGACCTTCTCCGGAAGCGGGCTCCGCTCGCGGACCGAATGCGGCCGCGTGGGTTCGACGAGTTCGTCGGTCAGCAGCGGGTGATCGGCCCGGGGACGCTCCTGCGGCGTGCGATCGAGCAGGATCAACTCAGTTCGTTGATCCTCTGGGGGCCTCCCGGCACCGGCAAGACGACCCTGGCGCGCATCGTCGCCGGTGTCACCCGCGCCCATTTCGTCCAGCTCTCCGCGGTCTCGGCCGGCGTGGCCGACCTGCGGCGCGAGGTCAAGGAGGCGGCCGAGCGCCTGGGCATGCACCGGCAGCGGACGATCCTCTTCATCGACGAGATTCACCGCTTCAATCGGGCTCAGCAGGACGCCATCCTGCCCTACGTGGAGGACGGCACGGTCATCCTGATCGGCGCCACCACCGAGAACCCCTCCTTCGAGGTCAACTCCCCGCTGCTATCGCGCTCCCGGGTGATCGTGCTGGACGCGTTGAGCGACGACGACGTGCGCGCCGTGCTCGGACGAGCGCTCACCGACGCCGAGCGGGGCCTGGGAGACCGGCACCTGACGATCGATGCCGACGCGCTCGACCTGGTCGTCAACCTGGCCAACGGCGACGCGCGCTTCGCGCTGAACACGCTCGAGATGGCGGCGGTCGGGGCGGCCGACGGAGTCGTCCGTCGGGAGCAGGTGGTCGAGGCGGCCTCGCAACGGGCCGGTACCTACGACCGGGCCGGCGACGCCCACTACGATACGATCTCAGCGCTCCACAAGTCGATCCGCGGCTCCGACCCCGACGCCGCGCTCTACTGGCTGGCGCGCATGCTCGAGCGCGGGGACGACCCGCTCTACGTCGCGCGCCGTCTGGTGCGCGCCGCCTCCGAGGACGTGGGCATGGCCGACCCGCAGGCACTGGTGGTCACCATCGCCGCGCAGCAGGCGGTCCACTTCCTGGGGCTGCCGGAGGGCGCACTGGCGCTGGCCGAGGCGGCGGTCTACCTGGCCACGGCGTCGAAGAGCAACGCCCTGTATACCGCCTACGGCGCCGTCCGCGACGACGTGGCGGCTACCCGCAACGATCCGGTGCCGCTGCATCTGCGCAACGCCCCGACGGGCCTGATGAAGGGGCTCGGCTACAGCGAGGGCTACCGCTACGCGCACGACTACGAGGAGGCGGTTGTCGAGCAGGTGAACCTGCCGGAAAACCTGGCCGGGCGCGTCTACTACCGCCCGACCGGCCGGGGCTACGAGCACGACGTGGCGGCGCGGCTCGAGCGGTGGCGGGCACTGCTGGCACGACGGCGCGAAGAGGCGGAAGGCGAGGACCGGCATGGTAGCGACGTTCAATCGTAAGCGTCCGGGCGACCGCGCCGCCGACGCGCTGCGACCGGTGTCGATCCAGCCCAATTACGCCCCGTACGCCGAGGGGTCCGTCCTCATCGCCATGGGGAACACCCACGTCCTCTGCACCGCGACGGTCGAGACCCGCGTGCCGCCCTTCCTTGTCGGCACCGGCAAGGGCTGGGTGACGGCCGAGTACGGCATGCTGCCCCGGAGCTCGCCGCAGCGCATCCCGCGCGACCGCGTGCTGGCGGCCGGCCGAACCCATGAGATCCAGCGGCTGATCGGCCGCTCGCTGCGCGCCGTGACCGACCTCAAGGCGCTCGGCGAGCGCTCGATCGTGCTCGACTGCGACGTGCTGCGGGCCGACGGCGGCACCCGGACCGCAGCGGTGACCGGCGCCTACGTGGCGCTGCGGCTCGCTCTCGAGCGGATGGTCCGGACCGGGCAGCTCAAGTCGGTCCCGCTCGGCGCCGCGGTGGCCGCCGTCAGCGTCGGCGTGGTCTACGGCGAGACACGGCTGGATCTGGAGTACGAGGAAGACAGCCATGCCGAGGTCGACTGCAACGTGGTGATGACTAACCGGGGTGCCTATGTCGAGGTCCAGGGCACCGCCGAGGAGAAGCCCTTCGACCGCGCGCGGCTGGACGACATGCTGGCCCTGGCCGAGCGCGGTATTCGCGAACTCTTTCAGCTCCAGGCGCAGGCGCTCGAGGCGGCGAAAGCGAGTCGGTAGCCGCCGATATCGAACGGAGCGGCGGCCGCCGCGGCGTCAGGCCGCCGAGGTAATGGGACGTTGCCGGAGCCGGGTGAGATCTGCGGCGCCGCCGCGCCCGTGCGGGTCACCGTGAAGCTCGAGCCGTTCTTGACGAGCTTGGACGGTTGGGCCAGCGGCTGGCCGTTCGGTGCGTACATCGTGATGGGCTGTCCGCCCGCCGCGGAGATTGAGTCGGTCTTGCCATCCTTCACCGTGCTCGCCCCGGTGAACGTCACCGAGCCGAAGTTGTCCAGCGGCAACAGCAGGCTCCGCCCGACCGCCGGGGACTCCTCGACCCACTCGGCGGAGGTGCGCGACGACGCGTAGCTCACGCCGGTCTGGTAGCTCTGGCCGCTCGTCGCGTCTCTGATGGCAATTTTCCAGGCACCAGCGGGCTGCTGGGTAATCGAGACGCTCACCCGGTCTCCGGCCGTGACGGAGAGCGGAACGATCTGCTGCGCCTGTGGCAGGGTCTCGAGCCAGGCCGCATACCTGACCCGCCCTCCCTGCACGGACGCGTCGGTGCCGGCCTGGATCAGGTCGGTCGAGACGGCGCCGCCAATGCCGACCCAGGTCGCGTCGGCGGACGTCGAGGTCGTCGCGCTGACCCTCGGTATCGTCCAACTGGCGGCGACGGCGGTGAAGGTCCCGCCGGTGGCGGCGTAGCCGGCCCAGTTCTGGGACTGCCCGGGTCCAACCGGCGCCAGCGGAGCGACCGGCGTGGGGGTCCCGCTGGCGGAGCTCCCCGGCGGTTGCAGCAGGTGCGAGCCGGGGTGCTGGTCCTGACTGACCTCCCAGGTTCCGTGCTGTCGGGCCAGCGTGTAGACGTTGGTGTCGGTCTCCTGGAGCGTGCTGCCGTCGATGAGGGTCGAGTCCCACGTCTCGAGCGTGGTGGCCTGCGCGCTGTTGGCACCGGTCAACCGGATCGGCCCCCAGACGAGCTTGACCAGCTTGATCGCGGTGACGCCGGAGCTGACGAGGTCGCTCAAGGTCTGAACCTGCTGCTGGTAGTACGCCGAGGTCGACGTGTCACGCATCAGGCTCGGGTTGCGCGCGGTCAGCGCCTGCTCCTGCTCGTGGTTGCCTCGCAGAATCACGGACTTGATGGCACTGAGGTCACTCGCGCTCGGCGTGCCCGAGGCGATCGGGGTCGCGCCGCCGACGGACGCGGCTGGCGTGGTGGTGTAGGTCGCGCTGGCGGTGGCGGTGGGGGTCGGCTCGGAGGTCGCCGTGGGCGTTGCCGCGGCCGGAGTCGCGGTCGCCGTCGCGCCCGCTGATGCCGGCGTCGCGGTCGATGGGACGCTTGCATTCGTGCCGGGCGAGGACTGGCCGGTCGTACGCGTTACGGTGCACGCGGCCAGCGGAAGCACGAGCGCGATGGTGACGAGGAGCCGGGCGAGCCGAATCCTGGCCCGGCCGTCGGCGAAACGATCGAGGGGCCGGTGGAGCATGGCGAGGGTCTCCCGTGGCGTGGCCGCGCGGCTGAAACTGTGAAGACGGAGACGGCAGGTGGCGCGGCGGGACGTCCGCGACGATGGCCGGAACGGTGGTGAAGTCCTCGTGGACGTCCCGCCACGCCGAGCCCCACTGCAAGTCCGTGTCCACGGGATGGTGGGCGTGGACCTGTCGTGCGATGCGTCGCCAATGGCGGCTCAGGCGGTCTCGATGTGCTCCTTGGTCGACGGCAGGCGGTCGCCCAGCCGGGGATCGATCGCGGTGGCGGCGTCAAGCGCTCGGGCCAGCGCCTTGAACACCGCCTCTACCTGGTGGTGCGTATTGCTCCCGTAGAGGGTGACGACGTGAAGGTTGATGCGCGCTTCGCGCGCCAGCGAGTCGAGGAAGTGACGGACCAGGTCGACCTCGAGCGCGCCGATCCCGGATCCGGCAAAGGAGTCGCGCTGGACATAATACCCGCGACCCCCGCAGTCGACCGCGACGTGGGCGAGGGCCTCGTCCATCGGGACGGCGGCGTTGGCGGCCCGGCGGATGCCGCGCCGCTCGCCGAGCGCGAGGCGCAGCGCCTGACCCAGGCAGAGGCCGACGTCCTCAACGGTGTGGTGGGCGTCGATGGCGAGATCGCCGCGCGCCGAGACGTCCAGGTCGAACGTGCCGTGGCGGGCGAACAGGGTCAGGAAGTGGTCCAAGGGGGCCACGCCGGTGTCGACCGCGGACGTGCCGCCGCCGTCCAGCGTCAGCCGAACGTGGACTTCCGTCTCGGCGGTATGCCGGTCGACCACTCCAGTCCGCTGCTCCACGGCGTCAGATCTCCTCGGCCATCGCTCGCAGCGCCGAGACCAGCACGTCGGTGTCCTCCGGACGTCCCACACTGATGCGCAGGTAGTCGCGCAGGTCGGAGCTGCCGTAGCGACGGATCAGGATCCCCTGGTCTTGCAGGCGACGATGGATCACATGGGCGTCGCCGCGCGTCACCCGGGCGAGGATGTAGTTGCCGTGCGAGGGGTACGGCTGGAGGAAGTTCAACTTGCGCAGCTGGCGAAAGAGCCGTCCTCGCTCCACCTTGATGCGGCTGACCGTCTCGCGCAGGTACTCGGCGTCGTCGAGCACCGCGCCGATCGTCGCGAGCGCCGCGGCGCTGACGTTGAATGGCTGCTTGACCTTCCATAGCTCGCTGGCCAGCGCGTCGGGGAAGATCCCGTAGCCGAGACGCATGCCGGCCAGCCCCGCCCACTTGCTGAAGGTGCGCAGGATGACCATGTTGTCGAACTCGCGGCTCAACGGCAGGAAGGTCTTGCCGGAGAACTCGTAGTACGCCTCGTCGACGACGACGAGGGCGCCGGTGCGGAGCAGCCGGACGACCTGCTGGCTGGTGACCAGGTTTCCCGTCGGATTGTTGGGCGAGGTGACGAAGATGATCTTGGTGCGGTCGGTCACGGCCCGCTCGATGGCGTCGACGTCGAGCTCGAAGTCCTCGGTCCGCGGCACCTCGCGCACGACGCCGCTGAAGAGGGGAGGCCGCGCCGCGTAGACGCCGAAGGTGGGCGGCGGCACGATCACCGCGTCGCCCGGGTCGAGCGTGGCCAGCAAGATGAGATCGATCAGCTCGTCAGAACCGTTGCCGATGATGATGCGCTCGGCCGGCGCACCGGCGTACTCGGCGACCCGCCGCCGGGCCTCGCGCTGATCAGCGTCGGGGTACTGGTGGTAGCGCTCGAAGCTCGAGAGCACCTCCTGGACCCGGAGCGAGGTCCCGTAGGGGTTCTCGTTCATGTCGAGTTTGACGAGCGCGTCGACCGGCTGGCCGAGCCGCGCGGCGATGGCGTCGATGCCGTCGGCCGGGACGTACCCGTCCAGGTCGAAGATGGTCGGTCGGATGAGGCGCCGCAACGTCTTCGGGATTGCCACTCGGCTCCGCCTGTCTCCTCGTCGCGCCGGCCGCCGGTTTACGGCGACGTGTGCCGGCCTGGCCGGTAGAATCGATACCGGGCATCGTAGCAGGTTCACGGTAAGGGACGTAATGAACGGCCGTGTCAATCGCCGCGACGGCGCCGGAGTGTCCGCCGCAAGGCTGAACCGCGTCGAAATCGACACGAACCCGGCCGTCCTGTCGCCGGCGTGCGCCGGCCGGCGTCGCGCGCCACAACGGCTGGGCGCAATTATAGCCGCGGCGCTGCTGGCGCTGTGCGTTGCCCTGGGTCCCGGGCAGCCGGCGACGGGAGGGGCGACGCGTCCGTCGGTCCCGGTTGCCGCGAACGCGAACGGATACGGGGCGTTCTCGGTGTCCCGCATGGCTGCCCGCGCTCCGGTCGTGGGAGTCGCACTGCCGTCCGCCACCACCGGGCAGGCAACGGACAGTGTACCGGCGTCCGGCCCCGGGAGCGTCGCCGCGTTGGCCTTCCCGGCGCCCGGCGACTGGCATACCCCCCAGCCCGCGCAGCCACTGACGGCGGGGCCGCAACTCTCCGCCAAAGCCGCGTTCGCGGTGGACCTGACCGCCGGGGTCGAGCTCTACGCCGACAACGCCGACCAGCCGCTGCCACCGGCGAGTTTGACCAAGATCGTGACCGCGCTGGTTGCCCTGCGGACGGTGTCACTGAATGACGTGGTGACGATCCAGGCTAGCGACACG
>DASSZN010000023.1:0-8402 GCA_035702805.1 Thermomicrobiaceae bacterium | reverse complement strand
AGGTCGCGGAGCTCGCCGAGCCGCTGCTGCAGACGATCGAGGCGGTGGCCGCGCTGGATCTGGCGCTGGCCAAGGCGCGCCTGTCCTTCGACATGCGAGCGCACGAGCCGCTCCTCATCCAGGAGCGCAGCGCCGGTGGCGCGGGAGGGCATCCCCGGCACCGTATCGACCTGCGCCAGGCGCGGCACCCGCTGCTCGACCCGGCGACCGTCGTGCCGATCGATGTCCGCCTTGGCGATACCTATCGCATCCTCATCATTACCGGCCCGAACACGGGCGGGAAGTCGGTCGCCCTCAAGACGGTGGGACTGCTCGCGCTAATGGCGCAGACGGGTCTCTTCATCCCGGCGGCGGACGGGTCGCGGCTCAGCGTCTTCTCGGCCATCTTCGCCGACATTGGCGACGAGCAGAGCATCGAGCAGAGCCTGTCCACCTTCTCCTCGCACATCACCAAGATCATCGCCATGCTCCGCGCCGCCGATCCAGACAGCCTGATCCTGATCGACGAAGTGGGAGCCGGAACCGACCCGGAGGAAGGCTCGGCCCTCGCGCGGGCAGTGATCGACGCGCTGCTCCGCTGCGGCCCGCTGGCCGTGGTCACGACGCACTACTCGGAGCTCAAGGCCTACGCCTACGTCACAGCGGGCACGGAGAACGCCAGCGTCGAGTTCGACCTTCGGACTCTGTCGCCCACCTACCGGCTCGTCATCGGCGTGGCCGGGCAGTCGAACGCGCTGGCGATCGCCCAGCGGCTCGGGATGCCCGGAGAGGTCATCCGCGACGCACGGGCGTTGCTGAAACCGGGCGCGGAGCGGACCGAGCAGGTCCTCGGGGAGATTCAGCGACGCCGCGACGAGGCGGAGGCAGCGCTGCGTGACGCTCGCGCGGCCCGCGAGACGGCCCTCGCCGACCGCGCGGCGGCCGCGGAGACGCTTCGGGCGGCCGACGAGGCCCGGTCGGCGGCCCGAGAGGAGGCCATGGCCGAACTGGCGGATGAGGTCCAGGCGGCCCGTGACCTCGTCCGTCGTCTGCGTAGCCGACCCGCGCCGCCGGAGGCCGCGCCGGTCGCGCCCGAGGTGCCGGACGCGAGTGAGGTGCGTGAGGAGGTGCGCCGCGCGGAGCAACGCCTGCGCGAGCTCACGCGCCGGCGCCAGCGGCCACGAGTGCCGGCGCAGCCACTTCGCGTGGGCGATACGGTCGAGGTGCGCTCGCTCGGGATGACTGGCGAGGTGGTGAGCTTCTCCGAGGACGGCGAGGCGGCGGACGTCCAGGTCGGCGTGTTCAAGGTGCGCCAGCCCCTCGCGTCGCTGCGACGTGCCACCGTGGTCGCGGAGCGCCGGCCCCGCTCGACGGCGGTTTCAGTTCCCGCGGCACCGGAGGTCGAACAGGAGATCCAGTTGCTGGGGCGCCGCGCCGTCGAGGTGGAGGAGATCCTGGACCGCTACCTCGACGACGCGGCGCGCGCCTCGCTTCCCTGGGTGCGCATCGTTCACGGCAAGGGAACCGGCGCCTTGCGCACGGTCGTCCAGGACCTTCTGCGCCGCCACCCGCTGGTGGAGCGCTTCGAAACCGCTGAGCCGAACGTCGGCGGCGAGGGCGTCACGATCGCGTTCCTGCGGGACTAACGGAGGGGGCACGATGGCGGGGCACGAGCATGACCGCGAGGCACTGGTGCAGATCGGCACAGCCGACAACGGCATGATCGCCTCGCTCTGGCGGCAGGTGCTGGATGAGGAGGGCATCCGCTCGATGGTCAAGCCGGCGGGCGCGGGCGCCGGCTACTTCAGTCCCGACATGCAGCCACAGCTTATCTACGTCCTGGCCTCGGACGCCGAGCGCGCGCGGGCGATCCTCGCCGAGATGGAGGAGGAGCCGGACGCCCCGCTCGACGACGAGCAGGTCGAGGTGGAACCGGACACCGACGAGCGCTAGCTCGCAGCCGCGAGGACCGTCGCCGCGGCGTCGTCGATCGCCACGACCATCCGCTGCACCGCCGTCCAGATATCGACGGTGAGCCGCGACGTGGTGAGCCGCACCTGGTTCGGCGTGACGTGGACACCGGCTCCGAGTTCACGCCGGAGGGCGCTCTCGTCGAGCCGGCCCCCCACTACCGGTCGGACGTAGACCTCGCCTTCGCGCTCCACGATGGAGGTGATGCCGAGCCCGCTGGCACGGACGCGCAGCCGGGCGACCTCCACCAGTCGCCGCAGCGACTCTGGAAGGGCGCCGAACCGGTCGATCATCTCCTCCTGGAGGTCGCGCAGTTCGCCATACGACCGCACGGCGGCGATCCGCCGGTACAGGTCGATGCGCACGTCCTCGTCTCCGACGTAGTCCTCCGGGATCCCGGCCTCGATCGGCAGGTCGACCGAGACCGCTTCCGGCTCCTCGATCGGGCGCCCCTGGCGAACCTCCTCGACGGCCATGGCGAGCATCCGCGTATACAGGTCGAAGCCGACGGCGGCGATGTGCCCGCTCTGCTCGGCGCCCAGCACGTTCCCGGCGCCGCGGATCTCGAGGTCTCGCAGCGCGATCTGGAAGCCCGCGCCGAGCTCCGTAGCCTCCTGGATCGCCTCGAGCCGCGCCACGGCCTCGGCCGTGAGCGGCAGGTTGGCATCGTAGAGGAGATAGGCGTAGGCGCGGTGGTGGCTCCGGCCGACACGCCCGCGCAGCTGGTACAGCTGGGTGAGCCCGAGATTCTGCGCCCGGTCGATGATGACGGTGTTGACGTTCGGGATGTCGACGCCCGACTCGATGATGGTGGTGCAGACCAGCACGTCGAACTCATGCTGCATGAACGAGAGCATCACCTGCTCGAGTTCGACCTCCTCCATCTGCCCATGGCCGACGCCGAAGCGCGCCTCGGGGACCAGTTGCTGGAGGTGAGCGAGGACGTGCTGGATGCTCTGCACCCGGTTGTGGACGAAGTAGGTCTGTCCGCCTCGCGACATCTCGCGCAGGATGGCCTCCCGGACAAGGGCATCGTGGGCGGGCGTCACGAAGGTCCGGATGGGCGTGCGATCCTGTGGTGCCGTGTTGATCACCGAGAGGTCGCGGATCCCGGTGAGGGCCATGTGGAGGGTGCGCGGGATGGGCGTGGCCGTCATGGTCAACACGTCGACGTCGGTTCGTGCCCGCTTGAGTTGCTCCTTGTGGCTGACGCCGAAGCGCTGCTCCTCGTCGATGACCAGGAGGCCCAGGCGGTGGAACTGGACGTCCTTCTGCAGCATGCGGTGCGTCCCGATCACAATGTCGACCTCGCCAGCCGCCAGGCGCGCGAGCACCTGCTGCTGATCCTGGCGGGAGCGCAGTCGCGACAGCATCTCGACCTTGACCGGGAACGCTGCCAGACGGGAGCGGAACGTGTGGTAGTGCTGCAGCGCGAGGATCGTCGTGGGGACCAGGACGGCAACCTGGTATCCGTCGTTGACCGCCTTGAACGCCGCCCGCAGCGCGACCTCGGTCTTGCCGTAGCCGACGTCGCCGCAGACCAGCCGGTCCATCGGCGTCGGCCGCTCCATGTCGAGCCGGACCTCCTCGATGGCCCGCGCCTGATCCGGCGTCTCCACGTAGGGGAAGGACTCCTCGAGCTCGCGATCCCACGGACCGTCGGGACTGAACGGGTGCCCGCTTGCGGCCTCGCGCGCGGCGTAGAGCTGCAGCAGCTCGAAGGCCATCGCGCGGACGGCGTTGCGCACGCGCTGCTTGACGCGCGCCCACTCCGGCGAGCCGAGCCGGGTCAGCTTTGGCTCGAGGCCGCCGCCCTCGTACACCGTGATGCGGTCGATCTGGTCGACCGGCAGGTAGAGCCGGTCCCCCTCGGCGTACTCGAGTAGCAGGTACTCCCGGGACACCCCGCCGACGTCGAGGTGGACGAGCCCGCCGTAGCGAGCGATGCCGTGCTCGACGTGGACGACGTACTTGCCCGGCGCCAACCCACGCAGCAGCGCGGTGCCGGTCGACACCCGGCGTCGCGGCGGCTGCTGGGCTACGCGCTGGTAGCCGAACAGCTCGCGATCGCTCAGGAGGACCAGTCCGAGTCCCGGGTGCTGCCAGCCGCCGTGGAGGCGGGAGTGGACGACCTCGACCGTGCCCGGCGATGGCGGCAGGACTTCGTCCGTGGCACCGGGAGGGCCGGCCGACCGCTTGTGCGTCCGGGGGAAAATGTCGTGTTCCTCGAGGAGCTCGGTCAGGCGCGCGCTCTGCTCGGTTCCCAGCAGCACCCGGCGGCCCTCCGCCAACCACTGCCGCACGTCCGGAAGGAAGGCGTCGAACCGGCCGGCGTACAATGGGATCTCGGGCGCGTAGGCCGGGGCAGCTTCAGGGACGAGCGCGAGGCTCGCCGCCCACCCGGTCGGGACGGGTCCCAGCGCCAGTTGCGACACGGTGGCCAACCGCGCGGCGACGTCGGGCCAGCGAAGGTACGGCCGGGGCAGGCCAACCGGTAGCTCACCGGCATCCTCCAGCGCGTCGCGCAGCTCTTCGGCCTGCGCCTCGAGTTGCTGCACCGAGAGCTGAATCGACGCGGGCTCTACCAGCACGACGAGGCCCTGTGTTGTCAGGTAGTCCAGCAGGGACGCGGTCTCGTCGAGCAGGAACGGGGCGACGAGGTCGAGGCCATGGGTCACGTCGCCGTGCTCGAGCAGCCGGAGCGTACGCTCCCACTCGTCCAGGACCTCCGGCCGCAGTCCGGACGCGTCGAGGGCCCGCAGCGCGGCAACGGCGTCGTCACGACCACGGAGCCCGATTTCGAGCGGCGGCAGTACATCGAACGCGTCCACCTGACGGATCGAGCGCTGGCTCTCCGGGTCAAAGACGCGCAGCGACTCGATCTCGTCGCCGAAAAGTTCGACACGCAGGGCGTGCTCCGCTGAGGGCGGGAAGACGTCGATGATCCCGCCGCGCTTGCCCACCTCACCCGGAGCGCGCACCACCGGGACCAACTCGAACCCCTCGTCGAGCAGCCCGGCCACGAACTGGTCCGGGCGCAGCCGGTGTCCGGGCCGAAGATGCCACGTGCGCGCGGCCAATTCCGCCGGCGCGCGCAGGAGCTGGGTAAGGCCGCGAGCGGGCGTGACCACGACCGCCGGATCTCCCTGTGCCAGCCGCGCCAACACTTCAACGCGCCGCGCGGCGTTGCCGCGGTCGAGCGGAAGCTGCTCGTAGGGGAGTGCCTCTGGCGCCGGCCAGAGGAGCGGCGCGATGCTCTCCGGCAGGTACTCGGCAAGCGCCGCCGCCAGTTCCTCCGCGCCGTCCTGCCGGCCGGTGACCAGAAGCATCGGAAGATTGAGCTCGGTTGCCAGTGCGGCCAGGACGGGGTACCGCGCGGATGACGGCAGACCCTCGACCTCGAGCACCCGCCCGGGGCGCAGGCGTCGCACGTCCCGGGCGAGGGCCACATGACCGGGGTCGTCGCGCAGCAGCGGCAGGACGGTGGCGAAGGTCATCCTGGTCGTATCCCTGTTCTCGCACGTTGCAGACATGCCAAAACGGCCCAACTCACGAGCTGGGCTCCATCCGGGGAGGTCCGATCAAGTATATCACCGGGCGGAGATTATCCGCCCGCCAGTGTTGCATCCGGTAGACGCTACGCTATAGTGAGATTGGCGTGTCCCGGCACCGCGCGTGACCGGCGACGCGCGAGGAGCGGTGAGTGACGCGGGCGCGGCTTCTGGTAATCGGCGCGGTGGTGGCCCTGGTGGCGGCGGTCCTGACCGTCATCGTTCGCGCCAGTGACGCTCCCGACCTCGTCCTGAAGATCCAGCCGATTGCCGACGACTCCACCGTCACGGTCTACGTGGGCGGCGCGGTGCGCTCGGCGGGGCTCTACACCCTGCCGCGCGGAGCGCGCGTCGCGGATGCCCTGGCGACGGCAGTCGTGTTGCCGGACGCCGACGTCACCGGCATTCCGATGGCCGGCCGGCTCGCCGACGGCCAGCAGGTGCTGGTGCCGCGACGAGCGCCAGCCGCATCTCCAGTCAGTGCCGTGAGTGCGTCACCGCCGCCGACCGGGCCGGTCAACGTCAACACGGCCTCGGCTGCCGAACTCGAGTCCCTGCCCGGCATCGGCCCCACTCTCTCCCAGCGCATCGTCGAGTACCGCACCCAGCACGGCCCGTTTGCGAACCTTGACGCCCTTGATCAGGTGCGCGGCATCTCCGCGCGCATGGTCGACGAGTGGCGTGGCCTGGCGACAACCGGCAACTAGCCATGGCGGGGATCCTGATCGGCTCGGCACTGCTGCTAGGCATCCTGCTTGGCGGCATCGACGCGGGCTGGTTTGCGTTGCCGGCGCTGGCCAGCGGCGCCGTGCTGGCCGCGGCAGTACGGCGCGAGCGGCGCACGGCGGCTATCGCGGCACTTGCCTTCGTCTGCGTCCTGGCCGGGTTCTGGCGGGCCTCGGCGGCGTCGACGCCGACGCAGGTGGATCTACCGAGCGTCGACTACCGCTACCAGGGGATCGTCGTCGGTGTGCCGTCGCGCTCCGGCAGCGGCGGGACGGCGCGGGTGAGCCTGCGCGATCCGGCGGGGGGTACGGCCTGGGTCGTGCTGCCGTCCGTCCCCGAGGTGCACCAGTCTGACGTGATCATGTTTCACGGACTTGTCGAGCGCGACGTTTCACGCCCGGATCCGGAGACGCTGCTGCCCTCCGGCCCGCGGGGCGCGCCGGTGATCTTCGCCTCGCAGTTGACCGTGCTCGGCTCAGAGGCAAGCATGCTCGAGCGCAGCCGGTCGCGGATGCTGGAGGCGCTGCGCGGCCGGCTCGAGCGCAGCATCCCGGAGCCAGGCGGAGCGCTGTCCGCGGGGGTCCTGCTCGGCGACGATGGCGACCTGACTACCTATACGGGCGATGCCTTCCGTGCCGCGGGGCTCTCCCACCTCACGGCGGTGAGCGGCTGGAACGTGGCGTTGGTGGCCGGCATGCTCGCGATCCTGACGGCGCGCCTCTGCGTGCGGCGGGTGTGGGTCCTTGCGCTCAGCGCGCTTGGGATCTGGGCGTTCGCGTACCTGGTCGGCCTGGGTCCGTCGGTCCTGCGGGCGGCCGTGATGGGGACATTGCTCCTGGTGGCGGGATGGCGCGGCCGCCCGGCCGACGCGCTGACGTCGCTCGTCTGGACGAGCGCGGCCATGGTGCTGCTGCAGCCCGGCACGCTCCACGACATCGGCTTTCAGCTTTCGGCGGCGGCGACGCTCGCGATCGTGGTTACCGCGCCGCTGCTCGAGGGCGCGGCGCGCTGGGTCGCGGCTGCCGCCGTGCCGATCGCCGCCGAGCTGGCAGTTGCTCCACTGATCCTGCACCAGTTCGGCACCTATTCGCTCGTGGCCCCACTGGCGAACGTCGTGGTCGCGCCGCTCGTGCCCGCCGTGATGGCCGGAGCCCTCGTCACCGGAGTCGCGTCGCTGGTGCACCCACTGCTGGCATCGGCGGCCGGCCTGGTCACCTGGGTGCCCGCGCGGCTCATTACCGTCGTCGCCGAGTGGGCCGCGTCGGCGCCGGGATTGACCGGGCACACGATCCCGCTCGGCTGGGGCGGCGTTCTGGTCGCCTATCTGGTCCTCGCCGCGGCCTACGCGGGTCTCTGGTACGCGCGCTTCGGGCGGCTCGCCCGGAGAGCGCCGGCCGGCGTTTGACGCGAGGCCAGTCACGCGGCTATCCTTGCGGCGCCGCGAGGGCCTCGCCGCGCGCCCCCATCGTCTAGAGGCCTAGGACACCACCCTTTCAAGGTGGAGACCGCGGGTTCGAATCCCGCTGGGGGTACCCCTTCCTCCGTGCGACGTTCCTCACCATTCGGCGATGCTCGCCGCGATCGCGTTCGCGGCGTTCTCCGGCCTGCACTCACGGAGCCACGCTACCCTGCCCGTGGTGAGTTCACGCCTCGCCCACTCCAGCCTGGACGCCTCGGGTAGACTCTCCAGCAGGGGAATCGAGATCGACACGAACGCCGAGGCCACGGGACCCCGCTGGTCCCCGGTGGTCTGCCTCGTGGTGGCCCGGTCGCGGCGGTGACGGGATACACTGGTGAACTGGATCGATCTGCTGATCGTCGTGGTGGTCGTACTCGGCGCGCTGGCGGGCATCCGGCGCGGCTTCCTGCGTGGCGCGCTCGACCTCGTGCTGGTGGCCGTCGGGCTGCTGGCAGGCGCCGTCGCCTACCGGCCGGCGGCGGCCCTCATCGGCCACTTCCTCCACCGCTCGGGCGTCGCGATCAACGTGCTGGGGTTCGCGGCCGTCGCCCTGATCGTCCAAGGCATCCTCTCCCTGGTCGCGTCGGTGGCGCTCGGCCCGCCCATCTCCCTGGCGCGTGCCTTCCCGCCGGTGCGTTGGACGGACGACATCGCCGGCGCGCTGCCCGGGCTCGTCAAGGGGGCCGTGATCGCCACCCTGCTGGTGCTCGCTGGCA
>DASSZN010000047.1:0-18403 GCA_035702805.1 Thermomicrobiaceae bacterium | reverse complement strand
CGCGTCGGCGAAGAGCAGGTGCGCCAGCTGGGGGTCGTGGATGCCCGCGCTGGCCAGGTCCACCGGCTGCCCGGCCGCGTGCCGGCGCAGGGTCAGGGTGGCCACGCCCACCAGGGCCAGCCCGCCGACCAGCCCGGTCAGCAGGTAGAAGCCCCCCACCGCTGGGCCCGTGAAGCTCAGGGGGTGGCTCGTGCCGAAGGCGCCGAACAGGCGAGCTCCGGCGACCAGGCCGACGACGCCGAGCCCGAACAGGTAGAGGGTGCGTCCCGGGCGGGGGACGCCGTCGACGAGGTAGGTGGCCCCCAGGGCCAGGGCCGCCGCCAGGAGCAGGGCGACGCCGTAGCCGAGCGCGGTCATGGGATCCTCTCCTTCGAGGTCCGAGTTCTCGGGGTCCCCCCTGGACCCCGCCCCTCTCAACCGCCCCCAGCATAGGCCCGCCCCCGTTACAGCCCGGTTGCGTCCCGCTCCCCGGCGTTGCAGTTCCGTAGCAATCCGGCGGGCACCCCACGCGGCGGACGGGCCGCCCGGCGGCGACCGGCAGCGATTCCGCACCATCACGGGCGCCTGTGGCGGCCGGCGGCCTGGTAGGACGTGTCAGTGGCGTTACAGGAGAGACGAGCAGGACCGGGCGTTGGGAACCGGGATCAGGCCTCTTCGAGGCTGTCGCGGATGACGTCGAAGTACTCGAGGGCGAGGCCCGTGCCGATGGCGACGCAGCTCAGCGGGTCGTCGGCCACGTAGCAGGGCACCCCGGTCACCTCGGTGAGGAGGTCGGGCAGGTGGCGGAGCAGGGAGCCGCCGCCGGTCAGGATCATCCCCTTGTCGATGATGTCGGAGGAGAGCTCCGGTGGGGTCTCCTCGAGGACCGCCCGCACCGCCCCGATGATCGCCTCCAGCGGCTCGGTCATGGCCTCGACCACCTCGTTGGCGTGGATCTGGATCGTGCGCGGCAGCCCGGCGACCTCGTCGCGCCCGCGCACCTCCATTATCACGTCGTCGTCGACCGGCATGGCCGAGCCGATGGCGATCTTGACCTCCTCGGCGGTGCGCTCGCCGATGCGCAGGTTGTATTTGCGCTTGACGTAGTTGGCGATCGCGTCATCGAAGCGGTTGCCACCCACCCGGATCGAGCGCGCGACGACGATGCCATTGAGGGAGATGACGGCGACCTCGGTGGTGCCGCCACCGATGTCGATGACCATGTTGCCACTGGGGTCGGCGACCGGAACCTTGGCGCCGATGGCGGCGGCCAGCGGCTCGCTGATGAGGTAGGCGCGGCGGGCACCGGCGTTCAGCGCGGCGTCGCGCACGGCGCGCCGTTCGACCCCGGTCACGCCTGCCGGGACACAGATCATGACCTCGGGGCGGACCAGCGAGAAGCGGCCAACCGCCTTGTTGATGAAGTAGCGGAGCATCTCCTGGGTGACGACGTAGTCGGCGATCACCCCATCGCGCATCGGGCGCACGACCTCGATCGTCTCGCGCGGCTCGCGGCCCAGCATGTTGCGGGCCTCGATCCCCACCGCCTTGACCTTGTTGTCGCGCGCCGAGATGGCGACCACGGACGGCTCGTTGATGACGATGCCGCGGCCACGCAGGAACACGAGCACGTTGGCCGTGCCGAGGTCGATGCCGAGCTGCCGAGCCAAGACGATCGCTCCGTCTACGGTGCGCCGAACAGACCAAGCCGGTGCCTCAGCCGCCCGACGACCGGGGCACCGGCGGGCGGATTGTATCACGGGCCGCCCGGCGGCCGTGCCGGCATCGCGCGCGGTGACGATCACGCGTCCGGACGTGGACCGGTGTTCAGCCGCCGCGCCGGACCGGCGCCCGCGCGTCGACGCGCCATACCGCCGCCCGCACGCCGGCCGCTCCGGCCGCGAACGACGGCGCCATGACCCGCAGCTCGTCGGGGGGAAGGTCCCACCAGCGCAGTGCCAGCAGCCGGCCGATGGTGTCGTCGTCGAACCGCGTCCGCAGCGGGCGCGCCGGCACGCCTGCCACGATCGTGTACGGCGGGACGTCGCGGGTCACGACGGCGCCGGCGGCGACCACCGCCCCGTCCGCGACCGTCACCCCCTGCACGACCGTCACCTGGCTGCCGATCCAGACGTCGCTGCCGATCCCCGGCGGCGACGACAGCTCGTCCCAGTAGGGCGCCAGCCCCAGCACGTTGTGCCGGCCGTAGGTTCGCGGCGAGGTCGACAGGAAGCCCACGGGATGGTCGTGCATCCCGATCTGGCAGTAGTAGCCGATGGAGGTGAACTTCCCGACCCGGCCGGAGGCGATGACCGTACCGCGGTTCACGTAGGAGTAGTCGCCGAGGCAGACGCCGGACCCGAGCTCCACGTCCCGCCCGACGGAGCAGCCCACACCGAGGGTCACGTCCCGGCTGATTGCCGGCGACAGGATCGTCCGGCCGGGGAAACGACGCCGGACGCGAACCAGCCGCGCGTAGTCCGTCAGGCAGCCCGGCAGCCAGTCCGGCACGCGCATCAGCGAGCCTCGACCGCCGCGAGACCGTTGGACCCGCCTCTCGATGGAGGGACGGGCCGGGCGCGACGGGGGTCGAGCGGGTGTTTCTCGCCCGTGATCACGGGTCGGCCAGGGAGGTCGATGCGCCGGAACATCGCGCACATCTCCGTGCGGCGGCATCCATCGCGGCCGTCCCAGCGGCGGCCCCGGCGGCGTCTGCCGCCCGGCACTGTACCAGAGTGCGTGACGCCGGTCAGCGCCCGAGCCGCGGCGCTGACCGGTTCACCGGTGACGCGCCGCTCGACCGGCTACTCCGGGGTGACTCCCTTGGTCTCCAGGTCGTGGATATCGGCCGCGGTCTCGGCCAGTTGGCGGCGGATGATCGGCAGCCGCTCGTGAACCTGCTCGAGGTCCCGGCGCACCTCGTCCCGCTCGTGGCGCAGCCGATCGGCATCGGCCCGCACCTGCTGGCGCTGCCAGTCGAGCTCGACGCAGGCCGGGCAGCGGCCCTTGGGGTCCAGCCAGCCGCCACAGGCGGTGCAGGGACGGCTGAGGTCGGCCAACGTCCAGCGGCGCAGCGGTTCGCCTGCGACCGCGCGCTCGAGCGCCTCCTCGGCGATGATGGCGAAGCTGTGGCGCAGGTGGTCGGTGAAGCGCGAGCGGTCGTCGCTGGACAGATCGGCCGGCACCAGCGCGTCGACGTCCCCGGCTTCCCGGGCCAGGCGCGGCAGGGCCAGCTGATGGCCGCGCTCGGCCCAGTCCAGTTCCTCACGGTAGCGCAGGGTGAGGCCCGCGGCGCGCAGCACGACGGTGGCGGGCTCGGCCGGCCGGACATCGGCGACCTCGATCGGCGTGGGGGGTAGCGTGATCGCCGGGCCGGTGCGCGAGCGCGGGCGGATGGCGGCGAGGTCGGCCTGCGCCTGGGCGATGGCGGCGTCGAGCTGGCCGATGCGCTCGGTCCACTCGTTCTCGGCGTGCAGCGCGCTCTCGGCGCGGGCCAGGTCGTACTCGAGGTCAGCGCGCCGCTGGAGGAGGCGGCGCAGGCTGCGCCGCTCGGCCTCGCGGATGATCGGCGCGCCCGCCTCGCGCGTCGTGGGGTCGACATGATCCTCAGTGCCGGGTGCCGGTTGCTCACCGCGGCGTAGCTTCCACCAGGGCATGGCCGTGCTCCTCAGCTCTCAGCGGAAACCGCCGCAGGACGCGCGCCGCCGGGCGCGTGTCAGAACGGGCGGGCTGCCGGCATCTCCCAGGCCTCGACCTGGTCGAGAGCGCGCGTGAGCGCCCGCGCCAGCTGCTCGGGCCGGGGAATGCCCTCGATGACGCCGAGCGGCTGCTGGCGCCCCTCCGGCTGGCCGTCGAGGGGATGGATGCCGCCGTGCAGCTCGATGTGGCGCCAGCCCTCGGTCACGGCGTAGGCGGCGACGACGCGCCGGTAGCCGCCGCTGATCCACTGCAGCGTCACCCCGGCCGTCTCCCTCTTGGCATCGGGTGCCACCCGCAGCGGGTGCTGCCAGCCGACGGAGAGGCGCTCGGCGACCGACCGTAGCTCGCCGACAGCCTGGACGCGGGTGACCCGGCGCAGCGAGCCGACCGGCAGGCCGGTGCGGCGGGCGTAGAGGGCCCGGCCCCAATCGCTGCGCCAGGCGATGACGCCCGCGACCAGGAGGGCGGCGTGGATCCCCCCGGTGACGCCGCTGAGCAGGGGCGTCTGGCTGCTGTAGATCCGCGACCAATCCCCCTCGAGGTGACCGGCGAAGTCGAGCAGCGGGTAGATGACGAGCGTGGTGACGATGTCGACGCCGGCAAACACCAGCAGCAGGTAGTTGATCGCGGGGCGCATCGGGCGCGCGAGCGGCACGGCCAGCGCGATGAGGCCGAGCAGCAGGCTGACCAGGTTGCCGGCCAGGGCGATCCAGAACAACTGGGCCGTCGTGAAGGTGCCGGCATGCTCGACGTAGCCCAGGAAGAGGAAGTAGCCGAAGCCGGTGACCTGCCCGCCGAGGGCCTTGATCAGGAGGGCGTGACCGCCCTCGTGGAGCAGGACACTGAGCGGCAGCAGCAGAAAGATCGCGATCTCCAGCAGGTGCTGACGATCCACGCGCGTGAACGTGGCGTCGAACAACTGCCGGCGGGCACGAACCGCCGTCACCAGCACTCGCAGCGACACCAACGACATGAGGATGCTGATGACGGTGAACATGTCGAGGCTGGGCACCGGCGGAACTCCTTGGCCGACTGCTCCGGCAATTGTAGCATCGTACCGGCCGGGGCCGCCGACCCGCCCGGGCTGCGAGGAGCACGCCAGCGTGGAGTTCGACCCGCGTGCCGACACCGTCGTACTCGGTGACAACCTCGACGTCTTGCGTCGGATGCCGGACGGCAGCGTCCCGCTGATCTACATCGACCCCCCCTTCAACACCGGCAAGGTGCAGGCGCGCACCCGGTTGCGCACCGTGCAGCACCCCGACGGCGACCGCGTCGGCTTTGGCGGGCGCACCTACCGGACGACGCGTCTCGGCCGCCAGTCTTTCGACGACGCCTTTGACGACTACCTGGCCTTCCTCGAGCCGCGGCTCGTCGAGGCCCGGCGGGTGCTGGCGTCCAGCGGCACGCTCTACGTCCACCTCGACTACCGCGAGGTGCATTACGTCAAGGTGCTGCTGGACGGAATCTTCGGCCGGGCCTGCTTCCTCAACGAAATCATCTGGGCCTACGACTTCGGCGGCCGCTCGACCCGCCGCTGGCCGGCCAAGCACGACAACATCCTGGTCTACGTCGCCACCCCCGGCGGACACCACTTCGATTCGGCGGGCGTCGACCGCATCCCCTACCTCGCGCCGGGCCTGGCGGGCGCGGCGAAGGCGGCGCGGGGCAAGCTGCCCACCGACTGCTGGTGGCAGACGATCGTGCCGACCGCCGGCCGGGAGCGGACCGGCTATCCCACCCAGAAGCCGCTGGCGATCCTGCGCCGGATCGTGGCGGCGTCGTCGCGGCCGGGGGACCTGGTGCTCGACTTCTTTGCCGGCAGCGGCACGACCGGCGCCGCGGCCCGCGAACTGGGACGGCATTTCCTGCTCGTCGACAGCAACCCGGCGGCAACGCGGGTCATGGCCCAGCGCTTCGCCGGCATGCCGGATGTGCGCTACGTGGGGTTCGACCCGGCCGTAACGGCGGAGTGAACGGGCGCGCCGCCCGGCCTACCGCCCGCGCAGGCGCGGGTCGAGTGATGCGGGCTGGGAACTGCGGGACTGTGTGTACCTACCGCCCGCGCAGGCGCGGGTCGAGTAGGTCGCGCACGCTGTCTCCCAGCAGATTGAAGGAGAGGACGGTCAGCAGGATGGCCATGCCGGGGCCGAAGCTCATCCACCAGTAGCCGTTGTTGAGGTAGCCGCGGGCATGGTCGAGGTCGGCGCCCCAGGTCGGCGTCGGCGGCTGGGCGCCCAGACCGAGGAACGAGAGGCTCGCCTCGGCCAGGATGGCGAAGGCGATGCTGAGGGACGCCTGTACGATCAGCGGGTTGAGGACGTTGGGCAGGACGTGGCGCATGATGATGCGCCCCTCGCTCGCCCCGCTCGTGCGCGCCGCCTCGACGAACTCGCGCTCCTTGGCCTGGAGCACCTGTCCGCGCGTGAGCCGGGCGTAGGCGGGGATGGCCACGATGCCGATGGCGATCATGGTGTTGCGCAGGCTCGGGCCGAGCGCGGCGGTGATCGAGATGGCGAGCAGCAGCGCGGGGAAGGCGAGCAACGCGTCGATGAAGCGCGAGATGATGAGATCCGCCCAGGCTCCCCGGTAGCCGGCCACCAGGCCCATCGCCACGCCGAGTCCCATCCCGATGCCGACCGCGATGATCCCGACCGACAGCGACACGCGCGCGCCGTAGAAGGTGCGCCCCAGCACGTCGCGTCCCAGGTCGTCCGTACCGAGGAGGTGCTGCAGGCTGGGCCCCTGGTTGGCGACCTCCGGGTGCGACACCATCGGGTTCGCCGGCGTCAGGAACGGCGCGAAGATCGCGACGAAGATCATCATCACGATGAGTGCCCCGCCGATCAGGAAACGCGGTTCGCGGCGGATGTTGGACCAGCCGAAGGTGCGCCGGCGCTTGGGTAGCGCCGACAGCTGGGTCGCCGCGCCGGCCGTTGACTTCGCGGGATAGGAGGTCGAGGGATTACTCACCGGGCATCACGCTCCACTCCGTCGCTTGGCGGCCGGCGTCACCCACGCTGGGCGTCGCCGGCCGCTAGCGGTACTTGATGCGCGGGTCGAGGAAGCCGTACAGCAGGTCCACGATCAGGTTCACCGTCATGTAGCTCAACGCGCTCACGAGCACGATCCCCTGCACTACCGGGTAGTCGCGCCCGTTGATGCTGTTGACCGCCAGGCTCCCCACCCCGGGCCACAGGAAGATCGTCTCGGTGATGAAGGTGCCCTCGAGCAGGCCGCCGATCTGCAGGCCGAGGATGGTCACGAAGGGGATGAAGGCGTTCTTGAGCGCGTGGCCGATGACGAGCCGGCGCTCGGACAGCCCCTTGGCGCGGGCCACCCGCATGTACTCGGTGCCGAGAGCGTCGATGAGCCCGGAGCGCATGAAGCGCATGTTGATCGCCAGGATTGGCGTCCCCAGCGTGATCATCGGCAGTACGAGGTCCCGCAGGTTCTGCCCCGGGTCCTGGGAGAAGGGCACGAAGCCGCCCGGGGTGAAGATGCGGAAGACCAGGGCGAACACCAGGATCAGGATGATGCCGGTGAAGAAGTTGGGGATCGAGATGCCGAGCAGCGGGATGCCGGTGCCGATGAGGTCCCAGATCGAGTTCCGCCTGGTGGCGCTCAGGATGCCGAGCGGGATCGAGAGGATCAGGCTGAAGGCGAGCGCCGCCCCGCCCAGCTCCAGCGTGTTCGGCAGCCGCTCGAAGATCGCGTGGGTCACCGGCTGCTGCGTGTCGATCGAGCGCCCCATGTCGCCGTGAAGCATGCGGGTAATCCAGGACAGGTACTGCACCGGGAGCGGGCGGTCGAGCCCGTAGGCCCGACGCACGTTGGCGATCACCGTCGCGTTGGGCTCCTCGCCGTACAGGACCGTGATCGGGTCGCCCGGCGTGAGGTGGAGCACTGCGAAGATGATGACGCTCACCAGGAACGCCACCGGGATCATCAGGAGCACACGTCGGATGATATATGCGGTCATGCCAGTCCCTGGTCACCAACCGGAGTCGCTCGCCGCCGGCCGACGAGCCGGTCACGGAGTATCGGCGGCCCGGCGTCGGCGCGCGGGGCGGGCCCCGCGCGCCACGATCACCCGGCCGCCGCCGGGCGAGCTACTTCAGCCAGGCCGTGTGGAAGCGCATGATGTAGTCGGCGTAGATCTGCATCCCCTGGACGGTGGGCCGGGTCAGCAGGTAGGCGGGCGCGAATCCCCACCAGGCCATCGGTGCGTCCTCCACGATCAGCTTCTGGGCCTGCTGGAAGAGGGTCTTGCGCTGAGCCTGGTCCGACGCCTCGCGCGTCTGGTCGAGCAGCTTGTCGACCTGGGGGTTGGAGTACTTCGTCTGGTTCAGGCCGCCGCCGGTGTGGAAGAAGTTGTAGATGTTGCCGTCCGGGTCGATGCGGCCGCTCCAGCCGTACCCGGTCGCCTGGTAGTTGCCCTTCTGGGCCTCTGACTGGATCGTCGGCGCGTCTTCCTGGGTGATGTTGAGCGTGATGCCGGCCTTGGCCACCTGGTCCTTGACCAGCTGCAGCAACTGGAGCGTCACCGGGTTGCCCGCGCCCAGCTTGTAGTCGAAGGTGAAGCCGTTGGGCTGGCCGCCGGACGAGAGGTACTGCTTGGCCTTGTCCACGCTGCCGGTCCACGGCTGCAGCGTCGGATCGAAGGCCCAGCTGGAGGGCGGGATCGGCCCATAGCCGACCTGCTCGATCCCGTAGTAGATCGTCTTGCTGATCTGGCTGCGGTCGAGCGCCTCGGCAACCGCCTGGCGCAGCTCCTTCTTGTTGAAGGGCGGCTGCGACGTGTTGAACTCGAAGGCATCGAAGCTGAGGCCGGGCGCGGTGCGCAGGACGATGCTGCTGTTGGTCTTGGCGCCGGCCACGTCCTTCGGCGCGATGGCGTAGGTCGCGTCGATGGTGCCCGTCTCGACGTTGGTCAGGAGCACCGTCGTGTCGGTGATCGGCTTGAAGATGAGCTGGTCGAGATAGGGCAGCGGGTTGCCGCTGGAGTCCTTCTTCCAGTAGTTCGGGTTCTTCTTCAGCGTCAGGTGGTCGTTGTTGATCCACTCGACGAACATGAAGGCGCCGGTGCCGGCGCCCACCGGCTTGCGCGAGAAGTCCGCGCCCCCCTTCTGTACCGCCGTGGGGGAGAGCATCATGCCCGCGCGATCCACCAGGTTGGCCAGGAAGGGCGCGAACGCCGCTTTCATGTTGACCTTGGCCGTGTTGGCGTCGACGCTGTCCACCGAGGTGATGAAGTTGACCTCGCCGACGCGGGCGCTCTTGGGATCGGTGACGTAGCGCATCAGGTTGAACTTGACGGCGTCGGCGTTGAAGTCAGTGCCATCGTGGAACTTCACGCCCTGATGCAGCTTGAAGGTGTAGGTCTTCCCGTCGGTGCTGACCTCCCAGGAGTCGGCCAGGTCCGGGATGATCGTCAGGTGCGTGTCGATGGCGACCAGCGAGTCGTACATGTTGTAGTACGCCTGCCGCTCCGAGACGAAGCCCGAGGTAAGCGGGTCCAGCGTCGCGTTCTCGTTGGTCTGGGCGGCCGTGAGGGTGCCGCCCTTCTTGATGGCGCCGGCCGACGGGGCCGTCGTCGAGGCCGCGGCCGGGGTCGAGCCGCCGGACGAACTGCTGCTGCTGGTGGTGGTGGACGTCGACGCGCCGCCGCTGGTGCTGGTCGTAGGGGTCGTGGAACTGCCACCGCAGGCCGCCAGCGCGAGCGACAGACCGGCCGCACCGGCGGAGAGTCCGGCGCCCCACAGCAGCCGGCGACGGGACACCATGCTGGAACGATACCGCTCGACGAGGTGGCTCATCTCGGTCAACGGATGCTCGGAACTGCTCATCTCCTGCCTCCGCGTCCACTCGCGCGCCGGGTACGGCCGCGCGCTCCCCAATCGCGACGCCAGGCGGCGCTCGCGACTCCTCTCGCCCGCTCAGCCGGGCTGTACCGGATCGGTCAACGGGCCGCTACGCCCACCGAACGTGGCCGGGGCTTCCCTCCGCGGAACCGGGGGGCCGGGCCTCACCGGAATCCGGTCACGGACGGGCCGCTCCTCCTCCCGCGCTCACCTCTCCGCCGGGCGGCCGGCTCGACCGGCTAGCGGCGGCGGCCGGCGACGGGTGTCGCGGAACGGCTATCGCCCGAAGCGCGAGGTCGAGCAGCGGCGCGGTGCCCCCAACGTTCCCCAACGTCCGGAGCGCCGCTCACCGCCGGGAAACCGTCCGTCGACGGGACGGGCTTCCGGCCGGTCGATTTCACCTGGACGGTGCAACGAGAGCAGCGGGTGCCCCGTTGCCGAACCTCCTGAGCAGACATTGCGTGCTTTGAAGATACCGGCTGGGTTGACTCCCGTCAAGTCGAGACGAGAGGTTGGCGATTTACGACGACCGGATGGGCGCTACACTGGGAGCGGTAGGCGTAACGGCGACCGCCCGTTAAACGTGCCGGTCGTGATACGGGAGAGAGCAGGGCTGGATGGCGCACGTGATCGACCTGCGCGGCGACTGGGCCGCGCCGCCGACCGAGGCGATGCGGCGGGCGATGGCCGCCGCCGAGGTGGGGGACGACAACTCGCGGGAGGACCCGACCGTCAACCGGCTCGAGGAGCGCTCGGCCGAGCTCCTCGGCAAAGAGGCCGGCCTCTTCGTCCCCAGCGGCACGATGGGCAACCTGGTCAGCGTGCTGGCCCTGGCCGAGCACGGCACCGAGGTCATCGTGGGGGACCGCGCGCACACCTTCGTCTACGAGGTCGGCGGGGCGGCCGCCGTCGGCGGTCACCCCTTCCGCACGCTCCCGAACGACCGCTTCGGTATGCTGGACCCCTCGGCCGTCGCCGCGGCGATCCGCCCGGCCAACATCCACTTCCCGACGACGGGGCTGCTCCTGCTCGAGAACACTCACAACCTGTGCGGCGGCACGGTGCTGACACCGGAGCAGATCGCCGAACTCGCGGAGGTCGCCCACCGGCACGGAGTCCCGGTGCACCTCGATGGTTCGCGGATCTTCAACGCCGCGGCGGCGCTCGGCCTACCGCCATCCCAGCTGGCCGCGCCGGTCGACACCGCGACCTTCTGCCTCTCGAAGGGGCTGGCCGCGCCGGTCGGCTCGATCGTCGTGGGCGGGCGCGACGCGATCGCGCGGGCGCGCCAGAAGCGCAAGCTGCTCGGCGGCGGGATGCGCCAGGCAGGCGTGATCGCCGCCGCCGGCATCGTCGGACTGGAGCAAATGGTCGACCGGCTGCCGGAGGACCACGCCAACGCCCGACGGCTCGCCGAGGGGCTGGCGGAGTTGCCGCACCTGACGGTCGACCTGGAGACGGTGCAGACAAACATCGTCTTCTTCGACGTGGCGCCGCCGCTCGACGGTGCGGCGCTGGCGGCGGGGCTCCAGGCAGAGGGGATCCGCCTGACGGCGTTCGGCCCGCGCACGCTGCGCTTCGTGACCCACTACGCGGTCACCGCGACCGACGTCGAGCGAGTGCTCGCGGTCACGCGGCGGCTGGTGGCCTGAGCCGCGCTCACGCCGGGCACGTCCCATGCGGCGAGTCTGGCCGGCACGAGGGGTTTTGGACGCACGAGACACGAGACAGGGAGGGCATGATGCTCTGGTACTGCGAGTACACCTGGTTCTCGGGCACGACGCGCGAGGAGGTGGCCAGACGGATCGTGGCAATGCACGACGCCGGAGCCACGCACCCCGAGCAGATCAAGGGGTGGTACCAGCTCGCGGGCGGCGGGGCCGGCTTCATGCTGGTTGAGGCGCCCGACCCACGCGAGCTGACCCAGATGCTCCAGCCCTACATGGACCTGATGAGCTGGGACGTCCGCGCGATCTACGAGCTACCCTACCGGGAGACGATCGACGAGCTGCGCCAGGCCGCCGGCAGCTAGCCCTGATCGAGGATCTCGAGCACGGGCGCGAACTCCTCGATCCCCTGGACCGAGTTCGGGTTCGGCCAGATCTGCAGCTCGCTGATCCCCTCGTCGCGGAAGGCGCGCAGCCGCGCCGCGATCTCTTCGGGCGATCCGGAGATGCGCTCCGGCCGTGAGCCGCCCCGCGCGACCCGGCTGGGAAGCTCGACCATGACCGCGGCGGTGCGGGCGAGCGTCGCCGGATCGCGCCCGACCTTCGCGCAGGCCGCGTCGACCGCCGTGCGGAGCGGCGGGATCATGTCGGGCTGGCTGCGGCCAAAGGCCAGCCAGGCATTCCAGGAGTCGGCGTAGCGGGCCGTCAGCTCCAGCACCCGCTCGCCCCGGCCGCCGACCAGGATGGGCGGGCCCAGCGGGCGCGGGCCACGCGGGCGCAGCTCGCCGTCGCGCGCGCTGTAGTAGCGCCCCGCGTGATCGATCCGCCCCTCGCGCAGCAGGGTGTGGATGACCTCGATCGCCTCGGCGAAACGGCTGACCCGGTGGTCGAAGGGGTAGCCGAAGGCGCGGAACTCGTTCTCCTGGTAGCCCGCCCCGAGGCCCAGGACCAGCCGGCCGCCGCTGATCTCATCCACGGTGTCCGCCATCTTGGCGGTCAGCGCCGGGTTGCGGAAGGACGTGCAGAGGACCAGCGTGCCGATCTCGATGCGGCTGGTTGCCGCGGCGAGCGCCGAGACGATCGACCAGCACTCCCAGACCCCCTGCTGCTCGTGGCTGCCGAGCCGGATCAGCAGATGGTCGGCCACCCAAACGGAGTCGAACCCGACCTCCTCGGCCCGCCGGGTCATCTCCAGCAGGTCGGCCCAGCGCGCGGTCTCGCCGAAGCCGAACTGACGCTCGGCGAAGGGCAGGAAGAGGCCGACCTTCATCGGCCGACGTCGCTCAGCCGCTGTCGTCATGGGCAAGCTCCCGTCCACGCCACCCCACGGTCCGCGCCGCGTCCATCGCCTCGTGCCGGTGGACGCCAGTGTACCGCCCGTTGGGCGGCATACAAGGGCGAACGGGCGCGCCGGACGGTCACGCCACCCAGAACCAGGTACTGAACTGGATGAGCAGCGCCGCGAACTGAATCACGAAGAGTGCCAGCACCACGCCGTAGAGCACGCGATGCTTGCGCAGCAGGATGGCGAGCGCGATGAAGAGCGGGAAGAGCACGATCACGAAGCGCGGCATCGACATCAGCGGGTGCACGTGCGACGGGCTGAACATGGGCACGACGAAGACGAGCGCGGCGTAGAGGCTGTAGGCCGGCCGCACCTTGATCAGCGTGTAGATCACGATCGGGATGAAGACCAGGGTGATGAAGATGTCGTAGGTCTGGCTCTCGGCGAAGCGCCAGCGGACGTAGGCCGAGGTGAGCATGTTCCAGTTGGGGTTGGCCATCAACTGGTGGAACCAGGACAGGTCCCACTGGTGGAAGGCGGCCGCGAGCGTGCTCCAGGGCATCGCCCTATAGCGCGCCCACTGGTCCTGGACGTGGATGGTCAGGAGCGGGTCGCCCCAGACCTGGTCCAGGTGCCAGAGAAAGATCAGCGGCGAGAGCGCCACCACCGCGAGCTGCGCGCCGATCCGCCACCAGCGGCGCGGGTCCCAGCCGTGGCTGCGCACGAGCAGGATGCCCATCGGCAGCAGGACGAGCACGCCGGTGTTGCGGGTCAGGGCGGCCAGCGCGCCGAAGAGCGCGGCCCAGCCCCAGTGCTCGGTGCGCGCGAAGTAGATGGCGCCCACGGTCAGGAGCAGGAAGAGCGACTCGGTGTAAACGGCCGAGAAGTAGAAGGCCGTCGGGAAGAGGACCAGGAGCCAGATCGTGCGGCGCGCGACCGAGTCACCGTAGTCGAGCATGACGAGCCGGTAGAGCAGCAGGAGCGCCCCGACCAGGGCCAGGTTGGAGACGATGATCCCGAGGGTTGGGACAGTCCACTGGGTGAGGTTGTGCAGAACAGCCAGCAGCTTCGGGTAGAGCGGCCAGAAGGCGGCCGTCGCGGGATGCACCTGGTAGCCGCGCTCGGCGATCAGCGTGTACCAGAACCCGTCCCAGTTGCGCAGCGGCTCGAGGAAGATGTGCGCCCAGCCGGTCATCGGACGCAGGTAGTAGCCGACGGCCGGCACCGGGGCGAGCTTGAAGGCGTAGCGACTGGCGATGCCGGTGAAGGCGAGGACGAGTGCCAGGTGGACGCTGGAGGCGATCACGGGCAGGCGAAGGTCTCGGGCCAGGGCGACGACGGCGGCACGGGGGTCCCGCCGGACGGCGAGCGCTCCCGCACTCGACCCCACTGGCTGAGGTTGGGTCAGGGTCATGGTAGGCTCTTTTCCTCCTCAAAGGCCGGTCGCGCCGCGGCGACGACCGCAAGGATGCCACGGACCACACTGACGCGCTATTCGCGTCCGGCCGGCGCCCCGGTCGCTGACGGCCATGCCGCCGTGAGAACGTGTATAATCAAGCGAAGATTGCCGGCCGCGGTCCAATCATCACAATGGTCCTGGACACCGTCGCGGCCGAGCCGGTTCGCGGGCTGCGCGAATTGGCGTGCATCGACGTAGCACGGAAGTGACGGGTGGGATGGCTCGAGTGCAGGCGGCGCTGCCTGCGGCCGAGCCGGCACCGGTTACGGACGACGAGCAAGAACTCCACTTCGGGTGTTCGATGTTGCGTCGCACGCGACTCTACCTGAAAGGACGCGACCGGCCGGCGATGCGCTGCTCGCTCGGCTACTCGGTCCGGACCGATGAGGACAAGCGGCGTTGCCTGGCCGTCGAGGATCCCAGCGAGTGCTGGCACCTGGCGGCGGCCAAGCGCGCCACGACGCAGACATCGTAGACCCACGCGGAGCGGGTCGACGGTAACCGTGCCGGACGCCGCAAGGCGGAAGCCACGACGACGACAGGCGGGCATCTTGCCCGCCTGTTGCATTGCGCGCTGAGTCACGCGGCGGGGCCGCCCGGGCTCAGGCGACGGCCCCGTCCACCTCGGCCGGGAAGCTCGCGTTGGTGTACACCTCCTGGACGTCGTCCAGGTCCTCCAGCGTCTCCAGGAGCTTGAGGGTGGTCTGGGCCTGATTGCCCTCGACGTCAATCGAGGCCTGCGGCACCCGCTGGATGTCGGCCTGCTGGACATCGAGCCCGTTCGCCCGCAGCCGCTCGGCGACCTGGGCGAGGTCGGTCGGGTCGGTCGTGATCACGATGTCCTCATCGCCGGTCTCGACGTCGGTCGCTCCGGCGTCGATGGCCGTCAGGCCAACCTCGTCCGGGTCGGCGCCGTTGGCCGGGACGACGATCTGGCCGACCGTGTCGAACTGCCAGGCGACGCAGCCGGTCTCGCCGAGGGTTCCGCCGTGCTTGGTGAAGGCGTGGCGCACCTCGGAAGCCGTGCGGTTGCGGTTGTCGGTCAGCGCGATGGCCAGCACGGCGACGCCGCCCGGGCCGTAGCCCTCGTAGACGATCGTCTCCCAGTTCTCGGCGTCGGCTCCGGCACCGCCGGCCTTGGCGACGGCCCGGTCGATCGTGTCGCTCGGCATGCCCTCGCGCTTGGCCCGCTCGATCGCCAGCCGCAGGCGCACGTTGCCGTCCGGGTTGGGCCCGCCCTCACGGATCGAGACGTGGATCTCCCGCGACAGCTTGCTGAAGACGGCGCCCCGCTTGGAATCGGCCGCCGCCTTCTGGCGCTTGATCTGGGACCACTTGGAATGTCCCGACATGCTGCTGTTCTCCTTCCCCTGCCCGGGACGCTGGTCAGACTGCTACGACCGGCCCGCGGCGCGGCGATAGCCAGTCACTCAGTCGCAACGTGACGCGTGGAGCAGGGAAAAGGCCCCGATCGCCGCCGGGCTCCAGTCAGACCACGATTTTCCCACATTCCGCGCGTTTCTGCAAAGCCGGGCGGGCGCGGCGCGGTGCTCCCCGCCCGCCACGCCGCTCACATCTGCGGCATCACCTCGGCGGCGAAGCGCTCCATCTGCTCGACCGTCGCCGCGCCGTCTGCCAGGCCGAAGCCGCAGACGATCTCGTCGGCGCCCGCCCGCTCATAAGCCCGCAATCGCTCGACCAACTGGTCCGGCTCGCCCTGCAGCACATTGCCGCGCCCGCTCGCCAGCATCTGGCCGGCATCGCCGCCCCCGAGGCGCATCGGCAGGCGCGGCGCCAGAGCCGGCAGCGGCCGCCCTACCTCCTCGGCCGCCGCGCGCACCACGCGCGCGCCCTCCTCGAGCCCCTCGGGCGTGATGCCGACCGGGTGCCAGGCGGCGCCGTAGCGCCCGGCACGGCGGAGTGCCGCCGGGGAGGAGCCGCCGACCCAGATGGGCGGCCCGCCAACTCGGGCCGGCAGCGGGCCGAACGCCACCGGCGGCAGGTGGTAGAAGCGCCCTTCGAAGGCTTGGTCGGGATGCGTCCAGAGGTGCTGCCAGACGCCGACGGTCTCGTCGAGCTCGACGCCGCGGTGGCGGAAGCGCCGGCCGTAGCCGAGCATCTCGAACTCCTGCTGGTTCCAGCCCGCGCCGACGCCGACCACCAACCGACCCCGGCAGAGGATGTCGAGCGTGGCCAGCTCCTTGGCCAGTACGATCCCGTTGCGCTGCGGCACCACGACGACCGAGATGCCGAGAGTGATCCGCTCCACCAGCGGCGCCAGGTAGGCCAGCACCATCAGCGGCTCGAGGATCTCGCGGTACGGCCCCGCCTGGTCCGGCGGCATGACCACGTGGTCGGTCGTCCAGGCCGAGACGAAGCCCAGCCGCTCGGCGGCACGGGCAACCTCGACCACCCCCTCGACGGTGGCGCCGGCCGGGTAGGTCGGCAGCGCGACTCCGAAGCGCATCAGGCTATCCCTTCTCGCGCGCGTGCCGGCGGCACGACGAGCCGGCCGCGGTCGGACGAGGTCGGCAGACAACAGCCCACCGGGCTGCCACGTACCGGCGAACGAATCCCGCGGGTCGGCAGCCCGGAGCCGCAGCGACAGATCGCCTCCCGGGACAGGTGCCGCGCGGTCGCCTTCACGCGTCCGCTTCCGACACCTCGGCCGGAGCCGGGTGATGGGGCACGCCGGGCCAGGCGCGGGCCGCCGTGGCGACGTCGGCGCAGCGGGCGAACCACACGCCATCGTGCGACTCCAGGTGGTCGATCAACCGCTCGAGCGCGCGGACCCGGGCCGGCCGTCCGGAGTAGCGCGGGTGGCAGACGAGCATGAAGTAGCCGGTCATCTCCCAGGCGGCGTCGAACTCGTCGATCCAGAGGTCGACCACCTCCTCGGGGCGGCGGATCGTGCCGGGGTGCGCGTAGAAGACGGCGTCGTCGAGCGGCCAGGACCAGGGCAGCTCGGTCAGCTCCTCGCTCCGGTCGGCACCGACACGCAGCAGGTAGGGCACGTCGTCGTCGCCGAAGGAGGAGTCGTAGCGGTAGCCCGCCTCATGGAGCGTCAGCAGGGTGCGAGTGGTAGTCAGGCCGGCGGGGGCGCGCCAGCCCTCGGGCCGGCGGCCGGTCGCCTCGGCGATGGCGTCGGTGGCGCGGGCGACCAGTTCGGCCTCGCGCTCGTGGCTGAGCGCGCTCCACTGCTCATGCATCCAGCCGTGGCCGCCGACCTCGTGGCCGCGGTCGACAATCTCCCTCGCGAGCCCGGCGTACTTGCGCGCGTTCCAGCCCTCGACGAAGAAGGTCGCCGGGATGCGGTGGCGCTCGAGCAGGTCGAGCACGCGCTCCACGCCGCGGCGGGGCGCGTAGACGCCGTCGGCGTTGGCGCCGCCGGCGTGGCCGTAGCGCAGGAGGTCGTACGACTCGCCGAAGTTGTCGAACGTCAGGGTGACGGCGCACCTGGCCCCGTTGGGCCAGCCCGGTCGCTCCAGCGGCATGTCGCTCCCTCCCTCGTCAACCCGGCGCGGCAGGTCCGCGCGTGATGTTCCGCCAGTCGCGAGCCATCATCGACCGTGTCGAGGCGACGTCAAGGTGGGCCGGAGCGCCCGAGCTCACGGCAGCGGGACGCTCTGCCCGTCGGTGTAGCGCGCCTCGCCGTCCGGCGTGATCAGAGTCACGCCGCCCCGGCCCCAGACGCGGTACGCACCCCGTTGCCCCACCAGCGCGGTGAACCCGTCGACGCCGGCCAGCGTCACCCCGGCCGGCAGGCGCTCGCGCAGATCGGACACCCGCCGCGACAGCTCGTCGAAGTGGGGGATGACCAGGATGCCCGGCGCCAGGCCGAGCCCCGGCCGCGTCGCGTCCCACCCGCGGCCGTCGACCATCGCGCCGCCCAGCACCATCGCCCCCGCCGAGCAGCCCGCGACGACGCCGCCGGCCGCGTGGACTTCCTGGATCGCCTCCCAGGCGGGCGTGCCCTCCAGCGTCTCGAGGAGGAAGCGCGGCTTGCCGCCCGACAGGTAGACGAAGCTCGCCCGGGCGATCGGCTCGACCAGCTCTGGGCGGAAAGCGTCCTCGCGGGCGAGCAGCATCACCGGCTCGACGGCGACGCCGAGCCGCGTGTAGTGCTCGACCCCCATCCGCGCCCAGCGCTCCGGGACGCCGGGGCCATCGGGCGCGGAGGCGGTGGGGAGGACGACGACGCGCGCCGGACCGGCGAGCCCGGCGAGCAGCCGCCGGTCGACCGGGTCCATGCCCGGCAGGTACTCGCCCGCGCCGACCAGGACGACCGCACCCCCGCGCTCACTGCTCCGCGCCGTCTCCGCCATCCGATCGCCTCCTCGACCCTGCCGGCCGCCCGCCGTGCGCTGTGGTCTCGACGCCGTTAGTATCCACGAATGGCGGCCTGCTGTGGCCCGACCGCCATCCAGCGGTATCCGCGACCCTCCGGCAG
>DASSZN010000186.1:0-20563 GCA_035702805.1 Thermomicrobiaceae bacterium | reverse complement strand
CCGCCGGGTATGCTGGGCGTGCACGCGTTCGCGGCGTCGCGGCGCGACTCGACGGAGGGAGGGTCGGCCGGATGGCGAGCCCGGTCGTGGTGGTCCCCTACGACCCGGCCTGGCCGGAGACCTTCCGGGCGCTCCGCGCGGTCGTCGTCGCGGCGCTCGGCGACCTGCCGGCCGCCGTCGAGCACGTCGGCAGCACGGCCGTGCCCGGCCTCGCCGCCAAGCCGATCGTCGACCTGGACGTGGTGGTCTCCACCCCGGCCGACGTGCCCGCGGCGATCGCCCGGCTGGCCGTGGCGGGCTACGTCCACGAGGGCGACCTCGGGATCGCCGGGCGCGAGGCGTTCCGCGCGCCGGCCGGCACGCCGCCGCACCACCTCTACCTCGTGGTCGCGGGCAACCGGGCACACCGGGACCACGTCCTCCTCCGCGACTACCTGCGCGCGCACCCCGACGCCGTTCGTGCCTACGCCGCACTCAAGCTTTCCGCCGCCGAGCGCTGCCGCGACGACCGCGACGCCTACCAGGCAGCTAGGCGCGGCTTCGTCGAGGCGCTCATCCGCGTCGCGGAGGGCGAGACGCCCTGACCGACGCGCGGGACCGTGAGCACCAGGCGGACTGACACGCGCGCGACACGCCCGCGACCATCTCGCGACGACGGTGAGACGGGGCCGGCGCTACGGTCGACGCGGAGCCCGGCCGCGCCGGATCTCCCGCGGCCCGCGCCGCGCGGCGGTTGCCGCCGCTTGGCCGGTCGGGTGCGCGACGTCAGATGTCAGAGGAGGATACCCGATGGCACCGCTCGATGATCCGGCGTTTCGCGGGCGTCGTGGTGCCGGCCCGCTCCAGACCGCCGGCCAGGTGTTTGTCACCCTCGCCGTCGCCGCCCTGCTCCTCGCCGGTTGCTCGTCGGCCGGCCGCAACCAGAGCGCCAGCGTCACCGTCAGCTGCGACCAGTTCCAGCAGTCCGGCGGTCAGCAGCAGACCCGCACGGTCGATCTGACGGTCGGCGGACAGCTACGCGTGACCCTCTGCTCCAACCCGACGACCGGCTTCCAGTGGGGCGACGCCGCCATCGCGGACACGGCCGTGCTCGGGGCCGTGGACCATCACTACACCGCGCCCGGCAGCGCGACGCCCCCGGTCGTGGGAGCCGCCGGGCAGGAGGAGTGGACCTTCAACGCGCTCAAGGCGGGAAAGACGACCGTCGCGTTCCGTTACAGCCAGCCGTGGACGGGCGGCCAGCAGAACGCCTGGACGCTCGACCTGACGGTCAACGTCGGCTCGTAGCGCACCCATCCGGTCACTGGTTACCGACCACGCCGATCGACCCGTCGACCTCGAAGACGGCAAAGCGCACGTCGTCGAGCCCGTCGTAGCCGTGCATGCGGATCGCTGCCATCAGTTCCTCCCGCGACAGCCCGCTCCGCCGCAGGTGGGACGCGATGATCTGCCCGTTGTGGACGAGCACGAGCGGCGAGCCGATCAGGAGCCGGCGGGTGAGCCGGGAGCGGCTGATGAGCCAGCGCAGCCCCCGGTCGGCCAGCAGCAGTGTCGTCGCGGAGGTCAACCCGGCCGCGAGCGAGTTGCTGCCGGCGTAGAGCGCCGACTCGACGGCGCTCCCCAGCAGGGCGATGATGACGTAGTTCGTCAGCGTGAGCTGGGCCATCTGTGGGCGCCCGGCGCGCCCGAGCAGGAGGATCAGGAAGACGTAGACCGCGAGCGTCTGACCCGCCGCGACCAGCAGGACCACCGGCGGCGCCATCGGTGGACCTCAGGCCTCTGCCGGCTGCCGGGCCGGCACCACGCTGATCCCGCCGGTCTCCTCGAGCACGGCGAGCCTGACGTTGGCCACGTCGGTCAGTCCGATCTGGCGCATCGCCCCGCGCAGGTCCTCGTCCGTCACTCCCTCGCGCCGCAGGTTGCGCTCGAAGACCCGCCCGTCCGACACCAGCACGACCGGCCCCCCGCGCCGCGACCGCATCCAGCCGGGCCGGGCGCGCAGCAGGTTGCCGACAAACCGGCCGAGGACGATGAGCGTCCCCCCGGCCACGAGCGATACGGTGAGATGGCCGTCGCTCATGGTCATCGAGTTCTGCACCGCGTTCGCCGCGGCGAGGACCACCAGGATATCGATGGTGCGCAGCTCGCCGGTCAGCCGCTTGCCGAAGATCCGCACGCCCACGATCAGGACCCCCAGCACGATCGCCGTGCGTACGGCCAGCGCGAGGAGCATAGCCGGCCCGACTCCGGTGATACCCACGACGCTCCCTCCTTACCCGCGCCAGCGCTAGGTCGTCCGCAGGCCGCGGATGCTGCGGCGTGTCCGGAAGACGCGCGCGTCATTCGGGACGACGCTGATCGTCCCGTCGACCTCCAGCACCGCCAGTCGAACCTCGTCCGGAGCGGCGACGCCGTGCTCGCGCAGCGCCGCCATCAACTCCTCCCGGTCCACCCCCTGCCGCCGCATCTGCTGCCACTGGATCTGGCCGTCCGCGACCAGCACCACCGGCTCGCCGACCATGCGCCGCTCGGCCCAGCCGAAGCGCGTCAGCAGCGAGGTGAAGCCGCGGTTGATCGCGAGGAGGGTGATGGCGGAGACGATGCCGCCAAAGAGCGTCACGTCCCCGCCGGTCAGCGCGTTCTGGACCGCGTTGGAGATGACGACGACCAGCACGAAGTCGTAGACCGTGGCCTGGCCGAGCTCCCGCGTCCCCAGCAGCCGGATGCCGACGACGAGGAAGAGGTAGATCAGCGCCGTCTTGCCAACGATGGCGAGCGTGGTCGAGAGGCTCGGGTGGGAGAAGACCTCGGCGAGCCATTGGTGCAGCATGCGGCTGCCCTCTCTCCGTGTACGTGGCACCTCTGTCAGGGATCGCCGGCGCGCGGCGACCCTACCGTCCCGGCGACCAGTCCATGTTCGGGTCGAGCGGGTAGATCGGCCGGCGCAGCCGCTGGAAGGCGAAGCGCGACCAGTTCGAGCTGGACAGTCCCGGCGCGTCGACCTCGACGATCTCGCGCACCAGCGGCGTGAAGTCTGCCCGGTAGTGGACCGACGACTTGAGGGCCAGCACCCGGCGTCGGGTCGGCTCGATGCCGACCGAGCGCAGCGCGTTGGCGTCGTTCGGCGCGCGCCGGAAGGTGGTGCAGATGACCTCGATGCCGTCCCGCCCACCGATCTCGAGCACCGCCGCCGTCCCCATGCTCGACGGCGCGCCGGTGCTCATCGGCCCGCCGTTGACGAAGCTGCCGTCGCTGATCGCCCGCACCCGCGCGCTCGTCCGGACCGGCGCGCCATGCCGGTCGTCGACCTTGCCGCCGATCGTCGCCTCGATCGTCGCCCCCACCCCGGCCGCAACCGCCTGCCGCACCGTCTCCGGGTCGTACATCAGCGCCACCACCGCCGAGCGCGCGCCCTGGCGGATCAGCTCGCGCAGTACCTTGGTGCCGTCGCCCGAAGTCCCGGCGCCGGTGTTGTCGGCCACGTCGGCGAGCAACACCGGCCCCGGGCTCGCCAGGGCGTGGGCCACCGCCTCGTCGACCGGGACCGGCGTGGCCTGGAAGCCTGCCCGGTGCTCCCAGGCGAACGTCGCGAGCTCGTCGGCGCAGCGGTCGGCCAGCGCCTGATCGCCGTCGGTCGCCACGTAGGCGCTCATGCCGGTGTCGGGGATGTCGGCGTAGGGGAAGCCGGCCGCGATGGTCGCCGTCAGCACGCCCGGCCGGGCCTCGATGGCGCGGCAGAGGGCCAGCCAGTCAGCCATCGGCTTCCGGCCGCTGAACTGGGCCGGCAGGTTGGCCAGCACCGGGATCTGGCGGAAGGCGTGCGCCGGCCGGATCTCGCCGTGGGCAAGGCGCTCCAGCAGTTCGGTCAGCTCGACCGCCCGCTCGTAGACGTCGACGTGCGGGTAGGTGTCGTAGCCGGCGAGGATGTCCACCAGCTCGGGCAGCTCGCGCGAGGTGTTGGCGTGCAGGTCGAGCTCGGTCACGATCGGCATGCCCGGCCCCACGATCTCCCGCACCCGACGGACGTACTCCGCCTCGCCGTCGTCGATCCCCTCGATGACCATCGCGCCGTGCAGCCCGAGCAGCACCCCGTCCAGCGGCCCGGCCGCGAGCGCCGCCCGCAGGTCATCGAGCGTGTCTCCCATCATCCGCTCGAACGCCGCGCGCTCGACCGCGCCCGAGGGCATGGCGAAGCAGTGGATCGTCGGCACCAGCTCGATACCGCGCGCGGCGGCCGCGTTGATGAAGCCGCCGACGACGGTGCGCGTGCCCCGGTAGCGCGCGACTAGGTCGGTGCCGCGCGCGTAGTCCATGTCGAGGAAGCGCTGCATCGTCGCCGGGAGTGGCGAGAAGGTGTTCGTCTCGTGGTTGATACCGCCGGTGAAGAAGCGCATCGGTCGCCCGTTCCCCTTTCCTGCCCCACCGGCGCTCAGCCGACGACCTCGCCGTAGAGCCGGAGCACGTTCTCGCCCAGGATGCCCCGCACCGTGTCGTCGTCGTGTCCCCGGCGCAGCAACTCCTCGGTGATGCGGGGGAAGCCCGCCACCGTCGGCACCTCGGCCGGCGCGTGCACGGTGCCGTAGAAGTCCGCGCCCAGCCCGACGCCGCGCGGCCCGCACAGCTCCATCAGCCGCTCGATCTGGTCGACCAGCGCGGCGACCGTCGGCACTTTGTAGAAGATGGCGCAGGCCACCCCGCCGCCCTCGCCGACGCGCCGCAGCGTCCGCGCCCAGGCCTCGTCGCGCAATCGGGTGTGGGAGACGAAGAGCGGCCGCGTGGCGCGCTCCAGTACCTCCTCGGTCGCCGTCGGCCCCAGGTGCGCCAGGTCGATCAGGATGCGCAGCCGCTCCAGTTCGGCGACGACCGCCTCGCCGAGCGGCGTCAGCCCGCCGGGCCGGGCCGCCGTCGACGAGCCGTCCGCCAGCGGGTTGCGGTTGCTCCAGGTGAGGGAGGCGATCGTCACGCCGAGCGCGCGAAAGAGGCGCAGCAGCCGGAGGTCGTGCCCCATCGGGTCCAGCCCCTCGATCGCGAGGAGGCCGGCTACGACGCCGTCAGCCTTCGCCCGGCGGACCTCGGCAGCGGTGGTCGCCAGGCGCAGCCGGTCGGGGAAACGAGCCAGACCCTCGTGGTACACCGCCAGCATCGCCAGCGCCCGCGGCAGCGTCGCCGCCGCGTACTCCGGCCGCACGATCTGGTAGTCCACGTCGAACGGCGCGGTGAAGACGGCGAAGACCTGCGCCGTCACGCCTCCCTCGGCGAGCAGCCGCAGCGACACCTGCCGGTCGCAGCCGGAGTCGGTCGGTCGCTCGGGCGGGCCGTCCTCCCAGCCGCAGGTGCCGTCGGTCAGCCCCATCAGAATGTCGCTGTGTGCGTCCACGACCACGCTCGCCGCGTGGAGCGCGGCGGCCCGCGTCGCCAGCCCGGCGTCCGCCTGTGGTATCGCCATCCCTATTCCTCCGCTGGATCGCGCGCGCGGCCGCGTGCCGGCCGCCGGGGGCATCGTAGCCGGGGTGCGCGGCCGGGACAATCCGGCAGGCCGACGGCCGGGGCCGGCACGACCTGCCGCCGTCGTGCGAGCCGGCTCGGCAGGCCGCGCCCGCGTGTGCGGTAGACTGCCGGCTCAACCGTCGCCCGCCGACCCGCGCCGCGTGACCGCGAGGTCGGAAGGAGACCGCGCCGCCGTGCAGACCGTGAAGCTCGCCAACCTGGGCCTCCGCTTCCTCCTGGAGCTCGCCGCGCTGGTGGCGTTCGCCGACTGGGGCGTCCACGTCGGGGGTGACGCCGCCGGGAAGGCCGCGCTGGGGGTTGGGCTGCCGCTGCTGGTGGCGGTCGTCTGGGGCGCCTTCATCGCGCCGCGCTCCCTCGTCGCCGTGCCGGCCCGCGCGCGAGCCGCGCTCGGGCTGGTGGTCCTGCTCGCGGCCGCGGCGGCGCTCGCCGCGGCCGGCCAGCCGATCCCCGGCATCGCGTTCGGCATCATCGTGGTCGTCAATGCCGCTCTGCTCCTCCTGTGGAAGCAGTAGGGTTCGCCAGGAGGACTCGCATGGAGTTCGACCGTTTCACCGTCAGCCTGCTCGTGCTCCGCCCCGACGCCCCGGACCACGAAGCGGCCGGCACCGACGCGCTCCATGACGCCCACATGGCGCACCTGGCCGACCTCCACGACGCGGGACACCTCCTCGCGGTCGGGCCGCTCCTCGGGCCGCCCGGGCGGGTCCTTCGCGGGCTCAGCCTCTATCGCCTCCCGCCGGACGAGGTGCTGGAGATCACCGGGCAAGACCCGGGCGTGCGCGCCGGGCGCTATCGCTCGGAGGTCGTGCCCTGGCTGGTGCCGACCGGCGCCATGACCTTCACCCGCACGCGGCTGCCGCGGTCGATGGCGGAGGCCGGCTCCGGCATGCCGTTCGACCGCCTCGCCGTCGAGTTGCTGATCCCGCGCGACGACGCGCCCGCGCTCGACGCGGCACAGGCCGTCGCGCTCCAGGATGCCCACCTATCCCACCTGGCCGACCTCCACGACACGGGCGACCTGCTGGCGGCGGGGCCGCTGCGGGGCGAGCGCTTCAACGGGCTCGCCGTCTACGGCCTCGAGCCCGAGCGGGCCCGCGAGCTGGCCGGGCGCGACCCGGCCGTGCGCGCCGGCAAGTTCACCGGCGAGGTGATGGCCTGGATGGTCCCGGGCGGCGCGGTGGCGTTCCGCCACACCCGCTTTCCCCGCTCGGTCGCGGAGGTGCGCGGCGGTTGACCGGCCTCCGTCGTCCCCACTACCATGCCGCCGGACCGGCCGCCGAGCGGGCGGCACGGACACCGGTGCGGGTACGGAGAGGGATGAGGCGGCGGCATGCGACTGACCCCCGAGGACGAGGTCACCCTGCGGCGGATCTCCTCGCTGGAGATCGCCCCCGACGGCAGCGCCGTCGTCTACGGTGTCGACGAGGCGGACCTGCTCCGCAACGTCCGGACGTCGCGCCTGTGGCTGCAGCCGACCGACGGCGGCGCGGCGCGACCGCTCACCGTCGGCAGCGGCGCCGAGCGGGCACCGCGCTTCTCCCCGGACGGCCGCGTGATCGCCTTCGTCGCGGGAGCACCGGGCGGCGAGCGACTCGCCCTGGTCGGCCGCGACGGCGGGCGCCCGCGCGAACTGCTCGGCCCCGGCGACGGCTTCGTGCCGCAGGACATCTACTCGGACCCGCGCCTCGGCGGCGTGCCCGGCTTCGCCTGGTCACCCGACGGCACCCAGATCGCCTGCCAGTTGCGCCTCGCTCCCGGCGCGCTCGGCGACCTCTCGGTCGAGGGGCCGCGCGACGCCGGCGACCCCACCGTCGTCAGCGAGATCCTCGAGCGCCGCCGCGGCGGCCCGCCGGTCCGGCTCTGCCTGCTCGACGTCGCCAGCCGTGCCGTCGTCGAGGTCGGGTCCGCCCCGCGGCCGCTGGCGAACCTGTGCTGGGCGCCCGACGGCCGTGCCCTCTACGCCGTGCGCCGTACCGGCGGCGACATGGGCCAGCCTCGTGCCTTCCAGTTGCTCTGCTTCGACATCGCCGGAGGAGAGCCGCGGGTCATCGCCGAGTTCGTCGGCGCCGCCTTCGCGCCGCGCCTCTCGCCCGATGGCCGACGCTTCGCCGTCGCGGCCTCCGGGGGCTCCTTCCACGCGCCCGCGCCCGGCCTCCTCCTGCTCGATCCCGCCGACGGGGAGCAGCGCTGGTCGACGACCGACGACCTGACCGAGTACCGCGACCTCGTCTGGACCGGCGGAGGCGCGCTCCTCGCCGTGGCCGACCGCGGCGCCGCGCGCGGCCTGGTGCGCGTGGACCCGGCCTCGGGCACGGTGACGCCCCTCGCGGCCGGCGTCCCCTGGATCGAGATGATGCGCGCCTCGGCGGACGGTGAGACGGTCGCCCTGGCCGCGTCGGCACTCGACGACCCCGGGGACGTCTGGCTGGTCGGCCCCGCCGACGCGGCCCCGCGACGGCTGACCGCGCTCAACCCGCACCTCGCGGGCTTCGACCTCGGAGCCGGCCGCGCCATCTCCTGGCCTGCCCCGGACGGCACGGCGATCGAGGGCGTGCTGCTCCTGCCGCCCGACGCCGATCCGGGCCGGCCGCTACCGCTCGTGGTCAGCTTCCACGGCGGGCCGACCGCCCACGTGGGTCTGGGCTGGAACGGGCCACACCAGGTCTGGGCCGGCGCCGGCTACGCCGTGTTCGCCCCCAACTTCCGCGGCAGCACCGGCTACGGCGCCGCCTTCAGCGAGGGGCTGCGCGGCGACATCGGCGGGAAGCCCTACACCGACTCCATCGCCGGTATCGACCACCTGGTCGTGCAGGGAATTGCCGACCCGAAGCGCCTGGCGATCTACGGCCACAGCTGGGGCGGCTACATGACCAACTGGACCGTCACCCAGACCGACCGCTTCCGCTGCGCCGTCAGCTCTGGCAGCATCTGCGACCTCTTCAGCGTCTACGGCACCCGCTACGCGGCCGACGTCTGGGAGTGGCGCCTGCTCGGCACTCCCTGGGAGTCGTTCGAGCAGTACCGCCGCTGGTCGCCGCTGCTGGGGGTCGACCGCGTCAAGACGCCGGTGCTGATCCTCAACGGCGCGGAGGACCGCACCACGCCGCCGACCCAGGGGCTGGAGATGTTCACCGCCCTGCGCAAGCACGGCGTCCCCGCCGAGTACGTCGTCTATCCCCGCGAGGGGCACGCGGTTGTCGAGCCGGCGCACGCCGTCGACCGGGCCGGGCGCATCCTGGAGTGGCTTCGGCGGCATCTGGCGGCGTGAGCGGCCCGGTTCGGCCGCGCGCCGGATTGCCGGAAGCGGCCGATTCTCGCGCCGGTTCGTGCTCGAACGAGGGTCCGGCCGCGCGGATATTGGTGTACCATTAGCCGAGTAGGCAGGGACTCCCTGGCTTCAGCGGCGCGCTGTCCCGCGGTGTGTCGACCGGGTACCGGGGCGAACCGGCCAGCAGAGGTAGACCGTGCTTCTCCGCTCTCCGAGCCAGGTGGGCCGGGCCGCGCCCAGACCGATCTGCTCGCTCGTGCCGCGGCGCGACGCCCGCCCGGGCGAGGTCGGTCAGGCACGCCGCCGGAGGTGTTGCGCGGAGGATGGGTGGTAGCGTGCGATGACTGTGACAAACCGGTTCTACGGGCCGAACGCCGGCTACGTTCTCGAACTGTACGATCGCTACGTGCAGGATCCGGAGTCCGTTGACGCCAGGACCCGGGCCTTCTTCGAGCACTGGACGCCCGAGTCGCTCAACGGTCACGCGGTGGCCGCGCCCGCCGTCGCCGTCGACACGGCGAAGGTCGTCGGCGCCGCCAACCTCGCCGAGAGCATCCGCGAGCGCGGGCACATGGCCGCCGACCTGAACCCGCTGGGTACGCCGCCCCACGGCGACCCCTCGCTCGCCCCGGCCGCCCACGGCATCACCGAGGCGGACCTGGCGAGCCTGCCCGCCAGCGTCGTCGGCGGGCCGGTGGCGCAGGGCGCTGCCAGCGCCGCCCAGGCGGTCGACCGGCTGCGCGCGCTCTACTGCGGCACGGCGGGCTACGATTTCGCCCATGTCCAGTCGCCCGAGGAGCGCGCCTGGCTCTACGACGCCGTCGAGACGGGTCGCTTTCGCCCGCACCTGTCGCGCGACGAGCAGGTCGGTCTGCTCAGGCGCCTGACCGACGTCGACGCCTTCGAGCGCTTCCTCCACCGCGCCTTCATCGGCCAGAAGCGCTTCTCGATCGAGGGGACCGACATGATGGTCCCCATGCTCGACGAGTTCATCCACGGGTCGGTGGACGCCGGCATCGGCGAGATCATCATCGGCTCCGCCCACCGCGGCCGGCTCAACATCCTCAACCACGTGCTCGGCAAGCCCGCCGGCAAGATCATCGCCGAGTTCATGGGGCTCGACCACCGCGAGCCGGCCTCCATGTCCGAGGGCGGCTCGAGCGGCTGGACCGGCGACGTCAAGTACCATATGGGCGCCCGCCGTCCGTCGGGCGAGATCCGCGCCCGGCTGACGATGGCCTCCAACCCCAGCCACCTGGAGTTCGTCAACCCGACCATTGGCGGCATGACGCGGGCCGCCCAGGAGGACCGCGACCAGGCCGGCGCGCCGATCCAGAACGTCGACGCCTGTCTGTCGGTGCTCCTCCACGGCGACGCCGCCTTCCCCGGGGAGGGGATCGTCGCCGAGACCCTCAACCTGTCGCGGCTCCCCGGCTACCAGGTCGGCGGATCGCTTCACATCATCGCCAACAACCAGATCGGGTTCACGACCGAGCCCTGGCAGGGGCGCTCGACCTTCTACGCCAGCGACCTGGCTCGCGGTTTCGAGATCCCGGTGGTCCACGTCAACGCCGACGACCCCGAGGCCTGCCTGGCCGCGGCCCGCATGGCCTTCGCCTACCGGCAGCACTTCCACAAGGACTTCCTGATCGACCTGATCGGCTACCGCCGCTGGGGCCACAACGAGGGCGACGAGCCCGGCTTCACCCAGCCGCTAATGTACGCCGAGGTCCCGCCGCACCCGACCGTGCGCCAGCGCTGGGCGCGGGAGCTCGAACGCCGGGGCGTCGTGTCGGCGGACGAGGCCGAGGCGATGGACCAGGCTGCGTTGGCTCAGCTGCAGGAGATCCGTAACAAGCTCGCCTCCGGCGAGGCCGCCGAGCCGGTCGTCGAGGAGGCATCCACCCCGATCATCCGGGTGGTCGAGACGGCGGTGCCGCTCGAGGAGTTGAAGCGGATCAACCGCGAGACCCTCGCGCTGCCGGAGGGCTTCCACCTCAACCCGAAGCTGCGCCGGCAGATGCAGCGGCGGCTGGAGGTGGTCGAGGAGGGCGGTAACCTCGACTGGGCGCACGCCGAGGAGCTGGCGCTCGCCTCGATCCTGACCGACGGCACGCCGATCCGCATGGCCGGCCAGGACATCGAGCGCGGCACGTTCAGCCAGCGCCACCTGGTCTTCCACGACGTCGAGACGGGCCAGACGGTCATCCCGCTGCAGCACCTGTCCGCGGCGCGCGCCGCCTTCGCCGTCTACAACAGCCCCCTCTCCGAGGCGGCGGCGATGGGCTTCGAGTATGGCTACAGCATCGAGGCGCCCGAGGCGCTCGTCATCTGGGAGGGGCAGTTCGGCGACTTCGCCAACGGTGCCCAGGTGATCATCGACCAGTTCATCTCGGCCGCGCGGGCCAAGTGGCAGGAGACGCCGTCGCTGGTCCTGTTGCTGCCCCACGGCTACGAGGGCCAGGGGCCCGAGCACTCCAGCGGCCGGCTCGAGCGCTACCTCCAGCTCGCGGCCAACGACAACATCCGGGTCGCCAACTGCACGACTTCGGCCCAGTACTTCCACCTGCTGCGCAAGCAGGCGGGGCTGCTGCGCGGTGCGCCGCGGCCGCTGGTCGTGATGACGCCCAAGTCGCTGCTGCGCCACCCGCTGGCCGGCTCGCCGCTGGAGAGCCTCGCCGAGGGGCACTTCTCGCCCGTGCTCGACGACGCGGAGGCGGCGGAGCGACGCGCGGAGGTCGGCCGCGTAGTCCTCTGCTCCGGCAAGGTCTACGTCGACCTGGTCGGCAGCGAGGCGCGCGCGGCCACGCCGCAGGTCGCCATCGTGCGCATCGAGCAGCTCTACCCCTTCCCGGCGGACGACCTGCGCGCGGTCGTGGAGTCGTACCCGAACGCCCGCGAGCTGGTCTGGCTGCAGGAGGAGCCCGAGAACATGGGCGCCTGGCGCTTCCTCCGGCCGCGGCTGGAGCAGGTGCTCGGCCCCGACCAGCAGCTGCGCTACGTCGGGCGGCCGGAGCGGGCCAGCCCGGCGGAGGGGCTCCACGAGCTCCACGAGATCGAGCAGTCGCGCATCGTGCGCGAGGCGTTCGCGGGGGTCCCGGCGCCGGAGAAGACCTACGGAGTGAAGCATGCCGACTGAGATTCGCGTCCCACAGCTGGGCGAGTCGGTCGTCGAGGCTGTGGTCGGCACCTGGCTCAAGAAGGAGGGCGACCCGGTCCAGCCGGGCGAGGCCCTCGTCGAGCTCGAGACCGACAAGGTGAACGTCGAGATCACCGCCGAGCAGGCCGGCGTGCTCCAGCAGATCCTCAAGCCGGAGGGCGAGACGGTCGGCGTCGGCGAGGTGATCGGCGCCATCGCCGAGGGTGCGGCCGCCCCGGCACCGGCGCCCGCCGCCGCGGTGGCCGCGACCCCGACCGCTCCGGCCGCACCCGCGCCGGCTCCGGCCGAGCCTGCCGGCCCCGGCCCGCGCGCCACACCGGCCGTGCGCCGGCTCGCCGCCGAGCACGACGTGGACCTGAGCCAGGTGCCGGCCAGCGGCGAGGGCGGGCGCGTCACCCGCGAGGACGTGTTGCAGCACGTCCAGCGCCTGCGCCAGCCCCAGCCGGCCGCCCCGGCCACGAACGGCGTGACGGCCGTGCCGCCCGCGGTACCCCAGGCTCCGGCTGCCGCGCCCGCGCCGCCGGTCACGCCGGCTTCGGTGGCCGCGCCACCCGCCTTCGAGATCCCGAGCGACGGCCGGCGCGAGGAGCGCGTCCGCATGACGCGCCGCCGCCAGACCATCGCCGAGCGGCTGGTCGAGGCCCAGCACACCGCCGCCATGCTCACGACCTTCAACGAGGTTGACATGAGCGCGGTCATGGCGCTCCGCGCCAAGCGGCGCGAGTCCTTCCGCGAGCGGCACGGCGTCGGCCTGGGCTACATGTCCTTCTTCACCAAGGCGTCCGTCGGCGCGCTCAAGGCCTTCCCCCAGGTGAACGCCGAGCTGCAGGGCAACGAGCTGGTCATCAAGCACTACTACGACATCGGCATCGCCGTCGGCACCGAGGAGGGCCTGGTCGTCCCGGTCGTGCGCGACGCCGACCGCAAGTCCTTCGCCGAGATCGAGCGGGAGGTCGCCGAGCTGGCAACCAGGGCGCGCGAGCGCCGGCTGTCACTCGACGAGCTGATGGGCGGGACGTTCACCATCACCAATGGCGGCATCTACGGCTCCCTCCTCTCGACGCCGATTCTGAACCCGCCGCAGGTGGCCATCCTCGGCATGCACAAGATCGAGAAGCGGCCGGTCGTCGTCGGCGACGAGGTTGTCGTTCGCCCGATGATGTACCTGGCCCTCTCCTACGACCACCGCGTCGTCGACGGGAGCGAGGCCGTCCAGTTCCTGGTGCGGATCAAGGAGTTGATCGAGGACCCGGAGACGCTCCTGCTGGAAGGGTAGGGCGCGACGCGTCGCGCCCGGCCATGGTGAGATCGGGATGTCAGGTGGCCGGCGTCCCCGGCCACCTTTCTCGTGTGCGGCGCCCGCCATCGACGAACGATGGGGCCGCCGACGGCGCGGAGGGATCACGAAGGCCATGCCGGTTACCCAGGAGCGAGCCGTCACCACCGACGACGGGGCGCGCATCAGCTACGAGGTGCGGGCCGAGCCGGGGGCTGGCGAGCCCATCCTCGCCCTCCACGGCGTCCTCGTCGGCACCTCCAACTGGGTCCACCAGATGCTGCGCCTGCCCCAGTTCCGCTGGTACGCCCCCTCGCTCCGCGGCCACGGCAGCAGTTCCCCGGCTGGCTCGCACCCCACCATCGAGCGCGCCGCGCTGGATACCCTGCAGGTCCTCGACGCCGAGGGGATCGACCGCGCCGTCGTCGTTGGCAACTCGCTCGGCGCGACCGTCGGCCTGGCCCTCGGCCTGCTCCGCCCGGAGCGGACGCGCGCGCTCGTCCTGGTCGAGCCCTCCATACCCTCGCTCCTGCCCGACGACGGGGGTGACCGCCTCATGAGCGCCGCCAACCGGGCGCGCGTCCTGCTCGCCGAGGGGCGCGTCGACGAGGCCCTCGACCTCTTCCTCACCCCCCGCGTCGGCGCCGACTGGCGCGACAAGGTCGGCCGGCGCCGGCTCGCCGAGTGGCGCCACAACGTCCAGTCCACGCCGGCCTGGTTCGACGCCGTGCAGGAGTTCTACCCCGGCCCCGGACCGCTCGCCGCGCTCGAGGTCCCCACCCTGCTCGTCTTCGGCGCCGGCACCCAGCCGGAGTACCGCGAACTGACCGAGGCGGTGGCCGATGCCGTGCCGGCCGCCCGGCTCGTCGAGGTGCCGAACGCCGGGCACGGCGTCCCCGCCGACAACCCCGATGCCTTCAACGCGCTGCTGGTCAACTTCCTCGCCGGCATCGGCGTGCCCGTCTGAGCCGCGCGTCCCGGCGATCGAGACGCTCCCACGGAGGTGGACGATGGCCCGGCTGCTCTACTCTGCCGGCATGTCGCTCGACGGCTTCATCGCCGGTCCGGGCGGCGACGCGTCCTGGATGGTCCCCCACCTCGGACCCAACCCCACGGTGGACGCGCTCGTGCCGCGCATCGGCGCGCTCCTCGTCGGCAATCGCACCTTCCGCGGTGACGACCCCTATCGCGACACCGAAGCCGAGGGCAAGGCGTTCGGGGGCGCCTGGGACGGGCCGCAGTTCGTGCTCACCCACCGCCCACCAGGCACGCCCGTGGCGGGCGTCACCTTCGTCGGGGACCTCGCCGCCGGCGTCGCCGCGGCCGGCGCCGCGGCCGGTGAACGCTACGTCAACGTCCTGGGCGCGTCGGTGGCCCGCCAGTGCCTGGAGGCCGGCCTGCTCGACGAGGTCCTCGTCTGCGTCCTGCCCGTCCTGCTCGGCGACGGCGTCCGGCTGTTCGACTGGCCGGGCGGACACGCGGTCCGGCTCGAACGCCTCGGCGTGACCCACACGCCGCAGGCCACCAACCTCTGGTTCCGCGTCCTGCGCTGACCCGCTCGGGCCGGCGCTCCCGGTTGCGCGTTGGGCGATCCGGGATACAATCCAGGCCACTGACCGAATGTCTGGACCAAACCCGCCCCGCGGGAGCGCTCGCCGCCTCGAGCACGTGGCCAGACCGCCCCAGGCCGAGCCTGCGCGCGGCGACGATGATGTCGGCGTGGTCAGCCGACCGTTTGGAGAACCCAGGAGATTCACGCCCCGGGGCGGGCGTGAGAGGAGGGGATGTGGTGGAACAGATGACGGGGGGCCAGGCGCTGGTCGCCGCCCTCAAGCGCCAGGGCATCGAGACCATCTTCGCCCTGCCCGGCGTCCAGCTCGACTGGGCCTTCGACGCCCTCTACGACGCGCAGGACACCATCCGGATCGTCCACACCCGTCACGAGCAGGCGACCTCCTACATGGCCGACGGCTTCGCCCGCACCACCGGCCGGGTCGGCGTCTGCCTGGTCGTGCCGGGGCCGGGGCTGCTCAACGCCGCGGCCGGGCTGGCCACCGCCTACTCCTGCAACTCGCCGGTGCTGTGCATCGCGGGCCAGATCCAGTCGGACCTGATCGAGCGGGGGCGGGGCATGCTGCACGAGATCCCCCACCAGCTCGAGATGGTGCGCAGCGTGACCAAGTGGGCCGGACGGGCGATGGCGCCGGGCGAGGTGCCGGGGCTGGTGGCCGAGGCGTTTCGCCAGCTCGGGACGGGCCGCACCCGCCCCGTCGAGATCGAGATCCCGCCCGACGTGCTCCAGGCGCAGGCCGAGGTTGCCATGCCGGACGTCGTGGGCGCGCTCCCGCGGCCGAAGGGCGACCCCGACCTGCTCGAGGCGGCCGCCAAGGCGCTCGGCCAGGCGAAGAGCCCGATCATCTTCGTGGGCGGCGGCGTGGTCTCGGCCGATGCCTCCGAGCCGCTGCGCGAGCTGGCCGAGATGCTGCAGGCGCCGGTGGTGATGACGTCGAACGGCAAGGGCGCTCTCTCCGCGCGCCACTACCTGGCGCAGAACGCCGTCGGCGGCCGCACCCTGATGCCGGAGTCGGACGTCGTCCTCGTGGCCGGGACCCGCTTCGTGCCCGGCATGAACCAGAACTGGGACCTGCGCCCCGACCAGACGGTCATCCAGCTCGACATCGACCCGGAGGAGGTCGGCCGCAACGTGCCGGTCTCGATCGGCATCGTCGGCGACGTCAAGGACGGCCTGACGCAGCTGGCCGAGCGCGTGCCGGGGCACAACCGGGCACGGGAGTCGCGCGAGGCGGACCTGAGCGGCCTCAAGGAGCGTATCGACGACCTTCTCTTCGAGGTCCAGCCGCAGGCCTCCTTCGCCCAGGTCATCCGGGATGAGCTGCCCGAGGACGGCATCCTGGTCAACGAGAGCACGCAGGTCGGCTACTGGTCGAACCTGGGCTTTCCCGTCTACCAGCCGCGGACCTTCCTGACCTCCGGCTTCCAGGGGACGCTCGGCTACGGCTTCGCCACCGCGCTCGGCGCCCAGGTCGGCAACCCCGACCGGCGCGTCGTCTCGGTCAACGGTGACGGCGGCTTCATGTACAACGTCCAGGAGCTGTCGACCGCGGTGCGCCACCGCATCCCGCTGACGACGATCGTCTTCAACGACAACGCCTACGGCAACGTGCGGCGCATCCAGAAGCAGTCCTTCAACGGGCGCACCATCGCCTCGGACCTGCTCAACCCCGACTTCGTCAAGCTGGCGGAGTCGTTCGGCATGGAGGGGATCCGGGCCAACGGCCCGGAGGATCTGCGTGGCGCGCTGCAGCGGGCGATGCGGAACAGCCACCCGGCGCTGATCGAGGTGCCGGTCGACGAGATGCCGAATATGCACCACATCACCCGGGGCGGCTCGATCCGGCGCTGACCGCGGGTACGCGGAGCGTCCGATCCGAACGGCACGGTAGAGACGACGAGGGGACGGGCCGACCGGCCCGTCCCCTCGTACTCCTCATCCCAGCCGGCGCCGCCGCGATAGCCGTTTCCCCGCGCGACGCCGCCGCCCTCACGCGCCTTGACCCCCGGGCATCCGCGGCGCGCCGGGCGGCGCGTCACGATTGCCCGCGCGGGTCACCACCTCCGGCGCGGCCGCCGTGCCGATGCGGGGGCGAGCCGCCGCTCGCCTGCTCCGGCCCCGTCGCGGGACCGGCCGCCTCGGGTTGGCGCCTGGGCGACGGGCGGTGGCCCCCTGCCGGTACCGTCCGCCCGTCGTGCCACGGACCGGGCAACTCTACCAGCGGCCCCGCGGCAAATCCGTGACAACGGCCACCGCGCCGTTACAGAACCGCGACAGGTCCGCACCCGGCGCGTGGCCCCGACTCCGAGTGCACGTCAGTGGAAACGTGAGCATCGCGGGCTGAGCCGCTCCGCCGCGTAACGTGAGCCTGTCGACCGTGGGCGTCGTCCGATAATAGGGGGACGTGTCGTGCGCCGGCCCCTGCCGGCGTGCGCTGAGGTGCCGGTCTACGGTCTACCCCTGCGTCGGCGGCGGCTCGGGCGGGCGGGGGAGCGCCTGCTGCGTGCCCGACGAGCCCTGCTGCGCCGCCCGGAACGCGCGCAGTCCGCGGCCGACCAGCCGTCCCGCCGAGCGCGCCCCGTTCTGGGGCAGGAGCGCCCCCGGCGCACCGCTCTCGGCCAGGCGCCGCGCCAGCCGCGTCGTCTCCTGCAGGTCCGCCTCGATCTCGGCGCGCGATAGCCCGACTGCCGCCAGGTGCTCCTCCGCCACCTCCGGCTGGAGTTGGTGCAGCGCCACCGTCACCGACGTGAACATCCCGAGCAGCCCGTCGAAGCGCCCCAGCACCGGCACCAGCCCCGGCAGCAGGTCGATCACCGGCAGCCCGCGACCGAGCACGCCGACCAGCGGCTCGCGCTGTGCCGCCGTCATCCGGGTGTCCGCCGCCAACCGCGCCGCCAGCTGCGCGTAGCGCGGCAGGCGCCGCGCGATCCCGGTCAGGATCTCCCGGATGCTCTCGTCGCCCGGCTGCTGCACCGTCTCGCTCCTCACGACCGTTCGGTTGTCCCCGCTGGCAGCGATTCTACTCCCGCCAGCCAGCGGCGCGGCCACGCCCGTCGCTCACTCCCCGAGCTCCGGCCAGATTGCCAGCAGCACCCGCTCCGCGTCATGGCGGATCAGATGGTCGGTCGCGGCGAAGCTGCCGGTCAGCACCCGCGGCACCAGCGTGCGCAGCGCGTCGAGGTCGGGCCGGACCGGCTCCGCCTGCTCGTCGGCGTAGCGCGCCACGAGCTCCGGCGGGTACTCGCCGGTGTTGACCACCACCGCGTCGACCCGCCGGCCCAGGTAGCGGTGCACCTCGCGCACGAAGGCCGAGGCGGCGAAGCCGTCCGTCTCGCCGTGCTTGGTCATCACGTTGCAGACGTAGACCACCTCGCCGTCGCAGGCGCGCACGGCCTCGGGGACCCCGTCCACGAGCAGGCAGGGGATGACGCTGGTGTAGAGGTCGCCGGGGCCGATCAGGACCCGCTCGGCACGCTCCAGCGCCTTGCGCGCCCGCACCGTGACCGCCGCCGGCCGGTCCAGGAACACCCGCGCGATCGGCAGCACGGCGCGGTCCCCCGGCCGGTCGATCGCCGTCTCGCCGCGCACCACCGTGCCGTCGCTCAGCTCGGCGCACAGGGTCGCCTGCTCCAGCGTGACCGGGATGACGCGCCCGGCCGTGTTCAGCACCTCCTCGGCGTCCTCGAGCGCCCCCAGCAGGTCGCCGTCGTTCAGGTCCTGCAGCGCGTGCAGGATCAGGTTGCCCAGCGAGTGCCCGCCGACCACCTCGTCGGGGGAGTCGGGGAAGCGGTAGCTGAAGATCTCGCCCCACAGCTTGCGCGAGCGCGACAGCGCGACCAGCGCCTGGCGCAGGTCCCCCAGCGGCAGCGGCCGGCCGAACTCGTCGATCAGCCGCCGCGACGACCCGCCCGAGTCCATCATCGTCACGATGGCGTCCAGGTGCGTGGCGACCTTGCGCAGCTCGGAGAGCATGGTGAAGGAGCCAGTGCCCCCGCCCAGCGTGACCACGCGCTCGCGGATCAGCCGCTGCATCCCTGCGACCTGTCCTTCCAGCTGTCGGCCTGCCGGCGGGCGACACGCCGGTCCGCGGCGGTAGCCGCACCGTGACGCGATTATCTTCCACGCGGGCTCGCCGCGTGCGATACTCCGCGCCGATCACTGGTCACACCCTTCGTCGACGGCGAGTCCCGCCCGGCTCATCGCTCACTCGGCGGCGTCTCGCGTGCCGCCGGGGCAGTCGGCTCCCCGTCAGCGGCAGCCCGCGGTGTTCGCGGGGTGCGTTGCGGGAAGAGGGTTGTCCGGACTGGATCCAGGAGGTCGAGCCATGCGCGCCCGTGCCGGGTTGGTTCTGGCCCTCGTCGTCGCGCTCTCCGCGCTCCTGCTCTCGGTGCCCAGCGCGGCGGCCGCGAGCAGCGGCCCCGGTCCCGACCGCGTCTACTTCCCGCAGACCGGTCACTACCTGGCCTACGGCTTCCTCGACTACTGGCGCGGCCACGGCGACATCTCGACCTTCGGCTACCCCATCTCCGAGGAGTTCCAGCAGAACGGCGTGACGGTGCAGTACTTCGAGCGCGCCGTCTTCGAGTTCCACCCCAACGCGCCGGCCGGCTGGAACGTCCAGCTCCGGCGACTCGGTGCCGACCAGACCGCGACCCTCGCCGCCACGGCGCCGTTCGTCGCCCACAACGGCGTCTCCGACGCCGGCTGCGACTTCTACGCGCAGACCGGCCACGACCTCTGCAACGGCTTCCGCGACTACTGGAACGCGCACGGCGGGCTGGCCATCTTTGGCTACCCGATCTCCGACGAGTTCCAGCAGAACGGGATGACGGTCCAGTACTTCGAGCGGGCGCGCTTCGAGTATCACCCGAGCAATCCGCCCGGCTCGCAGGTCGAGCTCGGGCTGCTCGGTGACGCCGCCGCTGCCCAGGACCACGTCTCGACCACGGCCGTCCCCAGGTCGTCGACCGTGTCCAACTACGACCCGAGCCTGTGGGCGCCGCCCGGCCCGGCCGACGTCACCACTCCGCCGCCCGGCGCGCCGACCGACCAGGCGAAGTGGATCGAGGTCGACCTGACCAACCAGTACCTGCGCGCCTGGCAGTATTCGACCAGGGTCTACGGCGAGTACGTCTCGACCGGCGTCCCGGCGCACCCGACGCCGACCGGCACCTTCCACATCTTCGAGAAGCTGCCCTACGACGACATGACCGGCGGCCTGGCCGGCACGTCGGACTACTACTACCTGCCGAACGTGCCGAACGTGATGTACTTCCTGGACGGCGGCTACGCCATCCACGGCACCTACTGGCATCACAACTTCGGCCACGTCATGAGTCACGGCTGCGTGAACATGACCCTCTCCGGTGCCGCCTGGATCTACAACTGGGCGCCGGTGGGAACGACCGTCTGGATCCACTACTGAGGCGGCACCGGCCGCGGCGGGACGTCGTCGTCCCCGGCAGCGACCCGGCGCGAGGCGTCTCGACTCCGTTGCCCCGAGACCTGCGGCCGATGGTGGTCGATGCCGGTCGGCGGCCTCCGGCCCGCTCCGGCGACGCGGTGGGACCGGCACGTCGCGGCCGGCGTGGAGGGTGGTGCGCGCGATGAGCAACGAGCGGGACGATGAGGCGACGCTCATCGTCGCCGGCGAGAACGTGGCGCTCGGCCCGCTCCGCCGTGACCTGCTATCGACCTACCATCGCTGGAACAACACGGTCTCGACGAGCCGGACCCTCGGCCTGTCCTGGCCCACGACCATCGAGCAGGAAGCCGCGT
>DASSZN010000358.1:0-8149 GCA_035702805.1 Thermomicrobiaceae bacterium | reverse complement strand
CGGCTCCTGGTAGACCTCGTCCATGACCAGGCCGGGCGCCACCGCGTTGACGCGGATCTTCGCCGGGCCGAGTTCGATCGCCATCGTCTTCGTGAGCATGTTGAGGGCCGCCTTCGAGCCGCAGTAGTGCGAGCCGCCGGTCCGCGCCGACTCCCCGGCGCTGGAGCTGATGTTGACGATGCAGCCACCCTGGCCGCGCTCGAGCAGGTGACGGGCGACGGCGCGGCTGAGGAGGAACGGGGCACGCACGTTGACGGCGTAGACGGTATCCCACTCGGATGTCGCCATCTCGGCGACCGAACAGTTGGGGAAGATGCCCGCGCAGTTGACGAGGACGTCGAGGCCGCCGGTCGCCGCGATCGCACGCTCCGCGAGCCGTTCGATCTCGTCCTCCCGCGTCAGGTCGGCCCCGACCGGAGTCACCGTACCGCCCTGTGGCCGCAGACGCTCTGCGGCGCGCTCCGCGTCCGCCTGCGTCCGATCCGAGACGACGACGTGGGCTCCGTCGGACGCGAACTTGTGCGCGATCCCCTGCCCGATTCGCCCGCCCGTCCCGGTGACGAGCACGCCGCGCTGCTCCGCCATGGTTCCCTCCCCATTCCTGACCGCCGTCTCTCGCCGCGCGCCACGCCGGGCACGGCTTGGGCGCGACGAATCGCGCCCCGACGAGGTCGAATTCACGTCATGCAACGGCCTCGCCAGCGGGTGCCGAGTCCCGAGGCGCCGCCAATCCGCGCCGCTCGCCCGGGTCAGCTGTGCCGGTACTCGCCCCACTCCTGGCGCAGCCGGCCGCAGATCTCGCCGAGCGTCGCGCCGGCCAGCAGCGCCGCCTTCATGGGCACGAGCAGGTTGGCCGTTCCACGCGCCGTACACGCGACCTCATCGAGCGCGACCGACACCCGCGCGCGGTCCTGCCGGGCCCGGTACTCCCCCACGCGCGCAATCTGGCGTGCGACCGCCTCCTCGTCGATGCGCGTGATCGGCACCGACACTTCCTCGTCGGCCCGGTACTCGTTCACCCCGACCACCCGGTGGTCGCCCGACGCCACGTCCAGCTCCCAGCGATAGGCGCTCTCGGCAATCTGCTCCTGGACGAAACCGCGCTCGATCGCCGCGACCGCCCCGCCCTGCTCGTCGACCTGTTCGATCAACTCCCAGGCACGTTGCTCGAGGTCGTCGGTGAGCGCCTCGATGAAGTAGGAACCACCGAGCGGGTCGGCCGTCTCGGCCACGCCCGTCTCGTCGCTGATGATCTGCTGGGTGCGCAGCGCCAGCGTGGCCGCCTCGGCTGTCGGCAGGGCCAGCGCCTCGTCGAACCCGTTGGTATGCAGGCTCTGGGTGCCACCGAGCACCGCGCTCAGCGCCTGGTAGGCGACGCGCACCACGTTGTTGAGCGGCTGCTGCGCCGTCAGCGTGCAGCCCGCGGTCTGGGTGTGGAAGCGCAGCATGAGCGAGCGGGGGTTGGCCGCGCCGAAGCGCTCCCTCATGATCTTCGCCCACATGCGCCGCGCCGCCCGGTACTTGGCCGCCTCCTCGAAGAAGTTGCTGTGAGCACCGAAGAAGAAGCTCAGGCGCGGGCCGATCTCGTCGACGTCGAGCCCGGCATCGATGGCCGCCTGCACGTAGGCGATGGCGTTGGCGAGGGTGAAGGCGATCTCCTGCACGGCGGTCGAGCCGGCCTCGCGGATGTGGTAGCCGCTGATGCTGATCGTGTTCCAGCTCGGCAGCGTCTGCCGGCAGTAGGCGAAGGTGTCGGTCACCAGCCGCATCGACGGCCGCGGCGGGAAGATGTAGGTGCCGCGCGCGGCGTACTCCTTGAGGATGTCGTTCTGGATGGTGCCGCCAAGCTTCGCCGGGTCGGCGCGGTGCTCCTCGGCCACGATCTGGTACATGAGGAGCAGTAGCGACGCCGGGGCGTTGATGGTCATCGAGGTCGTGACGGCCGCCAGGTCGATCTCCGCGAACAGCCGGCGCATGTCGTCCAGCGTGCTGATGGCAACCCCGACGCGGCCGACCTCGGCCCGCGCCACCGGCTCGTCCGAGTCGTGGCCGAGCTGCGTCGGTAGGTCGAAGGCCACGCTCAGGCCCGTCTGCCCGCGGTCCAGCAGCAATCGGAAGCGCCGGTTTGTCTCCTCGGCCGAGGAGAACCCCGCGTACTGCCGCATCGTCCAGCGGCGGCCGCGGTACATCGTGGGGTAGACGCCACGGGTGTAGGGGTACACGCCGGGGTCCGGTTCGGGCGGTCGCTCGGAGGCGTTGTAGACCGGCTCGATCACGATGCCGGAGTCGGTGACGACCTCATCGCGCTCGCGGTCCGCCATGGCGGTCCCCCTTACTCTGCGTCCGGCGTCCCCACCTCGACCAGCTCCGTCAGCACGCCGTTGCAGGAGCGGGGATGGACGAAGGCCACGCGCCAGCCGTGGATGCCGCGCCGCGGCACGGTGTCGATCAGCTCGAACCCGGCACCCGCGAGCCGGCGTAGCGCGCCCTCGAGGTCCGGCACGCCGTAGGCGACGTGGTGGATCCCGTCGCCTCGGGACGCCAGGAACCGCGCGATCCCGCTATCCGGCGAGGTGGGGCTCATCAGCTCGAGGTGCCCTCGCCCCGCCTGAAACGAGACGACGCGCACGCCCTGTTCCGGGACGTCGTGCCACTCCGGCTCGCCAAAGCCCAGCCGGCGGTAGCGATCTGCCGCCACGTCGAGGTCGCCAACCACGATCCCGATGTGGTGCAGCGTCAGTCCGTCGAGCAACTCATTGGTCAAGCGCGCCTACCTCCGGCCCGACCCGGTGAGCCCACCTCGTCGCACCGGCACGTTGGCGACCAGGCTCTCGCCGCGCTCACCCCGGGTGATGTTGATCTGCAGGCGCTCGGCGTCGACATCCAGGTGACGCGACAGGATCTTCACGATGTCTCGCCGGATCGCCTCCATGGCCTCCGGCGTCAGCTTGACGTGGTCCTGGATCAGGACCTCGACCAGGCGCTGCTTGGCCACGCTGGCGCTGGGCGGCCGCACCGGATGGGCCGGCTGGGGACGACGGCCGAGCAGTGTGTCCAGGAAACCCATCTAGTCCGCTCCTCCCCGAACGGCCACGCTCGGCCCACCGCCAAACCCGAACGCCCGGAGCAGCCGGCGGAAGGCGCCGTCGGGCTCCTCGAGCACCATGAGCGGAACGTCCTGCCCGGTCAGACGAGCGGCGATGTTGCGGAATGCCTGCCCGGCGCGAGAGCGCGTGTCGAGCGCGGCCGGCTCGCCGCGGTTCGTCGAGGTCACGATCGTCTCGTCGTTCGGCACGACGCCGATCAAGGGAATCGACAGGATATCGGTCACGTCCTCCACGCTCATCATGTCGCCGCGCCGCACCAGCATGGGGTCCAGCCGGTTGAGGATCAGCCGCGGCGTCGGCAGTTCGTTGGCCTCGACCAGGCCGATGATGCGGTCGGCGTCGCGGACGGAGGAGACCTCGGGGTTGGTCACGACGACTACCTCATCGGCCCCGGCGACGGCGTTGCGGAACCCCTGCTCGATGCCGGCCGGCGAGTCGATCAGCGCGAAGTCGAACTGCCGCCGGAGCTCCTCGCAGAGCGCCTTCATCTGCTGCGGCGAGACGGCGTCCTTCTCGCGCGTCTGGGCCGCCGGGATCAGGTGCAGGTTGTTGAGCCGCTTGTCCCGGATCATTGCCTGGCGCAGCCGGCACGTCCCCTCGACCACGTCGACCAGGTCGTAGACGATGCGGTTCTCCAGGCCGAGCACGATGTCGAGGTTGCGCAGCCCGATGTCGGCGTCGATCAGCACGACCGACTTGCCGAGCGCGGCGAGGGCGGCGCCGATGTTGGCCGTCGTCGTGGTCTTGCCGACGCCGCCCTTGCCGGATGTGAAGGTGACGACCTTTCCGAGCGTCGTTTGCCGCTGTTCCTCCGCCATGTCCCCCACCTCTGCAGCCACCGCGGCCGCACTCCCCGCGCGGCGGCCCGCCGTCAACGCGTCAGTGGCTCGCCAGCCGGTCGGCGCGCCAGGGTTCGACCACGATCTCCCCGCCGTGGACGCGGGCCAGCATGGCACCCTCCGCGCGCGCGTCGCGCTGGTCGGGCGGACGGGCAAAGATCCGGCCGATGCGAAGCTGGGTCGGCATCAGCCGCAGCGCGCAGATGACGGCGCCGTGGTCGCCATCCATACCGGCGTGGACCGTGCCGCGAATGGCCCCCCAGACTACCACGTCACCCACCGCCAGCACCTCCGCGCCCGCGTTGACGTCGCCGAGGATCACCACGTCCCCGTCGGACCTCACAGAGGACCCGGAACGGAGCGTGCGCCGGACGTAGAGCGCAACGCGCTCCCCCTCGACCGCGCCGCTGGCCACACCCTCGCCGGGCTGCGGGTCGCGCGCCACCAGTCGCAGCGGCGCGAAGCCCCAGGAGCGCAGCAGCTCCCGGTGCTCGGGCAGGCTGGCCGTCACCGTGCGCAGGGCCAGGCCGCGCTCGGTGAGCAGGGCCCGCAGCGCGGCGATCTCCTCGACGTTCGGTGTGCGATCGGCGTAGTCGATTACCAGCTGCGCCTGGCGGAAAAACTCGCCGCCGCCATCGACGCATCCGCGTACCTGGCCCAGCAGGGTCGGCAGCGGCACGTCCGGCGGCAGCTGCACGACCAGCCCGTCCTGGGTGCCCCGTACCCGGACCTGACCGAGCTCGCTCGGGCGTCGCTCAGCCATGCGCCCGTCGCTCCTTCCCCTGGCTCCCCAGCTCGCCACCACCGCCGCGTCGCCCGGCGGCGTCGCGCCCGACGACTCGGGCGGTCACGCCCACGCCTTCGGGTTGGCGAAGTACGCCGCCAGCACCGCGTCCGCGACCGGCACCGCGAAGGTTGCCCCTTCGCCGCCCCCCTCGATCACCACCGCCACCGCGATGCGCGGCGTGTCGTAGGGAGCGAAGCACGTGTACCAGGCGTGCGACCACTGGTTATTCGGCCCGTATTGGGCCGTGCCCGTCTTGCCGGACACCTGGATGCTGCTCGGGGTCTTGACGAACTTGCCGTGGGCCGTTCCTGTCGGCTCGGCGACCTCGAGTCGCATCCCGGAGCGCACGACATCGACATGGGCGGGCGCGACCGACACCGGGCGCGCGGCGCTGTTGAACGTCTTCACGACCTGGCCGCCGGCACCCCGCAGCTCTTTGACCAGCGTCGGCTGGTGGTAGGTACCGCCATTCGCGACCGCCGCCGTCGCCGTGGCCAGCTGCAGCGGAGTCACCAGCAGGTGCCCCTGACCGATCGAGGTGATGATCGTATCACCGACCGACCAGTACGCGTGCAGAGGGGACTGAAAGAGCCACTTCGGCGTCGGCACCAGCCCGGACGCCTCCCCCGGCATCTGGATCCCGGATGGCTTGCCGAAGCCGAAGTCGTCGAGGTACTGGTCCATCTTGTCGATGCCGAGGCCCTGGAAGTTGTGGGGGTAGGGGTCTCCGGGGTTGTAGTAGTGCAGGATCTGGTTCGTCCCCGGGATCTGTTGCCCCGGGGCCCCGACGTTGTAGAAGAAGCAGTCGCACGATTGGGCAATCGCCTGCACTACGGCCATCGGGCCATGATGGCCGGGATAGATCCAGCATTTGTAGAAGTTGCCGCCGCTCTCGTTGCCCACCACCGGCACCCGGATCTCCCCGGCGCAGGTGAAGGTCGTCGAGGTGTTGATGGTGCCCTCGTTGAGCGCCGCCGAGGCGTAGAACGGCTTGATCGTGGAGCCCGGCGGGAACTCCCCGGCGATCGAGCGGTCGGTGAGTGGCTTGAACGGATTGTTCAGGTACGCCTGGTACTGCTGGTCACTGATGCCGTCGATGAAGAGCTGGTTATCGAAGGTCGGCAGGCTGACCAGCGCCAGGATCTCTCCGGTCTGCGGGTCGATGGCCACTACCGCGCCCGCACCCACGTTCGGGGCCGGCGACGTGGTCGATCCGGAATCCGGCGCCGGGACGGGCGCCTTCTTCGCCGCGGCGTTCGCGGCGTCAATACCGGCCTGCAGCGCCTGCGCGACGGCAATCTGAAAGTTGTGGTCGATCGTCAGCACCGCGGTGGGCCCCGGCGTCGGGTCGAGCTGGCGGCCCGGAATGGTGGAGATCACCACGCCGTTGGCGTCGGTCTGCACCCAGCGCCCGCCCCGCGTGCCGCGCAGCTCGGCCTCCAGCGCCTGTTCGATCCCCCCGCGCCCGACGTCGTCGGTCGGCAGGTAGGGACCGGTGCCGTTCGGCGACAGTGAGGCCTGGTACTCCTGCTCGCTGATCGGGCCGACGTAGCCCAGGATGTGCGCGAAATCCGGGCCCGCCGGGTACTGGCGAATGAGGGTGGTGTCGGTGACCTGGACGCCCGGCAGGTAGAGCGCGTTAGCCTTCAGGTTCAACGCGACGCCGCGGGCGACGTCCTTCTTCAGCGGCACCGCTGTCGGTGACCCCGCGTTGACCTCGAGCAGGTAGTCGATGGTGTTCTCGACGTGGACGCCGGGCAGCCGCTTGGCCGCCTGGGTCAGGCGCGCCACATCGGCGGGCGCGACCGTCCTCTGGACGACGACCGTATTTGCGCCGTCTGCCGGGTGCAGCACATTGCCGGTGAGTTGCCCCGGATCGGCGCCGATCAAGGTCGCCAGGTCGCGCAACACGTACTGCTCGGATCCCAGCGGCAGTTCGTCCCGTCGCACCACGAGCATCTCCGGCAGGGCGAGCACGTTCACCAGCTGGTCGCGAATGCTCTGCAGCTGGCTCGCGTCGGTGGGAAGCTGGGCCGGCACGACCGAGACGGTCCAGGCCGCGCGATTGTTGGCCAGCACGACGCCGTTGCGATCGACGACCAGGCCCCGGGCCGCAGGCAGCGACTCGAAGCGGTCGACGGTACCGGCGACCTGCCCATCGTAGAGGTGGGCGTCCACCACCTGCATCTTCCAGAGCTTTCCGGCCAGCGCGGTGAAGCCGCCCAGCATCAGGCCCTTGAAGACAAAGGTTCGACGGGAGAGAAAGGTCTCGTCGGAGGCACCCTCGCGCCGGCGACGCGACTCGCCCGGCCGAACCAGCTCCATCCGCTTACGCGCGCGCCGCACGGCCCACTCCAAGGTACTCCGTCACCATGACGAACAGATAGAGCGGCGGGACCACGAGCACGTTGAGCAACGCGATCAACACGCCGAACTTCACGCTGACCAGCAACGGGTAGTGGAGCCCGCCGAGCGCGGACACCGAGACCAGGACGAACTGGTGCACCAGCGTCGCCACCACCACCGCCACCATCGGGATGATCAGCCCGCTGTGGAAGAGGCGCCGGCTGGTCGCCGCCCCACCGATCATCGCGACCGGGATGAGCGCCAGGGCGTTGGTCCCCAGGCGGTCGAGGGTGAGCAGATCGAGCAGCAGGCCGAGCGCGAACGCCCAGACCATGCCCTCGCGAGGCCCATGGAGGCTGCTCCAGACGAGGATGAGCACCAGGACGAGATCGGGCCCCATACCACCCAGCACCCGGACCGTCGGGAAGATTGTCGCCTGCGCGAAGGCCGTGAGGATGAGGATCAGCCCGAAAAAGACGCGTGTCACTGCTGCCGCATCGTCCTGCCAGAGCGTTACGCCTGCAAGTCGCCGGCTATCGTATCACAGCGCCCGGGGACCCTCCAACGGCAAGGTCGCGGTCCGACCACAGTCAGCGACCCGGCAGGCGAGCGTCGCGCAGCGCCGCCGCGAAGCCGCCGGCATTCGGGACGCCGCTGGCGAGGGTCGCCGCGACCGCCGCGTCGACGTCATACGGCACGCGGCGGAACCCGACCGACCAGCCGTCGACGTTGCTGGAGATGACGGCGTACCCGGCGCGCCGGTCGCCGTCGACAGGGAGCCCAACGCTCCCGACGGCCGCGAGGATGTGCCCGTCGACCCGGCGCTCGTACTGCACGTGAATATGCCCGTAGACCAGGACCGGCGTGCCGGCCGCGTCCAGCAGCTCGCGCGCCAGCGCCTCCGGGGCATCCTCGTGCAGCTCCGGGTGCGAACTCCACGGCGTCGCGTGCACGACCGCCATCGCCTCGCCGCGCGTGTCGGGCACGTCCACCTGCAGCGGCAGCTCCGCGAGGTAGTCGACCTGCTCCGGCGTGAGCCGCTCCACCACCCAGCGATCGATCAGCTGCTG
>DASSZN010000302.1:0-2132 GCA_035702805.1 Thermomicrobiaceae bacterium | reverse complement strand
TCTTCCCCAACGAGGTCCGCATCGCCCGCGGGCGGCACGACGCCGCGCCCGGAGAGCCGGGCGAGATCCTGGCGCGCGGGCCGGTCATCACCGCCGGCTACGCCGACCGGCCGGCCGAGACGGCGGCGGCCATCGACGACGGCTGGCTGCGCACCGGCGACCTGGGCTACCTGGACGCCGACGGCTACCTCTACGTGCTGGATCGCCGCGACGACCTCGTCGTCTCGGGGGGCGAGAACGGCTACCCAGCCGAGGTCGAGGCGGTGCTGCTGGCGCACCCCGGCGTCGAGGAGGCGGGCGTGATCGGAGTGCCCGACCCGGAGTGGGGCCAGGCGGTGGCGGCGGTGGTGCGGCCGACCGACGGGGCGGGGCTCGACGCGCCAACGCTGCAGGCGTTCTGCCGTGAGCGGCTGGCCGGCTACAAGGTGCCGCGCCACGTCCGGTTCACCCCCGAGCCGCTGCCCCGCAACGCCGGCGGCAAACTCCTGCGCCGCGCGCTCCGCGACAGCTGGGGAGAGAGTCGGTCGCCCGGCGTCGCCGCGGGCCGTCCCTGAGCGTACCGGCCACGGCGGAGTTAAACCCGGGACGGCTTGCCGACCTCGGCCGTCCAGTCCATCCAGTCCGCCTCGACGCGCGTTGGGTCGGCCACCGGCGCGAAGACGAGGTGGGCGACGATGTGCCCCTTACCGCAGCCCTGGATGAATCGCGGCGGCGCGTCCTGGATGTCTACCGCCTCTTACGGGGCGTCTGCGTGTGGGGTGATGCTCTCGGGGGGACCGCCACGGCTGGGTGGCGGTGGCGGCCACGCGGCGCGTCTGAGTCGTGGTACGTGGCGACGAGCGCGGTCAATGGCGTTGCGAGCCCCTCGGTGAGCACGGCGTGCGTCCTCACGCCCTTGCCGGCCGGGTCACGGTCAGGTCCGCGGCGGACGGGGACCGCGGGCCGCCAGGAAGACCGCGACCGCGGCCTCCGCCTGGTGGGCGAGCTCCGCCTCACCCGGTACGTCGTCCGGCCCGTAGAACATGGCCCGGTCGAGCGGGGGGCCCAGCAGGAGCCAGGCGAAATGCTGTGCCGCCAGCGCGGGGTCGGCGACACGCAGTCGGTCGTCACCGGCCAGGCGCGCGAAGAGCGACGTCAGGGCGTCGTAGACGCGCTGGGGTACGCGCTCGTAGTAGGTGCGCGCCAGCTCAGGGAACCGACCGGCCTCGGCGATCACCAGGCGGCGCAGCTGGAGCACCTCCGGGCGGATGACGATGCCCAGGTAGGCGCGCGCGATCTCTTGCAGACACCCCTCAACCTCGTCGGCGTCCGGGTCGGCCCGCGCGAGGTCGGCCACGAAGGCGTCGACGCGGCCGACGTTGCCGAGCACCAGGTCAGCGAAGAGCGCCTCCTTGTCGGCGAAGTGGGTGTAGATCGTCTGCTTCGAGACCTTTGCGGTGGCGGCGATCTCTTCCATGCTGGTCCCCTGGTAGCCGTGGGCCAGGAAGAGGCGCGCGGCCGCCTGGCGGATGGCCGGGCCGCTCCCGAGGCGGGGCGCCCGGCGTGAGCGTCCCCCGGTGGTGGGGATGCCCTCCTCCGTGGCGGCTTCGGCCACCGGTCGCGCCGTTCGTCGTCCCGCTGCAGCCATCTCTTCCTCCTTCGGCGGGACCGTCCAGTACTTGACGGTCCAGTACGAGTCCCAGTATACTCCGTCCAATGGGTACTGTACAGTCCAGTACGGCAAGCAGCAGGGAAGGACGTCGCCGTGAGCACGCAGCCCCTGGTCTCGTCGACTCCGGTCGGCCAACCGGCCGTCGCCTGCGACCCCGCCGCACGGGTGACCCGCAGCCTGCTGGGCTACGGGGTGCTGGCCGGCCCGCTCTACGTCTCGGTCGTCCTGGCGCAGGCAATGCTGCGCCCGGGCTTCTCGCTCGCCCACGACGACGCCAGCCTGCTGGCGAACGGCGCCCTCGGCTGGATCCAGCGCGCCGACTTCGCCGTCACCGGCCTCATGGTCCTTGCCTGCGCCGTCGGCATCGGGCGCGCTCTCGCCCACGGGCGCGGAGCCACCTGGGCGCCCCGCCTGCTCGGCCTCTACGGGGTCGGGCTCCTCGGCGCCGGGATCTTCGCCGCCGACCCCATGAACGGCTTCC
>DASSZN010000260.1:0-4133 GCA_035702805.1 Thermomicrobiaceae bacterium | reverse complement strand
GTCCCACCGTCTTGAGGGCGACCGACTTCCCGCCCGTGTTCGGGCCGGTAATGATGAGGATGCGATAGGTATCGCCAAGGCGGACATCGATCGGCACGACGGTCGCCGGGTCCAGCAGCGGGTGCCGCGCCTGGCGCAGGTCGATACGGTGCCGGGGATGCCCTCCCGCGCCACCGGCGCTTCGCTCCTGGGTGAGGAGCGGCTCGTGCGCTCGCATGTCGAAGGACAGGCGCGCCTTGGCCAGCGCCAGATCCAGCGCGGCCACCGCCTCGATCGTCTGCAGCAGCGGCTCGGCGAGCTCCGCGACCTGGTCGGTACAGGCGCGGAGTATGCGCTCGACCTCGTGCTCCTCGGCCATCTGCAGCTCGCGCCAGCGGTTGTTGAGCTCGACCACCTCGATTGGCTCGACGAAGAGGGTCTGCCCGCTGGCAGAGGTGCCGTGCACCACGCCGGGCACCTGTCCCCGCCGGTCGGCGCGCACGGGGATGACGTAGCGTCCCTCGCGCATGGTAACCAGCGCGTCCTGGACCGCGCCGGCTACGTTCCCCTCCCCCACCATCCGGTTGAGCCGGTCGAGCAGGCGCCGGTGCGCTACCCGTAGCTCGCGGCGGACGGTGGCCAGCCGCTCCGAGGCCGAGTCGAGGATCTCACCGCGCGGGCCGATCGTACGCGAGAGGTCGCCGTCGAGGCCGGCGAGGTCGGCCACCGCGCCGACGAAGTCCGACAGTGCCGGCAAGTCCGCGTCGACCGACGGGATGCGGAAGTAGCCGTGTCGCAGGTTTCGGGAGGCTTGCACCGTGTCGAGTGTCAGGCGTAGGTCGGGCGGGGCAAGTAGCCCGCCGCGGGTGGCGGTGTCGACGATCGGGCGGATGTCTCGCACCCCGCCGACCGAAAACGAGGGCTGCCGGGTGAGGAGTTCGACGGCCTCGCGGGTGACGGACAGGAGGTAGGAAACCTGGGAGAACTCCCCGCTCGGTCCGATCGAGAGCGCGCGCTCGGCCGCGACGGAGAACTGGCAGCGCCGGGACAGGAGGTCGAGTACGCGGTCGAACTCGAGCCGGCGCACCGATGCATCTGACACGGACCTACCCCCCGGCTGGCTTCAGGATCGGCGGCGGGCCGCCGGGCACCCATGCACCAACCGCATCATACAGGTAGGGGGACAGGCGCATCGCGTTGGCCGCGAGGATGGACTCCTGCAGCGACGACCGGACGGCGATCGTGACGTTCTGGGATGGCGGGAATTGATTGACCGTCCAGTCCGACACCTGAACCGCCGTGGTGACGACGACGACGGCGAGGACGACGGACAGGAGCGCTAGTCCGATCAGGCCCCACGTGCCACCGCGCCACTCGAGCAGGTGCCGGGTGCGCAGCGCCGTGACACGAAACGACCAGAGGATGGCGTAGAACACCAGGCCGCCGATGATCAACGTGACGACGAAGAAGCTGGCGACGTCGGCGGTCCAGTCGGTCATGGAGGGTGCCGCGCCCATCAGCACGGCGGCGAACCCGCCGTAGCCGATGCTCGCCGACACCAGCCCGAGGAAGAGCGAGATCAACGCGACGACGAGACGGGAGAACCCCGAGAAGAACCCCACCGTGAACACGACGAGGAAGAGCACGACGATTGCCAGATCGAACACGTTCATGGGCGGTTCCTATTCCTGTCGCGCCACCCGCGCCGCGCCCACCGCGGTCACGGATACCTAGCCGAGCGGGGCGCCGCGCGCCCGAGTTGACACGAACAGATGTTCGTCCCTATAATGCAGCCGGGGCCCGGCATTCTCGCGGCCCGCGTCGGAGGTGAGGTGGAGGATGGCAAAGCAGCTCTCACGTCGTCAGCAGGCCATGCTGGACTACATCGAGGAGTTCCTGGACGAGAACACCTACCCTCCAACAATCCGAGAGATCCAGCGCGATCTCGGCGTCTCCTCGACCAGCGTCGTCGACTACAACCTCAACATCCTGGAGCAGCGCAATCTGATCCGCCGAAACCGCAATATCTCCCGCGGCATCGAACTGGTCAGCCGGTCGAACGCCGCGCGCAACGTTCTCCGGGTGCCGGTGATCGGCCAGATCGCCGCCGGTGAGCCGATCCCGGTGCTGGAGCAGGTCCTGCCCGACGAGGCGAGCGAGCACATCGAGATCAGCGGAGACCGGCTCTCCGCGCGCAGCGGCGACCTGTTCGCCCTGCGGGTGAAGGGCCTGTCGATGATCGATGCGCTGATCAACGACGGTGACATCGTCATCCTCCGCCACCAGGAAACCTGCGAGAACGGCGACACGGTTGCGGTCTGGCTGCGGGACGAGAAGGAGACGACCCTCAAGCGCTTCTACCACGAAGGAAGCCGGGTCCGGCTGCAGCCCGCGAACGCCACCATGTCACCCATCTATACCACGCCGGATAACGTGGATATCCAGGGGAAATTGGTCACGGTCGTGCGCCACTACGCCTGAGCGCGCCCGGGACCAGCGGCGTTGCCTGCCGTGGCGGCGCGGAACGTCCGTCCAACCACGCGGCTGGCGGCACTGCCGTCGACCCGGAACGAGTGATCGTGACCGACGCCGCCGATAGACCGCTTCCAACGCGCCTGCTCATGCTGGGCACGTTTGCCTTTCAGCCGAAGGCAACGATGCGGAGTCGTGCGCTCGGCATTGCCGCCGCGCTGCAGCGACGCAGCTGGGACGTCCTCATCGGCACCACACCCTGGGACAACCCGGTCGACGCGGGACGGCGCTGGGTCGAGCGCGGCGTTCGCGTCACCAATACCCGGGAGACCCGGCCGGCGCTGTGGCCACTCGCCGTCGCCGAGATGGCCCGCTGGGGGCGTGCCGAGCGCCCCGAACTCATTCACGTCTTCAAGCCTAAGGGCTTCGGTGACCTCGCCGGTCGCTTGATGCGCCGGCGGACCCCGCTGGTGCTGGACATGGACGACTGGGAGGGCAACGGCGGCTGGAACGACGTCGGCCTCTACGGCCCACTCCAGCGCCGCGTCTTCGACTGGCAGGAGCGAACCCTTCCGGTCCGCGCTCGCGCGGTCACGGTCGCTAGTCGTGAACTCGAGCGACGCGCGCTCGAGCTCGGCGTCCCGGCGGCGCGCGTCCACTACGTCCCGAACGGGCTCGATGACGAGCGCATCGCCGACCTCGGAGCTGCTCGATCCGCGGCACCTCCGGGCGATCTCGACATCGGACCGGAGCCTCGCCTCCTCCTCTACACGCGCTTCGTCGAATTCCAGCCGGCGTTCGTCGTCGAGACGCTGGCGCTCGTCCGGGGCCGTGTCCACGACGCGCGTCTCGTCATCGCCGGTGCGTCGGCCGACGGTGGTCCCGAGCGAGAGCTCGACCGCCTGGCGGCGGGCGCGGGTCTCGGAGCCGCGATCTCGCGCCTCGGCTGGATTGCGCCCGAGGCGCTCGGAGGCATAGCGATGTCGTGCGCACTGGCGATCCATCCGTTCGACGACACCCGACTCAATCGAGCGAAGTGCTCGGTCAAACTCCTGGAACTGATGGCGACCGGCACCGCGATCGCGACCACGCGGGTCGGTGAGAACCCACGGTACGTCGAGCACGAGCGGAGTGGCCTGGTCGTGGCACCTGGCGACCCGTCGGCGCTCGCGGCCGTCGCCGTTCGGCTGCTGGAGGATCCGTCGCTCCGCACCGCGCTCGGCACGTCCGCCAGGCAGCGCGTCGAGAAGCACTACCGCTGGGACGTGCTGGTGGAACCGGTGCTGGACGCCTACGCCCAGGCGCTCGGGGCTTCGAACGGTCAACGCGGCGGCAGCCTGGAAACGGGTTGACGTTCAGGGTGCGACTCGCGTGCGCTGGCTGAAAATGATCCGACCGGATTTGACGGACTCCGTCTGCCCGCGTACGATCGGGCCACCGCGGCCGATCCGAGCAGCGTGAGGACGCGCCTTCAGGCGGGCCGGCGCGGGATACGTGGGGGGACGAAGGGGGCTCGGGATGGATCTTGGTCGCTCGATCACCTACGTCTTCCAGGACCCGAAGTGGCTGACCAAGGTGCTGATCGGCGGCCTGCTCATATTTGTGCCCGTCTTTGGCTGGCTGGTTGTCGCCGGGTACTGGCTTCGCGTCGTCCGTCAGGTAGCCGGCGGCACCGACGTCCC
>DASSZN010000118.1:0-3703 GCA_035702805.1 Thermomicrobiaceae bacterium | reverse complement strand
GGCCGCTGAAGAAGACGAGACCGCCGAGCGGGATTGGTCCCCGCCCCGGCGCTAGCTCGCGGTATAGATCTGGCTTCCGCCCTTTCGGAACTCCCGGGCCTTCTCCTGCAGACCGACCGCGACGGCCTCGTCGGCGGCGACGCCTCGCCGCTGGGCATACTCGCGGATGTCCTGGGTGATCCGCATGCTGCAGAACTTCGGCCCACACATCGAGCAGAAGTGGGCCGTCTTGGCCGCCTCGGCCGGCAGCGTCTCGTCGTGGTAGGCGATCGCGGTCTGGGGGTCGAGCGCCAGGTTGAACTGGTCCTGCCAGCGGAACTCGAAGCGCGCCTTGGAGAGGGCATCGTCACGCAGCTGCGCGCCGGGATGGCCCTTGGCCAGGTCGGCGGCGTGCGCGGCGATCTTGTAGGCGATCACGCCGTCCTTGACGTCCTGCTTGTTGGGCAGGCCGAGGTGCTCCTTGGGCGTCACGTAGCAGAGCATGGCCGTGCCGAACCAGCCGATCATGGCGGCGCCGATCGCCGAGGTGATGTGGTCGTAGCCCGGCGCGATGTCGGTGGTCAGCGGGCCCAGCGTGTAGAAGGGCGCGTCCTGGCAGATCTCCCGCTGCTTGTCGACGTTCTCCTTGATCAGGTGCATCGGGATATGGCCCGGGCCCTCGATCATTACCTGGACGTCGTGCCGCCAGGCGATCTGCGTCAGTTCGCCCAGCGTCTCGAGCTCACCGAACTGGGCGGCATCGTTGGCGTCGGCGATCGAGCCAGGGCGCAGGCCGTCGCCCAGCGAGAAGGCGACGTCGTAGGCCGCCATGATCTCGCAGATCTCCTCGAAGTGAGTGTAGAGGAAGTTCTCCTGATGGTGGGCCAGACACCAGGCGGCCATGATCGAGCCACCGCGGGAGACGATGCCGGTCACGCGCCGGGCGGTCAGCGGGATGTAGCGCAGCAGCACCCCCGCGTGGATGGTGAAGTAGTCGACCCCCTGCTCAGCCTGCTCGATCAGCGTGTCCCGGTAGGCCTCCCAGGTCAGGTCCTCCGCCTGGCCACCGACCTTCTCGAGCGCCTGGTAGATCGGGACCGTGCCGATCGGCACCGGCGCGTTGCGCAGAATCCACTCGCGGGTCGCGTGGATGTTCTTGCCGGTCGAGAGGTCCATCACCGTGTCGGCGCCCCAGAGGGTGGCCCAGGTCATCTTCTCGACCTCCTCCGCGATCGAGGAGGTGACGGCCGAGTTGCCGATGTTGGCGTTGATCTTGACCAGGAAGTTGCGACCGATGGTCATCGGCTCGCTCTCCGGGTGGTTGATGTTGGCCGGGATGATGGCACGGCCGGCGGCCACCTCGGCACGCACGAACTCCGGCTCGAGCCCCTCGCGCAGCGCGACGAACTCCATCTCGGGCGTGACGACCCCGCGCCGGGCGTAGTGCAACTGGGTGACCGTGCGGCCCGGCCTGGCGCGGAGCGGCCGGCGGTGCAGGCCGGGGAAGACGGCCGCGTTCGCACGGGGGTCGTCCGGCCGGTAGCCGTTGTCGCGCGGCTGGATCGTCCGCCCGTCGTACTCCTCGACGTCGCCGCGCTCCAGGATCCACGGCCGCCGCAGGGCCGGCAGGCCACGCTCCACGTCGGTGACGGCATCCGGGTCGGTGTAGGCGCCGCTCGTGTCGTAGACCCGGATCGGCGGGTTCTCCTGAAAGCCGAAGCGCCCGTCGGTGGGCGTCAGCGCGATCTCGCGGACGGGCACTCGCAGGTCCGGGCGGGAGCCGGCGAGGTAGACCTTGCGACTGGCCGGGTAGGACGTGGTGGGGGAAGGCACGGGGTGGGATTGGGACACGGCTGACCTCCGCACTGGGCGCACCAGGCCAGACCGCGCGGCGGGCGCGACACCCTGACCTGAACCAACACACCGGACACCAAGAAGACGCTGCCGGGAAGGCCAGCGTCTTCGGTCATCGGCGAGCAGCCGTCCCTCCGCTGGCATTACCCAGATCAGGTTGACGGTCGGTGGCGGTTCCGTGGCCACCCTCTCAGCCTGGCTCCCCAAGCTCCCGTTCTGTGCCTCTTCAGTTGTCCACTCGACCGTAGCAGGTCGCCTCCCGCCTGTCAACGCGCGGCGACGCCCAGGCGCCCAGCGACGGGGGATCGCCGAGGCCCCGGCGCGTGCAGCCGCCTGGCTCGTCAGCCGCACGCGCACCGAGCCCGCGGCGCCTACTCCCAGTCCAGCGCGGCGCCCTTCTGGTAATCGATGACCCGTGTCTCGAAAAAGTTCTTCTCCTTGTCGAGGTCGATCACCTCCGACATCCAGGGGAACGGGTTCGGGGTCGCCGGGAACACCGCCTGGAGCCCGAGTTGCGCGCAGCGCCGGTTGGTGATGCAGCGCAGGTACTGTTCGCACAGCTCTGCGCTCAGCCCGAGCAGTCCATGCGGCATCGTGTCATGGCCGTAGGCGACTTCGAGCGCACAGGCGTCGTGCAGCATCTGCCGCACCTCCGCGGAGAACGCGGCCGTCCACAGCGCGGGGTTCTCGATCCGGATCTGGTTGATGACGTCGATCCCGAAGTTCAGGTGGAGCGACTCGTCGCGCAGGATGTACTGGTACTGCTCGGCGATGCCGACCAGGCGATGCCGGCGACCCAGCGACAGGATCTGGGCGAAGCCGGTGTAGAACCACAGTCCCTCGAAGACGACGTAGAAGGCCACCAGATCGCGCAGGAACGCCTGGTCTGCTTCCGGGCTGCCGGTGGCGAAGGCGGGGTTCGCCAGGTGCTGCGTGTACTGTAGGGCCCACGCCGTCTTGGCCGTGATCGCGGGCACCTCCCGGTACATGTTGAACAACTCCCCCTCATCCAGGCCGAGGCTCTCGCAGATGTACTGGAACGTGTGAGTGTGCACCGCCTCCTCGAACGCCTGGCGCAGCAGGTACTGCCGGCACTCGGGATTGGTGAGGTGACGGTAGACGGCCAGCGTGAGGTTATTGGCGACCAGCGACTCGGAGGTCGCGAAGAAGCCCAGGTTGCGCTTGACCATGCGCCGCTCGTCGTCGCTCAGCCCGTCGGGGCTCCTCCAGAGGGCAATGTCGGCCTGCATCGAGACCTCGGTCGGCATCCAGTGGTTGTGGCAACCAGCCAGGTACTTCTCCCAGGCCCACTGGTACTTGAGCGGCAGGAGTTGGTTGACGTCCGCGCGGCAGTTGATCATCGCCTTATCATCGACGCGTACGCGGCCACCGTGCTGGTCGATGTTCCCGAGGCCGGTGCCGTCGATCGGCGTGACCACTCCCGCGCGCGCGGGATGCCGCTCGCGAGCGGTGCTGGTCGTGCTGGCGTCGGACCAGTTGAGCATCGTGCCCTCTCCCTCCGCATCGATGGTGAGCGACCTACTGGCAGGCTTCACAGTCGGGATCGTCGAGGCTGCAGACGGCGTCTGGCCGCTGCGCCGGTTCCATCGCGGCAGCCAGCCCTCCGAGCGACACGGCCGTGAGCTTGCCGTCGGTACCGTTGAGCGTGCTCTTCTCCACGTGGGTCGCGCTCCGCGCGCGCAGGTAGTAGGTCGACTTCAACCCGCGCTGCCAGGCCAGCCGGTAGAGCGCGTCGAGCGTCCGGCCGCTGGGCTCAGCGAGGTACAGGTTGAGCGACTGCGACTGGTCGATCCACTTCTGACGTCGTGCCGCGGCCTCGATCAGCCACGTGCCGTCGATCTCGAACGCC
>DASSZN010000017.1:0-11260 GCA_035702805.1 Thermomicrobiaceae bacterium | reverse complement strand
CTGCTGCCCGACCAGCCCGCCTACCGCACCGGCCTGATCCTCGTCGGGCTGGCCCGCTGCATCGCCATGGTGCTGATCTGGAACCTGCTGGCCTGCGGCGACAACGAGTACGCCGCCGTCCTCGTCGCTCTCAACTCGGTCTTCCAGATCGTCATGTATGCGGCACTGGGCTACGTCTACCTCACGATGGTTCCGCGCTGGCTGGGGGCCGAGACGACCGCCTTCACCATCTCGACCTGGCAGATCGCCCGCAGCGTCCTCATCTTCCTGGGCATCCCGCTGGTGGCCGGCTTCCTGACCCGCCTGATCCTGGGTCGGGCGAAGGGCAACGCCTGGTACGACGGCGTCTGCATCCCGCGGATCGCCCCGACGGCCCTGCTCGGGCTCCTCTTCACCATCGTGATGATGTTCTCGCTCAAGGGGGACGTCATCCTGTCGCTGCCGGGGGACGTGCTGCGGATCGCGCTGCCGCTGCTGCTCTACTTCGGCATCATGTTCGCCCTGGCGTTCGGCCTCTCCTACGTGCTCGGCTTCCCCTACCCCGAGACGGCTACCCTGTCCTTCACCGCCGCCAGCAACAACTTCGAGCTGGCGATCGCGGTGGCAGTGGCGGTCTTCGGCATCGGCTCGGGCGAGGCGCTGGCGGCCGTGGTCGGCCCGCTGGTCGAGGTGCCCGTCCTGATCGGGCTGGTCTACGTGGCGCTCTGGCTGGCGCGCCGCCTCTACCACCTCGACCCGCGGCGAACGGCGGCGCCGATCGTCGAGCCCGCGAAGGCCGGCCAATGAGCGCCGGGCCGCCGATCCGCACCCGCGTCCTCTTCCTCTGCACCCACAACTCCGCCCGCTCGCAGATGGCCGAGGGGCTGCTGCGGGTGCTCGGCGGTAGCCGCTTCGAATCCCTCAGCGCCGGCACCGAGGCGACGGCGGTGCGCCCGCTTGCTATCCAGGCCATGGCCGAGGCTGGCATCGACATCTCCGGGCAGACGTCGAAGACGCTCGACCGCTACCTCGGCGAGCGTCTGGACTTCGTGGTGACCGTCTGTGATCGGGCGAACGCGACCTGCCCGGTGTTCCCGGGCGCGGTGCGGCGGCTCCACTGGTCGATCGACGACCCGTCCGCCGTCACCAGCACGCCCGCGGAGCAGATCGCCGCCTACCGACGCGCGCGCGACGAGCTGCGCGAGCGGATCGTGGCCACCTTTCTCACCCACACCGTGTAGGCAACGCGACCCTTGCCCGTCCGACCCCTTCCAGGTTTGCGAGAGCGGGGCGTGCGAGAGCGAGCCGGGGCGACGGCCTAATCGTGCTCGCGGGACGGGCTGTCCATCATGAAGAAGTTGCTCTCCCGGCCGTCGCGCATGTGCTGCTGGAAGAGAAAGACCAGCTGCCGCTCGTCGAAGGTCCGGAACCAGTCCTCCCACGAAATGTGCTGCAGGTCCTTCCCGCCATGGCCGGGGAAGTCGAAGCGCATCACGCTCGGTCGACCGCCGCGCTCGGTGCCGGGCACTGTGGCCGGCGTCGCGTTCCGCTGCTGCGCCCAGTGCTGGATCACGTCGTGGCTGCGGGTCGCCAGCGTCTGGCCGGGGTGCTCTTCCCCCTCGTCCGGAGCGTGGACCCACCTGGCGTGCTTCGTCGCAGGGGACAACTGGTCCGCGTGCTCCTCCAGGAAGCGTCGGTCCTCCTCGGGAGTCGGGTGCGTCGTGGTGCCGCCGCGCTGCTTCTCGGCCATGGGTCATCCCTCGCTACTCGATCGCTCGATCGGTTCCGGAGCCCACGCTGCGCCCGGGTGGTTCCGTGCAGGAGACATGCCAGGCGAGACGGCCGTCGCACGGCGTGACCGGCACGTCCTTTGCGTGCCACTACGTATGGCGCCGCGAGCGCCGCGACAGGTCGTGCCGACGGAGGGAGTCAACGATGAGCATCAGCAGGTGGGATCCGTGGAGCAACCCTGGGTCACACCACGAACCGATGGGCCGGATGCTCCGCGAGAGCTACGTGCCGGGGCAGTCCGGCTTCGGCCGCGGCGGCATGCCGATCGACGTGCGAGAACGGGACGACACGTACATCATCCGCGCTCAGATGCCCGGCCTCCGGCCCGAGGACATCGACGTGCGCGTGACCGGCGACCAGGTGCGCATCTGCGGCGAGACCAACGAGGACCGGGAGATGCCGGAGCACGGACAGGAGCACGGGCAGCAGCAGGGACGCTGGCTCCTGCGCGAGCGCTCCGTCGCGCGCTACGACCGCGTGCTCACCCTGCCCAGCCCGGTCCGCGCCGACCAGGCCGACGCCGACTATGAACACGGGGTGCTGACGCTCCGGCTGCCCCGGGCACAGTCCTCGCGAGCTCGCTCGATCCCGGTCCGGTCCGGCCAGAGCCGGGCCGCGGGCCAGCCGGGCACCGAGGTGCCGGTCTCCGGCGGATCGCGGGACGAGTCGCCCCATGGCGAGCGCGAGTTTCCCCTGGTGGAGGGCGCCGCGAGCCCAGCAGTGCAGAGCACGAACCCGCCACCGGCGCGTGGCCCGGTGGGTGGCGGCGGCCCAGCGCCGGCCTACGCAACGGTCGGCAGCGTCGAGAGGCGCACCGCCCCGGCCGAGGGGAGCTACGCCGGCTCGGTCGACATGACCGGCGGCACGGCGCCGCCGGAGTCACGCCCAGTCGGCCGCGGCGAGGTGCGCGAGGGCATGGAAGTCGTCGGGCCACAGGGCGGACACGTCGGCAGCGTGAAGGCGGTCCGCGAGCACGACTTCCTGGTCGACCGCTCGATGCAGCGGGACGTCTACGTCCCCTACACGGCCGTCATGAGCGTGTCCGGCACGCGCACCGTGATCAGCGTCTCACCGCTCCAGGTGGACAACATGGGCTGGCAGGCGCCGGACCTGAAGGTGTGACCACCGGAAATGCGACCGGCGGGAGACGGCGCGCGGGCTGGTCGACCCGCGCGCCATCCGGCCCATCACGGAGGGCGCCCCACCTCACGCGACCATCCGCGCTACAGCCCGGCCCAGGAGTTCACGATGACCGGCGACACCAGCGGCTTGCCGACCTCGAGCTGGATGTTGGCGTGGTTGGTGAGCGGGATGTCCTGCGGGTTGCCGAGGTACTGCTTGCCGTTGTAGAGGGCCACGACCGGGCCCTTTGCCGGGCCGACCTGCGAGGTCGAGAGCGGCTGGCCCCAGATGGCGAAGAAGTCCCCGAGCGTGAAGGTCTTCTGCACCGGGGACTCGATGTGGATGATCCCGTCGTCGGCGTGGGTATGCAGCCAGTAGAAGCACGAGCCGCTGGCGGCAAACGGGCCCTGCGGCGTCTGCTGCGCCTGCACGTTCGGGATGCCGATACCGTACGGGATCTGCCGCTGCTGCCCGTTGACGAAGATCGTCAGGTGCGCGTGGATGTGGAACAGCACCTGCTCGGTGCTATCGCACTGGATGCCGTCGACGGTGCTGCCGGTCGCCGCGCTGCCCAGGCTGGTGAGTTGCGGCACCTGCGGGATGGGGATCCCCTCCGGACCGACCGGCCCCTGCGAGCCGGGCGCCTGGAGGGCACCTAGCGCGCTCAGAGAGCCGGTTTTGACCGCCGGACCGGGAGCCGGTCCCTGCCCGGCCACCGCGCGCCCGATCCCGACGCCCAGGCCGATCACCACGATGACCACCACCGCCAGGCCGGCCATCCGTACCCATCTGCGGCGCGCCGCCGCCCGCGCTTCAGCACGCCGCCGCTCCTCCGCCCGACGTCGGCGTGACGGCTGTTCACCACTGCTCATCGAGACTCCCTCTGCTGGTCCTCGCTCACGGCTCGTCCGGATCACGGCTCGGTCACGCGGCTCGAACCCCTGCTCGCCATGCCGCGGCTCGCGGCTCACTGCCACCTCCTCGTGGGCCCAGACAGGCACGCACCGGCAGTCGGCCGGATGCGCCACGGCGCGCTCCCTCGACGCCCAGGACGTTCATCGTGCCGCAGTCCCGCCCGGAGATAGCGTTCCGACCACCAATTGTATTTCCAGCGCGACGCCGGTACCCGACGGGTTCAACCACGACGTGCGGCTCTCGCCCGCCGCTGTACCCTTCGCGGTGGAGCGGCGCGTCTGACTGGGAGAGGGAGTTCTGGATGTCCTGAGATGAGCGAGGAGGTCGCGGTGTCCGGGCTCGGCGCGCGACGACGCATTCGGCCCAGACCGCCGTCGATCGTGATCGGTTGCCTCGTCATCGCCCTCGTCGTCCTGGGCGGCTCCTGCGTCACGTCGGCCACAGGCCGGGCAAGCGTCACCGCCACGGCCGCCGTGCCCACGGCATCGAGCGTCACGTCAACGCCACCCGGCACGCCGGCCACACCCCCGTCTCCCCTCACCGCCCCGGCGACACCGTCCGCTTCCACCCCGCCATCGCGTGCTTCGACCTACCTGGCCCTCAGCGGCGCGAGCTTCGCCGATGCCACCCACGGCTGGATCATCGGCCAGCGCTGTGGGCGTCCGGGGACGCCGACGCCGTCATCGACGCCACCTTGCGCCGGGCTGGTTGAGGCGACCGGCGATGGCGGGCGTACCTGGTCCGCGCAGTCCCTCGGCGACCCACGCCTCATCCCCGTCGCCGTTCAGGCCGCTGACGCCGAGGACGCCTGGATCGCCGCGACCACCGTCGACGTCTGCGGCGCCGGCCCCTGTGCCACCGTCCTCTACTCGACCGCGAACGGTGGCCGCACCTGGAACGCCGCGTACCACACCGGTCCCAGCACCGCGTCGATCATGGTGAACGGCCGCCCGGTCATGGCCCGCTCGGTCGCGCTGACGAGCCTGGCACTCGTGCCGGGACACGGGCTGTGGGCCTTCGGCACCGCCTGCGCCGGCCTGGTCGACACGAGTTGCCGTCCGGTAGCCGTCGCCTCTCCCGACGGCCGCGGCTTCAGCCAGGTCGCCCTGCCAACGCTACCGCCGGCGCTCCACGCGACGCTGGCTCACCCCACCGCCAGCGACGCCTGGATCGCGGCCGGCGCCGATGTTCCCGGCGCCGGGCGGATCGTCGCCAGCCACGACGGTGGCAAGACCTGGCAGACGCTGCCAGATCCTGCGCCAACCGACCCCTGGCAAGCACTCACCTTCCGCTCGGCCACCGAGGGCTGGCTGCTCAGCGGCAGCGTCCCCGGGGCCGGCCAGCAGATCAAGACGCTCTACCACACGACGAACGGCGGCCGGACCTGGCAGCGCGTTGCCGGCGGGCCGTTCAACGCCACCCCCATCCCGGGGACCGCCCTGCCGACCTCCGGCTACGTCGGCCCGCTCGTCTTCCCGACCCCAACGACGGGGTGGATCGCCTCGCCTCGCGGCGGCCTGCTTCACTCGAGCGACGGTGGCCGCACCTGGGCACGCGTGCGCGGCGTTACCTGCGGCGACCTGACCTGCCAGAGCGTCGGGTTCGCCAGCCCGACCGTCGGCTGGGTCGTGAGCAACGGCGGACTCTGGCTGACGACGGACGGCGGGGCGGTCTGGCGTCAGGCACGTGTGCCCGGCGAGGTTCCCGTTCAGTAGGCCGCCCAACCGATACCCCGGGCCGTCCGCGCGTCCCACCTCCATGGCAGACGAAGCGCCGCTGGCGGGCAGGACCAACGGCCGTTCCCTACCCATCGCGCCCGCAATATCCTTGCGCCGTGGATCGTGACCGGGAGAGGTGTCGTCTCCAGGATGCGAGCAAGTAGTCTGGGCCCGTCACGACCGCTGCGGCGGACCACCGTCCTGATCGGGGCCATCGTGGTGGCAATGGCCGCCGTGCTGGTCACGCGGCCGGGGGGCGCCGCGCGGCTGCGCGCGGTCGACGACCTGCTCCAGGTCGTCGGGCCGCTGGTGGTGCTGTCGCTCGCCCTCCGCGGGCTGCCGCGGCAGTGGCGCCGCGACCGCTCCGGCGCCTTGAGCCCGCTCTTCATCGGGCTTGCCGTCATCTGCAACGGCGTCGGCCAACTCATCTGGGCCTACGACGAGATCGTCCGCGGGCAACTGACGCCCTTCCCGTCGACCGCCGACGTGGCCTTCCTGCTCGCCTACCCCTGCCTGCTGATCGGCATCCTGGCGCTCCGCGATCCGCGGCAGTCGTTTATCGTGCGCACCCGCGACCTGCTCGACACACTGACCGTGATGGCGGGCGCCATGACCTTCAGCTGGTACTTCCTGCTCGCCCCTACGCTGCTGCAGGCCGGCGCCGGACCGCTCGGCAAGCTCGTGGGCCTGGCGTACCCCGTCGGTGACCTCATCGTCGTCGCCTGCATCCTCCAGCTGCTTGCCCACGACACGCAGCGCGAGCTGCGGAGCGCCGTCGGCGTCGCCGCCGCCGCCATGGCGGTCATCGTCCTGACCGACAGCGTCTTCAGCTTCCAGACGCTCCACGGCACCTATGCCACCGGAGGATTCGTCGACCTGGGCTGGCCGCTCGGCGACATGCTGCTGGCCCTGAGCGCGCAGGCGATCCTGCTCGCCACCGCCCGGACGCCGCGTGGCTCCATCGACGCGCCGGTGGAGCCCGGGCCGGTCGACCTCTGGCGCGCGCTGATGCCCTACGTGCCGTTGCCCTTCGTCACCCTGCTGGTGCTCTGGGTCTGGTTCGGTACCCGGCGTGGGCTGCCGGAGCAGGGCCTCGCGATCGGCGCGGTAACACTGGTGGTGTTGGTCGTCACACGACAGGTGCTGACGATCCTGGAGAACCGTCGGCTGCACGCGGCGGCGTCGCTCTACGCCCGCCGACTCGAGGCGGCGAACGCTCGACTCGAGGAGCTCGCCACCACCGACCTGCTCACCGAGCTGCCCAACCACCGCGGCCTGGCGACCGTGCTCGATCGGGAGCTCGAGCGGGCGCGGCGGGTCGGCCACCCGCTCTCCCTCCTCTTCGTGGACCTCGACCACTTCAAAGCGATCAACGATGTCTACGGCCACGTGGCCGGTGACACCGTGCTGGCAGAGTTCGGGCGAATCACCCGCATGTCCCTGCGCGCGGTCGACGTGGTGGGCCGCTGGGGCGGCGAGGAGTTCCTGGCGGTCCTGCCCGAGTGCGATGGTGACGACGCCGTCGCCGCGGCCGAGCGCGTGCGCGCGGCGGTAACCCGCCATGCGTTCGACCTCGGCGGCGGCCTGCACCTGACCTGCTGCGTCGGCGTCGCCTGCTATCCGGCCGACGCCACCGAGCGGGAGGACCTCCTGACGCTGGCCGACCAGGCACTCTACAGCGCCAAGCAGCTCGGGCGCGACCAGGTGCGGTCCGCCCGTGACGTGCGGTCGGCCGGGCCAGCGGGTGAGCCGCGCGAGATTCAGGCCCTGACCGGGACCGTCGAGGCCCTGGCGGCGACGGTCGCCGCGCGAGACGCGGGGGCAGCCGGTACGGCGGACGAAATGTCGACGCTCGTGCTCGACCTGGCGCTCGCGATGGGCATGGAGTCCGGCCAGGCACAGGTGCTGGCCCTGGTGGCCCGGCTCCACGACCTGGGCAAGGTCGCCATCCCCGACGCCATCCTGCTGAAGCCGGCGCACCTCGCCGCCGACGAACTGGCGATCGTCCGCTCCCACCCTGAGGTCGGCGCCGCCATCCTGGCGCGCGTGCCCGAACTGCGGGCGCTCGGACCGCTCATCCGGGCCCATCACGAGCGCTGGGACGGGACGGGCTACCCGGACGGGCTGGCCGGAGACGCCATTCCGCTCGGCGCCCGCATCCTCGCCGTCGCCGACGCGTTCGTCGCGCTCACCAGCGAGCGGCCCTATCGAGCGGCCCGCGGGCGGGACGACGGGCTCGCGCTGCTCCAGGCCGCGGCCGGCACGCAGTTCGACCCCGCCGTGGTCGCGGCCCTGACGCGCGTCCTGGGTCGAGAGCCGCGCGCGACCCGGGCGATCCTCCGCTCCCTGATCCCCATCACCGATTAGCCCCGCCCGCGTCACCCCGTCGTTGACCACGCCGGACATCCCTGGTAGAAGCCGGGCGACAGAACCCGACGACGAGTCGCGTGAAACACGGCGAGGACGTAGGATGAGCGGGATCAACGACCCCCTGCGAGGACGCATCGCCGACCGCTGGCAAGCCCTGATGGGCGCCATCGACGGGGTACCCGAGACACGGCAGGAGGAGCCGGGCGCGGCCGGCGGCTGGTCGGTCAAGGACGTGCTCGGCCACATCGCCTTCTGGGACGCGGACGCGACGGCGCGGGTGCGCTCCCTCATCGCGGGGCAGGATGCGCGCGCCGTCGAGGAGTACGAGGAGGCCAACCAGCGCGAGGCGGCCCGGCGCAGCGCCTGGTCGCTGGCCGACGTTCGCGCCGAGCTCGACCACACCCACGCCGCGCTGCTGGCATCGCTCGACGCGGCGGATGCAGCCGGCGTCGCGATCGACCCGCCGGTCATCGAGGGCGCGACGGCGGAGCACTACGACGAGCACCTGCCGGACCTGGTCGCCTTCCGGGACCGGGTCTCCGACTGACCGGGCTCCAGGTCGCCGGATCTTGACAACATCTCCGAACTGATAGAGACTCTCATACGAGTGTGTCAGTCAGCAGGAGGTGAATGCCATGATCGTGACCATGACCGGAACGCGGCGCTGGTGGGCGCTCGGGGCCGTGACGCTGGCCGTGCTGGCGGTCGGCCTCGACTCGACGGTGCTCAGCGTCGCCCTGCCGACCCTCGCGACCGCGCTCCACGCCTCGGAGTCGGACCTCCAGTGGTTCACCTCCGGCTACCTGCTCGTGCTGGCCGCGGCCATGCTCCCCGCCGGCCTGGCCGGTGACCGCTACGGCCGCAAGCGAGTCCTGCTCGGCTCGCTCGCCCTCTTCGGCCTGGGCTCGGCGGCCTGCGCCGAGTCCCCTTCCTCCGGCGCGTTCCTCGCCGCGCGGCTCGGCCTCGGCCTGGCCGGCGCCGGGGTGATCGTCATGGCCGTGTCCGCCCTGACCGTCCTCTTCTCCGAGGAGGAGCGCCCCCGCGCGGTCGGCGTCTGGGCCGCCGCCAACTTCGTCGCGCTGCCGGTCGGCCCCATTCTGGGCGGCTGGCTCCTCACGCACGAGTGGTGGGGCTGGGTCTTCCTGATGAACGTCCCGGTCGCCCTGATCGGCATCGTGGCCGTTGGCGCGCTCGTTCCCGAGACCCGTGCCGCCCGGCGCCCGAGCCTCGACCCGCTCGGCGTGCTCACCTCGAGCGCCGGCCTGGTCGGCGTGACCTACGGCGTCATCGAGGTCGGTCAGCACGGCTGGAGCGACCGGCCGGCACTCGTCGCCATCGTCCTGGGATTGCTGGTCCTGGTCGGCTTCTTCCTCTGGGAGCGACGCCTGACACACCGGCCCAACGGCCAGCCCCTGATCGACCTGGCCCTCTTCCAGTCGCGCGCCTTCACCTGGGGCGTCCTGCTGATGACCGTCGCCGTGCTCGCGATGATCGGCGCCCTGTTCACCATGCCGCAGTACTTTCAGGGCGTGCGGGGGACCGACGCCATGGGCTCCGGCGTGCGCCTCTTGCCGTTGATCGTCGGGCTGCTGGTCGGCGCCGTCCCGGCCGACCGCATCGCCGGCCGCTGGGGCCCCAGGCTGACCGTCGCGGTGGGCTTTGCCGTCCTCGCCGCGGGGCTCCTGGCCGGGGGGACGACCCGCGCGAACTCCAGCACGACCTTCGTCGCCCTCTGGATGGCGGTCGTCGGCGCCGGCATGGGGCTGGCCATGGCAACCGCCGCCTCCGCCGCCCTCTCGGCGCTCTCCGAGGAGCGCAGCGGGGTCGGGTCGGCCGTGCTCCAGGCGCTCAAGAACGTGGGCGCCCCCTTCGGCGCGGCCCTGATGGGCTCCGCCCTCAACTCCACCTACCAGAGCCACGTCGGCCCGCTCGTGGCCGGGCTGCCTTCGGCCGCAGCCCATGCCGTCGCCGGCAGCGTCTTCGGCGGGGTCGCCGTCGCCGAGCAACTCCACTCGGCTGCCCTCCTCGGCGGCGTGCGCGACGCGTTCGTCCAGGGCATGGACGTCGCGCTGCTCGTGTCGGCGGGCGTCGCCCTGGCCGGGACGCTGCTCGCGCTTGCCTTCCTGCCCCGTCGCGCGGAGCGGGGCGCGCGCGTTGAGCCCGCGGCGGGGGAGCGCGTAGAATCGACCCATGAAGCCGCCGTCTGATCACGATCGTCGCCCGGCCCAGGGGCTCCGCGAGCGCAAGAAGGCGCGGACGCGTGCCGACATCCAGCGGCACGCGTTGCGCCTGTTCCGCGAGCAGGGCTACGACGCCACCACCGTCGAGCAGATCGCCGAGGCCGCCGAGGTCTCCCCCAGCACCTTCTTCCGCTACTTCCCCACCAAGGAGGACGTCGTCCTCTACGACGCCCTCGACCCGGTCCTGTTCGCCGCCTTCAAAGCCCAGCCGCCCGGGTTGAGCCCCATCCAGGCCATGCGCGGCGCCGTGCGTGCTCTCTTCGCCGCGCTGCCCGAGTCCGATCTCACCGAGCAGCGCGACCGCGGCGCGCTCATCTTCGCGGTGCCGGAACTCCGGATGCGCGTGCTCGACCAGATCGTGTCCTCGTTCGACCTGTTCGCGGAGATCGTCGCCGCACGCGTCGCCCGGCCCGCCGACGACCCCGACGTGCGCATCTTCGTCGGGGCGCTGTTTGGCGCGCTCGTCGCGGTGCTGCTGCCGGCCGCCGTGGAGGATCCCGAAGTGGACTACCAGGAGTTGATCGACGCGGCGCTGGCTCAGCTCGAGGCGGGCCTGCCCCTCTGAGGGTCGAGCAGACGCGCCAGCCGCGCTAGGTGTTGGACTGGTGGGCTCGCGCCTGGTGGTCGAACAGGCGCCGTTCTGAGGCGAAGATCTGGCCGCAGTCGACGCAGCGGAAGGACCGTCCGGCGCCGTCGTGTCGCTGCCAGGCGTGGAGGTTGAGGTCGGTGCGCTCCGCGAACCCCGCGCCGCAGATCGGGCACTCGTAGCGGGGTTTGGCGGAGCGCCTCAGTGACTCCAGCATGCTCACGGTAACCAGCACCTCCGGTCGCTAGGTCTCGTTCACTCGCCCTCGGGCCGCTACCGCTTGCCGCGTCGCAGGCGACGGCCCCCCTACCATCGGATGCAGGTTGCGTACCGCCGGACGTCGCCCGGCGCGATGGCCGACGGGGCGTGCGCGGGGTGGGCTTCCCTGCTATACCTTCGTTCCGCCGGGATCGTCGTCCAGGGAGGGGCTGGGGGGCTCCAATGCAGGCGTTCAATCGCGGGGTGAGTCAACTGGTGCGGCGCTCGGGCCTGAGCCGTCCCGCGTACCGACTCTACGAGATCGGCCGACGCATCGACCG
>DASSZN010000334.1:0-6391 GCA_035702805.1 Thermomicrobiaceae bacterium | reverse complement strand
CGGCGTCGGGGCCCGCCCCGCACAGCGCACGGCGCGGACCACGACGCGGGTGGGGCTCACCGCAGCGAGGTCGTGCCGGCGCTGCGGTAGGCCAGGCTGACGCTGGCGCCGGTGTGGATGCGCTGGATCGACTCCCCGAGGAGGGGCCCGACCGAGAGGACGCGCAGCTTGTCGATCATCTTCTCGGGCGGGACCGGCACGGTGTTGGTGACCACGACCTCGCGGATGGGGCTGCGCTCCAGGCGCTCGATCGCCGGGCCGCTGAGGACGGCGTGGGTGCAGGCGGCGTAGACGGCGGTGGCTCCCCGCTCGACGCAGACCTGGGCCGCCTGGGTGATCGAGCCCGCGGTGTCGATCTCGTCGTCGACGAGCACCGCCTCGGCACCCTCGACCGAGCCGATCAGGTTGAGCGTCTCGGTGGCGTCGACGTTGCCGACGCGCCGCTTCTCGATGATGGCCAGGCTGGCGTCGAGCGACTCGGCGAAGTTGCGGGCTCGCTTGGTGTTGCCCAGGTCGGGCGAGACGACCACGGGCCGGGAGAGCCGCTTCTCGCGGAAGTGGCGGGCGATGATCGGCATGGCGGTCATCTCGTCGACCGGGATGTTGAAGAAGCCCTGGATCTGCCCGGCGTGCAGGTCGACGGTCAGCACGCGGTTGGTGCCGGCCACGGTGATGAGGTCGGCGATGAGGCGCGCGGTGATCGGCACGCGCGGCTGGTCCTTCTTGTCGGTGCGGCCGTAGCCGTAGTAGGGGATGACGGCGGTGATGCGGCCGGCCGAGGCCCGCTTCAGGGCGTCGATGATGATCAGCAGCTCCATGATGCTCTCGTTGACCGGGCTGCTGAAGGACTGGATGACGAAGACGTCGTTCTCGCGGACGCTCTCGCCGATGCGAGGGAAGATGTTCTCGTTGCTGAACTTGATGATCTCCAGCCGGCCGGGCGGGATGTCGATGTAGTTGCAGACCTCGCGCGTCAGCTCCGGGTTGGCGCTGCCGCCGAAGATCGTCAGCTGGTCATACAGCCCGCTCATGGTCCTCGGTGATCCCTTCCTCGGCCAGGTGGAGCAGCGCGCGCTGCGCTGCCTCCTGCTGGGCCGCGCGCTTGCTGCTGCCGGTGCCCACGCCGAGGCGCTGCGTGCCGACCAGGACCTCGACGGTGAAGGTGCGCTCGTGGGCAGGCCCGCTGACGGCGATGGTGTGGTAGGAGGGCGTGACCCGGGAGCGCTCCTGGATCAGCTCCTGGAGGCGCCCCTTGTAGTTGGTCTCCTGACCGAGGCTGATGGTCTCGGCGGCGTCCTCGCGCAGCAGGTCGCGCAGGAAGTGGCGGGTGACGCGGATGCCGCGGTCCAGGTACATGGCGGCGATGATGGCCTCGAAGGCGCCGGCCAGGATGCGGTCGCGGACCTCGCCGTCGTCGCCGGTCTCGCCGCGCCCGAGGTAGAGGAGCTCGTCGAGGCCGAAGGCCCGTGCCCAGCGGGCGAGGGTCTCGGTCCGCACCAGCGCGGTGCGATAGGCGGTCAGGCGCCCCTCCGGCAGCTGCGGGAACTGCTCGTAGAGGAACTGCGCCGTGATCATGCCGAGCACGGAGTCGCCGAGGAACTCGAGCCGCTCGTTGGAGTCGTGGACGGCCTGGACCTGGTCGACGCCCAGCTCGTTGAGGTAGGAGCGGTGGGTCAGGGCCAGGCGCAGCTGGCTCTCGTTGTGGAAGTCGATGCCGAGCCGCTCGGCGGCGCGGGCCGGCCGCTCGTCGGGCGGGATGGCGCGCGGGCTGGTGGTGGCGCGTGAGGAGGCCATCGGCGTCAACCCGAGTGCCGGATCGCGGTGTCGAGGTCGACGTTCGCGCGTTGGGCGACGGAGACCAGCCGGTCCCAGTCGACGGCGACGGTGTAGATGTAGTGGAGCGGCTGGGTCTCGCGGGTGGAGGAGCGCGCGAAGCCGGGGCGGACCAGGAAGTGGACGAGGGCGTCGGCGATCTGGTTGTCGAGCGGGTCGCGGTCGTCGAGGGAGATGGCGTTGCCGCCGGCCCGGCGCGCGGCGTCGGCGCGCAGCAGCCCCTCGCGGAAGGCGGGCATGAGCTGGCCGGCGCGCTGCTCCTCGTCGCGCGCGGCGCGGCGGAGCTCGGCCGGCACGTCGTCCACCGACGAGGCGTCGCGCTCGATGTCCTTGACCTCTTCGCGGACGTTGTAGTTGCGGACGATGAACTTGAGGAGCCGCTCGAGATCGTCCGGCACGTTCCGCCCTCCGCCGACGAGCCCTACCCGGTCGTCTCCGGGATTATAAACGCATCGTGCCGGCGGCTCACCTGGGAGGGCTCGCGTCCGCCCGCGGATCAGCCGGCGGGCGTGTGCGGCTCGTTCTCGAAGAAGAGGACGGGGTCGACGAGCGCGCGCGCCCGGGTGGTGAGCAGGTAGTCCCAGTGGTGCGGGTCACCGGTGTCCTGGCGCACCTCGTTCGGGAAGTGCTCGTCCCGTCCGAACCAGACGTCCTCGCCGTCCTCGGTCACGATGCGAAGCTCACCGCTCATCGCGAGCCCTCCCTGGCTGCCGACCGACCATCGCTGCCGGGTTCGCACGTCGGCTGCCAGGGGCCCGCGCGGCGGGGATGCTAGAAGTTCTGGGTCCGATGGAACTCTTCGGCGAAGGCCATGCCGTGGCGCGCGCCGCGGTCGGCGGCGCCGGTGCGCATCCAGCGCTCGATCATGGCGAAGTGGCCGCCGAGCTGGCTGTGGTGGGCGCGTAGCGCCTCGATCTTCTGGTCGATGGTGGACGAGATGTCGACCGCGACGTTCACGGTCGGCGCGCCCATGACGAAGAGCTCGGCGACCTTGTGCGGCGTCAGCCCCTCCGCCATCAGCTCCGGGAAGTCCCACGGGTTCTGCGCCGCCGGGTAGACGGCAGCCATCGCCGCCTCACCGGAGGCCAGGTGGTCCGGGTGGTAGCGCCCGATCTGGTAGACCGGCAGCCAGGTCCGGACTGGCGACTGGACGAGAAGGCGCGAGACCCGGTACTTGCGGAGCAGCCGGACCAGGTCGCGCCGCAGCTCGAGGGTGGGCTGGAGCTCGCCGTCGTGGTAGCCCAGGAAGATGACGTCCTTGACGCCCAGGATTTCGGCCGCCCGACGCTGCTCGGCCTGGCGCGTCTCGACGACCTTCTGCCGCGCCTCGGGCGAGACGTCGGTGGCCTCGTCCGGCCCGCCCGCCGAGCCGTCGGTGATGATGACCTGGTAGACGTCCCAGCCCTCACGCGCCCAGACGGCCAGCGTGCCGGCGCAGCCGAACTCGGCATCGTCCGGGTGGGCAACGATGACCATCGCGACGTTGCGCTCGGAGGCCGGCGTTGCCCGCGCCGGCGCGGGCTGCTCCGCGTTCGCCTCGATCTCGACCTGTTCCGACTGGTCCTGCATGGACGTACTTCCCCATCTCCCCGGCCGAACGGGCCGGCTGCCGGCGTGCCGTGCCGCGACGTGCGGTGCCGACCGACAGCATACCCCGGCCGGGGGCCGGGCCGAAACCCGGGCGGATGGCGCGGGCGCCGAGTTTGGTGCTTGACACGTCCAACAAGCTCCCCCACAATGGGTCAGCAAGGACGCGGTCACAATGAGGCCCTTCTCTCGGCGGGGTATGTATGCGACATGCTCCGCCGGGGTTCGTGCTGGCGTACGCTGCCTCTGGCGGCTCCGCCGATTGCTTGCGTGGTGGCTCTCCGCGCAGCGCTCGCCGGGACACGCATTGGCGTCCAGCCGGGAGGATCATCTGGCGTGGCCGAACGTCGCGAGACTGGCACGGGTAAGCGGAAATGAGGGAGTGATGGGATCGCGGTCAGTGCGCCTCGCCAAGCGCTTCTCACCGTTGATGGTGCTGATCATCCTCGCGAGCGCCATCTCCGTTGCCTGCGGCGGCAGCGCCGCGCCGGCGAACGCCCAGCAGACGCAGCCCGCCTCGAGCAGTACCGAGCAGGCGGTGGCCAGCGCGATTGCCACGGAGACCGGCACCCCGGTGCCACCGCAGCTGCAGACCGTGACCCAACTCGCGCCGCCGAACCCGCAGAACGGCGCATCCCAGCCGGGCGCCAACCCGAACGCGACCCTGACCATGTCCTATCAGCAAGAGGACTTCAGCTACGACCCGCAGGTCGACTCCGAGGGCGGCGTCTACATGCAGGTCTGGTCGCCGCTGCTTAGCCTGACGCCCGACAACAAGGTCGCCCAGAGCGGCGCCCAAAGCATGCAGGTCTCCAACGGCGGCAAGACCTACACGTTCACGCTGCGCAAGATGATGTACTCGGACGGCACCCCGGTCACGGCCTCGGACTACGCCTTCGCCATGCAGCGCGTCTGCGACCCGACGGTGGCCGGCACCTACTCCAACGTCTACTACGACATCGTCGGCTGCGAGGCCTGGCGCAGCGCCGACCCCGCCAAGACCTCCTCCGCCCAGCTGGCGCAGCTGAAGCAGGCAGTCCAGAGCTCGATCAAGGCGATCGACCCGAACACGCTCCAGGTCCAGCTGAAGAACCCGGCCGGCTACTTCCCCTACGTGATGACCCTCTGGATGTCCGATCCCGTGCGCCCGAGTGACGTCGCCAGCGGCAAGAACTGGTGGCAGAACACCGCGAACTACATCGGTGACGGGCCGTTCAAGGTCGTCAGCCACACCCCGAACCAGCAGTGGGTGCTGCAGCGCAACCCCTACTTCACCATGGGGAAGCCGGGCGTCGCCCAGATCACGATCAAGATCATCCAGACGCCGGCCACGGCGCTCCTCGCCTACCAGAAGGGCGAGCTGGACATGTACGACGTGCCGAACTCACAGTTCGGGACGGTCGCGGGAGACGCGAAGCTCAAGAACCAGCTCATCGAGCTGCTGAACCCGTCGACCCAGTGGATCGAGCTCGACGTCGCCGACCCGCCCTTCAACAAGCTGCAGGTGCGCCAGGCCTTCGCCTTCGCCATGAACCGGGACCTATTCATCAAGCAGGTCAACGACGGCTTCGGCCAGGCGGCGACGACGCTCCTCTACCCGGGCATCCCGGGCTACCAGACCACGTACCAGCAGTCGTATGACCCGGCCAAGGCGAAACAGCTCCTCTCCCAGGCCGGCTACCCCGATGGCAAGGGCTTCCCCACGGTGAACTACTACTTCGCCAACAACAACGACCTGTCGAAGAAGGTGGCGACCTTCTGGGCCGACCAGTTCAAGCAGATCCTGAACGTGAACATCGTGCCGACACCGATGGACCCGGTCCAGCTGGGCAACCTCGTCACGGCCAAGAGCTCGCAGGTGAAGATGACCGAGTTCGACTGGTACCAGGACTACCCGCACGCGCAGGACTGGCTCAGCCTCCTCTTCGCCGACAACTCCGGGCTGGCGCCGCGCGGCTGGAACGATCCGAAGTTCAACGCGCTGACCGACAAGGCGGACGCGCTGCCGGTCGGCGCGCAGTCGACGGCCCTGTACCAGCAGGCGGACGCCTATTTGGCGCAGAACGGACCGGCGCTCTTCTACGACCACACGACCGACCTGATGCTGGTCCAGCCGTACGTCAAGGGCTACTCCGCGAAGAACGGCCAGGTGTACGGATTCTCCTTCAATACCACGTTCGCCATCGGCGCCATCTATGAAACCCAGCACTAGCCGGTGGCGGCCGCGATCCGGGGCACGATACGTCGTGCCCCGGATCCTCGCTCCGCTCCGCGGGGCGGGAATCCAGTCCGGGGAGAAGTGAGGACAGCTCGTGATCGGGTTCATCATTCGCCGCGTGCTGGCGGCCATCCCGGTCCTCTGGATCGTCACCACCGTGACGTTCGTCTTGATGCACGCGGCGCCGGGTGGCCCCTGGGACGCGCTGAACTCGCGCAAGCTCCTGGACCCCGCGCTCGCCGCCGCGTTCAACCACCAGTACGGCCTCGACAAGCCGCTGTATGTGCAGTACGTGAATTACCTGGGCAACGTCATTCACTTCAATTTCGGCACCTCGTTCGAGCAACAGGGCACGGGCGCCGGCGCGTTGATCATGCAGGGCTTCCCCTACTCCGCCGCGATCGGGGTGTGCGGTTTCATCTTCGCGGTGGTCGTCGGCGTGCCGCTGGGGATCCTCGCGGCGGTCAAGCAGAACAGCTGGATCGACCACAGCAGCCTCTTCGGTGCCACGGTCGGCTATGCGATCCCGAGCTTCGTCATCGGGATATTCCTGCTGGTGATCTTCGGCGTCGACCTCGGCTGGGTCAGCATCTTATGGACCGGCAGCTGGAACGGCTACGTCCTGCCCAGCATCGTCCTCGGTCTGGGGCCGGCCGCCTTCATGGCCCGCCTGGCCCGCGCCACGATGCTGGAGGAGATGCATCACGAGTACGTGCGGACCGCCCGGGCCAAGGGGCTGCGGGGGACCGTCGT
>DASSZN010000203.1:0-2506 GCA_035702805.1 Thermomicrobiaceae bacterium | reverse complement strand
CCGGCCCCGGCCCACCGGCGAACCTCGGCGGCGGCCGCGGCCGGGTCGTCGCCGGGCGTCTCCCCCTCGACGACGACGTCGAACGGCCCGGCGTCGGGCGGCCGGTGCTCGCGCGCGTGGGCGACGATGGCGCGGACGTCTTCGGGGGTCGCCTGGCGGGCGGTGCCGTCGTCGCCGATGACCATCGGCAGGATGCCGTCGTAGCGCAGGGCGCGGCGCATGGAGCGCCGGCTGGGCCAGGCGGCGGCGACCCAGATGGGGATGCGCGGCTGCTGCACGGGCGGGGGCGGGGCCGGGAAGTCGGTCGGCTCGACGGTGTAGTGGCGGCCGTGGTGGCGGAAGGGCTGACCGCGCCAGAGGCCGGTGAGAATGGCGAGCCCCTCGTCGAGGAGCTCGGCGCGCGCGCGGCGGTCGGTGACCTCGCCGAAGGCGGCGAAGCCGGTGTCGACGGCGCCCAGGCCGACCGCGAGGATAGTCCGGCCGCCCGAGAGGTGGTCGAGCGTGACCGTCTCGCCGGCGAGTTTCCACGGACGCACGCGCGATAGCGGGGAGAGCATGGTGCCGAGCCGCACGCGCTCGGTGACCATGGCGGCGGCACCCAGAGAGACCCAGGCGTCCACGCCCCAGAGGAGGTCGCTGACGAAGACGCCATCCCAGCCGGCACGCTCCGCCTCGCGGGCGAGCGCGACGGTGTCGCGCGGCTCGGTCAGCGGCAGGACGAACCCGAAGCGCATACGCTGCCCCCTTCACCGGTAGTGGCCACGGTCGCGCTCGCGGACGGAAGTGTACGTCCGGGGCGGGCGGGGCGATGGACGACGCAGCGATGCGGTAGCGCGAAACCGGGACGGTAAGGGTACGGGGGACCGACCGGACATGCCGGGCGGGCGGTTCACACCGCCCGCCGGGAACGCCGGGTCAGAGATCCTCGCGGTCGCCCGATTAGACGACCGAGCGGCCGGTCACCAGCTGGATGATCAGCACGACCAGCGCCGCCACCAGCAGGAGGTAGATCAGCGGTCCGATGTGGAAGGCGATCAGGCCCAGCAACCACAGGATCACGAGGATGACGATAATCGCCCAGAGCATATAGCGATCCCTTTCTCCTCTGCGCGCTCCGCACGTGCGTGCGCGCTCGATCGACAGGCACCGGTTAATTCAAGACCCGTGCCACGGAGTCGAGCGGACCACGCGCCGCGCGGCCCTGCCGTCCGATCGGGGCGTATGCTTGGCGTGGAGGGACCCCGTCCGCGGCACACGGAGCCGCCGGCGGGACCGGCGCAGCGAGAGGAGCGAGCCCGGTGGAGAGCAGCCCACGGACGGATGCCGCCGAGATGGCGGTCTGGAAGCCGCCGGCAATCGGGGTCGGCAGCCTGTTCGGCCTGTTCCTGGCAGCGACGGCCGTGCGCCACAGCCCGATCGCCGGGGCGGCGCGCGGCGTGATGGTGGTGCTGTCGACGGTGGTCGCGACGGCGACGGCGGTCTACGGGGTGAAGATGGCGGTGGACGCGCGGCTGCGCGGCTGGTCGAGCGCCGTGGGCGGGCTGGTGATGGTGGTGATGGGCGCCTACTCGGCGTTCCACGTGCTGTCGTCGGCGCTCAAGAAGTCGTAGGGGCGAGGGCGCTCAGTCCAGATCACCCCAGGCGCGGACGCGCTCGGGCTCGAGCGTGACGAGGGGCGCGGCCTCGAGCGCCATGGACCGGTACTGGGGGTAGCGGGCGCGCAGGAGCGCGACGGCTTCCGCGTGGCCCGGCTCCCCCGGCGCGAGCAGCCCGGCGCGCCCGCGCACCAGCACCCAGCCCAGCCGGGACCAGTCCTCCTCGTAGTGGTCGACCACCAGCGTGGCGCGCCCGGTCGCGGCGACGTTGCGGACGCGGCGCAGCGGGACGTCGCGTCGCTTCGGCTTCTCGTCGATCGGCGAGTAGAAGCGCGTGCCGTCGTAGGCGTAGCAGACCGGCACGACCGAGGGCTCGCCGTGGGCGTCGACGGTGGCCAGGTGGCCGACGCGGGCCGCGTCGACGAAGGTGCGCGCCCGGTCGTCGAGCGTGACGGTCACGGCAGGCTCCTCTCGCGGGCAAGACCTCGGTCGCCAACGCCTTCCATGCTACGGCGTCCGCCCGCGCGGTTGACAGGCGGCGCGTAATTTCGTAAAAAGACGAACGGGGACGGAGGACGTGACGGTGAAGACGATCGACCTGCCGACACGCACCGACGAGCAGCTGATCGTGATGCTGCGCGCGGTGTCGAACCCGGTGCGCTACCGGATCCTGCAGCTCCTGGCCGAGCGCGGCGAGTGCCAGTGCGGCCCGCTGGGGGGCGACCTGCCGATTGCCCAGTCGACGCTGTCGCAGCACCTGAAGGTCCTGCGTGAGGCGGGGTTGATCCGCGGAGAGGTGCTGGGTCCGGCGACCTGCTACTGCCGGGACGAGGTGGCGATCGGCTGGCTCAAACGCGCCATCCAGGAGCTGTGAGCCGGGCGCGATGGGGCCGGACCGGCGGGGGTCAGGC
>DASSZN010000234.1:0-17023 GCA_035702805.1 Thermomicrobiaceae bacterium | reverse complement strand
CCGCCGAGATAGCCTCGGCCGCGTCGGGCGCCAGCGCGGGCGGCGTGCGCCAGCAGGGGCGCGACCCCCGCGAGTTGCCGATCGCGATGCGCGCCATCGCCCGCTGGCCCGGCCTCGCCGAGGAGCTCGGCGCCGAGCTGGACTACCGCCAGGACGGTCACCTCACGCTGGTCGAGCGCGAGGCGGACCTGCCGGCGCTGGAGGCGCGCGTCCGCGACGAGCAGGCGCGTGGGCTCGACATCCGCGTCGTCTACCGGGACGAGCTCAACGACCTCGTGCCCGGGTTGGCCCCGGCGATGCTCGCCGGCGCCTGGTGTCCCTCCGACGGCCACGCCATGCCGATCCTGGTCACCAAGGCCTTCGCCGCCGCTGCGCGGCGGCTGGGCGCCACCATCCGCGAGCGCACCCCCGCGACCGGTATCCGCGTCGAGGGGGGCCGGGTGGTGGCCGTCGAGACGGCGGACGGGCCGGTCCCCTGCGACGCGGTCCTGATCGCGGCCGGCGCCTGGAGCGCCACCCTGACGCGCCCGCTCGGGATCGATTTGCCGATCGAGGCGCACGCGCTGCAGATGATGGTGACCGACCCGGCGAGACCTCAGCTCAAACCGGTCGTCGGCTGCGTCGGCCGGAGATTGAGCCTCAAGCAACTCCCCAGCGGCGCCTTCCTGCTCGGCGGCGGGTGGCTCGGCAAGGTCGACGAGTCCGGGAGACTGGGTCGCGTGCAGGGTACCGGCATGGCCGGCAGCGCCGACCACGGCAGCGCCGTCTACCTGCCCCTGCTCGAGAGTCGCGTCGTGCGTGCCTGGACCGGGCTGGAGGCCATCGCCGCCGACGAAGTGCCGATCATGGGTCCCCTCCCCGGCATCGACGGTGCGTTCGTCGCCTGCGGCTTCTCCGGCCACGGATTCGCCCTGGCGCCCTGTGTCGGCGAGTTGATGGCGGAATTGATCACCACCGGCCAGAGCTCGATCCCGCTCGAGCCACTCGGGCTGCCGCGCTTCGCCGCGAGATGACCCGCGCTCGGGGGCCGTCCGGAGCCGGTTCGCCGGGCGCTCGGCCGCGCGTGGCTATAATTGCTCCCGGACACACAGGTACAGGGAGCAGTTCCATGGACGACACCAGCGAGCCGGTCGAGCACTTCGTCGAGGAGATTCAGGAGAGCCGGACCAGCCAGCCCCAGGCCGCCGCGCGGCCGAGCGGCCACGTCCTGCCCGTCACCGTCGAGGCGCTGGCGGCGGACCCGGAGGTGACCGCCTACATCGAGGCGGCCAACGCGAACCTCGGCGTGCTCGGCTTCACCGAGCACGGCGCGCGGCACGCCAACCTCGTCGCCCGCATCGCCCGCAACGTGCTGCGGCGGCTCGACTACGACCTCCACCTGCAGGAGTTGGCGGCAATCGCCGGCTACCTGCACGATACCGGCAACGTGATCAGCCGCTACGACCACGCGCTCAGCGGCGCGCTCATCGCCCAGCAGACGCTGCGGCGCTACGGCGTCGCCCCGGCCGACGTGGCGCTGGTCATGGGGGCCATCGGCAGCCACGGCGACGACGCGCAGCGGCTCGGTGAGGCCGTGAGCCCGGTCTCGGCCGCGCTCATCCTGGCCGACAAGTCCGACGTCCACCGCAGCCGCGTGCGCAACGTCGACGCGGCGACGTTTGACGCCCACGACCGCGTCAACTACGCGTCGGAGTCCTCCTTCCTGCGGGTCGAGCCTGACGAGCGCTCGATCAGCCTCGAGTTGACCATTGACACCCACATCTCGTCGGTGATGGACTACTTCGAGATCTTCCTGCCGCGCATGCTGATGTGCCGGCGGGCCGCCGAGTTCCTCGGCTGCCGCTTCCACATCGACATCAACGGCGTGGAGTTGCTCTGAGCATGGGAACGCTGATCACCAGCCTGCAGGGGCACCGGCGGGCCAGCGGCTGGCGCGCCTTTGACCCGTACATCGTCGTGACCTCGCTGGTCCTCATCGGGTTCGGCCTGGTCGCGATCTGGAGTGCCGACAGCACCCACTCGCTGTCGCCCAACGGGGCGGCGGGGCACCAGGTCCTCTACCTTCTGCTGGGCATCCCGCTGATGCTGGGACTGGCCAGCCTGGACTACCGCTACATCAAAACCTTCGCCTGGGTGATCTATGCCGGCACGCTGGCGCTGCTCGGCCTCGTCCTGGTCGTCGGATCCAACATCGGCGGCTCGACCCGCTGGTTCAAGTTCGGGCCGATCACGATCCAGCCGTCGGAGATCGCCAAGTTGGCGGTGATCATCGCCCTGGCCGCCTTCATCGCCGACCGGGGCGAGGAGATGGACCGCCTCGTCAACTACGTGCTGGCGGCGGCGGTGGTCGGCATCCCAGCGGTGCTGGTCTACCAGCAGCCCGACCTCGGCACGGCCGGTGTGTTCGCCTTCGTCTGGCTGATCATGCTGCTGATGAGCCGCACCCGGCTGCTCTACCTGTTCGGGACGCTGGTGGCGGCCGTCCCGGCCGGGTTCGTCGCCTGGCACTTCGTGGTGCACTCGTACATGCGCCAGCGCCTGCTGATCTCGTACGATCCGCAGAGCGACCCGCTGGGGGCGGGCTTCAACATCATCCAGGCGCAGCTTTCGATCGGCTCGAGCGGGCTGTTCGGGCATGGGCTGGCCGGCAGCCTGGAGAGCCAACTCAACCTGCTGGGCGTGCGCACGACCGACTTCATCTTCGCCCACGCGATGGGCATGTTCGGCTTCTTCGGCGCCCTGGCGCTCTTCGTGACCTACCTGATCCTCCTCTGGCGGACGCTGCATGTGGCTCGGGTCGCCCGCGACGAGTTCGGCCAGATCCTGGCCATCGGCATTACGGCCATGATCTTCTTCCAGGCCTTCGTCAACATGGGGATGAACATCGGGCTGATGCCGGTCACCGGCATCCCGCTCCCCTTCGTCAGTGCCGGCGGCAGTTCCCTCTGGACGCTGCTGGCCTCGATCGGGCTGCTCCAGAGCGTGCTGATCCACCAGCAACGCCTCGGGTTCCAGCCGGATTGAGCCGGGGGCAGGCGGGCTTGCCGACCTCGCCGACACCCCCGGCAGCCCTCCCCGCGGCACGGCTGGCCGTCTCCACCCTCTTCCTGGCCCAGGGGATCGTCTCCGGGACCTGGGCGGTGCGCATCCCATCGGTGCAGGCGCGGCTGGGCGTCGGCTCGGGCGCGCTGGGCCTGGCGCTGGCCGGCGCGCCGGCCGGTGTGCTCCTGGCGGTACCGCTCGGCGGCATGCTCATCGGCCGCTTCGGCAGCCGCCGCGTCGCCGTCGGCGGGGCGCTCCTCATGTGCGCCGCCCTGCCGCTCCCGGCACTGGTCCCATCGGCGGGCTTCCTCGCGCTCGCGCTGCTGCTGATCGGCGCCGGGGGTGGGGTGCTCGACGTCGGCCAGAATGTCCAGGCGGTGGCGGTCGAGGAGGCGTACGCCCGCCCGTTGCTGTCCACCTTCCACGGGGTGTTCAGCGTCGGCGCGATCGCGGGCGCGGCGGCGGGCGGGGCGGCCGAGGCGTTGGGCGTGGGGGCCCGTCCCCACCTGCTCGCAGCAGCGCTGGTCACGGCCGCCGCGGTGCTGCTGGCCGCCGGGCGCCTGCTGCCGCTGCCGGGGGACCGCCCGCTTGATTCCCCGGCGTTTCGGCTGCCGTCCCGGCCGGTGCTGCTTCTCGGGGCGATCGCCTTCTGCGGGCTGCTCGGCGAGGTCGCGATCGGGGACTGGAGCGCCGTCTTCCTGCGCGGCGTCCTCGGCGCCGCGCCTGGCGTCGCGGCGGCCGGCTACGCCTGCTTCGCGGTTGCCATGGCCGTCGGCCGCCTGTCGGGCGACCGGGCGCTCGACCGGCTCGGGGCGGCGCGGACGCTCGGCATCTCCGGGGTGGTCGCGGCGGCCGGAGTGACCGCGGTGGCGCTGTCGCCGGTCACGCCGCTGGCGCTGGCCGGCTTCGCCGTGACCGGGATCGGGATCGCCGTGGTCTTCCCGGCGGTGATCTCGGCGGCGGGACGGCGCGGCGAGGGAACCACGAGCGCGAGCATTGCCGGCGTGATGACGCTGGGCTACGTCGGCACCCTCATCGAGGCACCCATGGTGGGGCTGGTGGCCCGGCAGGCCGGGCTGCGCGCCGGCCTCGGACTGGTCGGCCTGATCGACCTGGCGATCGCCGTCGGAGCCCTCCCCATGCGGCGCGTCGAGGTGCGCGAGCGTGAGCGCGTGCCCGGCGGCCGGAGTGGAGCGGACCGCGCCTAGAAGTGCTGCTCGGCGAGCGTCGGCAGGCCGTAGGGCGCCGGCACATCCTCCCCCGGCAGCGCGTCGGGCAGGTGCTCGCCGTTCTGTCGCAGGAACGCGACCATCTCGTCGGCCCGGATCACCCAGTCGCCCACGATGGGGTCCGGACGCCCGGCCAGTTCGCCGACGCGCAGCCAGTAGCGGATCGCGTCGGGGTGGAACTGGAGGATGGTCGCCGCCTCCTCGACCGTGTAGACGCCGCTGTGACGGCTCGTCCGCTGGGGCCCACGCTCCATCTGTCTCGCCCTTCTTCGCTCGCGCCTACCTGTAGCTACACCCTGTACGTACACCCATGATAGCAGAGGCCGCGGGATTTGGGCAGGGGGTGGGACGCGGAGTCGGACGCGCGACGTGTGGGCCCCGCGAGGACGGCCGGGGTCGGTCGATCGAGTGAGGACGGCGGGTGCCGGGAGCGACGGGGGCGCCCCGGCCGCCGGGTCAGTGGGCGGCCGGGGTGAGCTCAGCGTGGGCCCGAGCCAGCGCGGCGAACCAGGCGTGGAACCGGGTGTCCGCGGTCAGCTCCGGGTGGAACGCGGTCGCGACCAGGTTCTCCTGCCGGATCGCGACAGGGCGACCGTCCGGCAGCCGGGCCAGCACCTCGACCGCCGGCCCGACCGAGGAGACGATCGGCGCGCGGATGAAGACGACCGGCACCGGGGCGTCGCCCAGGACGGGGATATCGAGCGTCGTCTCGAAGCTGTCGAGCTGCGAGCCAAAGGCGTTGCGGCGGATCACGACGTCCATCAGCCCGAGCAGCGGCTGCTCGCGCGCCCGGGTGTCGGGGTCGACATCCTTTGCCAGCAGGATCATGCCGGCGCAGGTGCCCCAGATCGGCGTGCCCGCCCGGGCCAGGCGCAGGATCGGCTCGCGCAGGGCGAAGCGGTCGATCAGCTTGCCGATCGTCGTGCTCTCCCCGCCCGGAATGATCAGCCCGTCGACGCCCTCGAGGTCGGCGGGGAGCCGGACCTCGCGCGCCTCGACGCCGACGGCCCGCAGCTTGTGCTCGTGCTCGATGAAGGCCCCCTGCAGGGCCAGCACTCCGACGATGGCCATGGATTCCTCTCTCCAGCCGGTGCCCGGCACTCGTGCCCGGGCATGGGCGGGGCCGCGGCCCCGCCCGGTTGTGTCCATCGCGCCTGGTCAGGCGAGCGCGCTACCAGCCGCGCTGCGCCATGAGCTGCTCCTCGGGAATCTCGGACAGCTCGAGGCCGCGCATCGGCTCGCCCAGCCCGCGGCTGACCTCGGCCAGGATCTTCGGGTCGCGGAAGTGGGTCGTCGCCTCGACGACCGCCTTGCCGCGCAGCGCCGGGTTGTCCGACTTGAAGATGCCCGAGCCGACGAAGACCCCCTCGGCGCCCAGCTGCATGACGAGCGCCGCGTCGGCCGGGGTGGCGACGCCGCCCGCGCAGAAGAGGACCACCGGCAGCTTGCCCGTCTCGGCGACCTCGACCACCAGGTCGTAGGGAGCGCCGAGCTCCTTGGCCGCCGTCATCAGCTCCTCCTTGGGGAGGGACTGCAGCCGGCGGATGCCGTCGTTGATCTCGCGCAGGTGCGTGACCGCCTGGACGATGTTGCCGGTCCCGGCCTCGCCCTTGCTGCGGATCATGGCCGCGCCCTCGCCGATCCGCCGCAGCGCCTCACCCAGGTTGCGGGCGCCGCAGACGAACGGGATCTGGAACTCGTGCTTGTTGATGTGGAAGCGCTCGTCGGCCGGCGTGAGGACCTCGCTCTCGTCGATGTAGTCGATGCCGAGCGCCTCGATGATCTGCGCCTCGACGAAGTGGCCGATGCGCGCCTTGGCCATCACCGGGATGGTGACCGCCTCCTTGATCCGCATGATCAACTCGGGGTCGCTCATGCGCGCGACGCCCCCCTGCTTGCGGATGTCCGCCGGGACGCGCTCGAGCGCCATCACCGCGCAGGCACCGGCCTCCTCGGCGATGCGGGCGTGCTCCGGCGTGACGACGTCCATGATCACGCCGCCCTTGAGCATCTGGGCCAGTCCGGCCTTGGTCTTCCAGGTCGACTTCTCGGTGCCGTTCTCCATCGATCTTCCCCTTTACTCGCTACCGACGCGGTCCCGCGACCGCGTCCACACGCACAGTCGGTCCGGGCGACCTCGCCCGGCTAGACGATGGGCGCTACCCGCCCGGCGTCGCGCCGCTCCCCGGCGCCGACCCGGCCCGCCCGCAGCGCGGCGATCGCCGCGCCCAGCCGGGCCACGCCCTCCTCGATCTCGCGCTCCCGCGGGAGCGTGAAGTTGAGCCGCAGCGTCTCCTCCCCCTCGCCGTCCGGGTGGAAGCTCCCTCCCGGGGCGATCGCGACCCCGCGCCGGGCCGCCTCCGGCAGCAGGTCTCGCGCCCGCAGCCCGTCCGCCAGCCGGCACCAGACGTAGAAGCCGCCGGCCGGCCGGGTGCAGGTGATCGTCCCCGGGCAGTGCCGCTCGACGGCCGCCAGCATCCGGTCGCGCCGCTCGGGGTAGCGCTGGCGCAGCCCGGCCACGTGCGTGGCCAGCAGCCCCCGGTCGAGGAAGGCCCACACCGCCCACTGGGCCAGTGGGTTGGTGTCCAGGTCGACGATCTGCTTCATCAAGGCCACCCGCTCGACGACCGGCCGCGGCCCGGCCACCCAGCCGATGCGGAAGCCCGGGAAGAGGACCTTGGAGACGGTGCTCAGGTAGATCACCACGCCGCGCTCGTCGAGCGCGTGCAGCGCCGGCACCGGGCGCCCCTCGTAGCGCAGCGCGCCGTAGGGGTCGTCCTCGATGATCGGCACCTGATGGCGCGCCGCCAGCGCCAGCAGCCGCCGCCGCCGCTCCAGGCTCATCGTCGCCCCGGTCGGGTTCTGGAAGGTCGGCAGGGTGTAGATCAGCTTGGGCCGCCGCCGGCCGATCAGGTCCTCCAGGATGCCGACGCGCATGCCGTCCTCGTCGACCGGGATCGGCAGCAGCCGCGCCCCGGCCGCCCGGAAGACCTGCAGCGCCCCCAGATAGGTCGGCGACTCGATCGCGACCAGGTCTCCCGGCTCGAGCAGCGTGCGCGCCAGCAGGTAGAGCCCCTGCTGCGAGCCGGCCACCACCAGCACCTGCTCCGGCTCGACCGGGAAGCTGTCCGACTCGCGGGCCATCCACTCGGCCAGCGCCGCGCGCAGCGGTGGGTAGCCCTCGGTCGGGCAGTACTGCAGGAGCGCCTGCCCCGTCTCGTGCAGCGCCTCGTCGAGCAGCCCGCGGATGGCCTCGATCGGGTAGAGGTCGGGCGACGGGATACCCGAGGCGAAGGAGATCACGTCGGAGCGCGCCGAGACGATCATGGTGTCGCGCACCAGCGGGTCGTTCATCACCTCGGCGCTCGGCGTGAAGAGTTGCCCCCACGGGATCGCCCGCCCCTCGCCGTGCCCGCCGTCGGCGCCCGCGCCGGCCACGGTGGTGCCGCGGCCGACGTGCCCGGCCACCAGCCCCTCGGCGCCCAGTTCGCGGTAGGCGTTGACGACCGTCGTCCGGTTGACCCCCAGCATCGCCGCCAGCCGCCGCTCCGGCGGCAGGCGCGTACCCGGCGGCAGTTCCCCGGACCGGATCTGGTCGCGGATCTGACGGCTGATCTGCAGGTAGAGTGGTAGGCCCCGCGAGCGATCCAATTCGACGATCATCCACTCCTCCAATTGGATGAGTCCAAGTAACCTTACCACCCGTTTGCCGGCCATCCAACAGCCAATTGGCGGCCGAATCGCGCGGGCCAATTGCCGGCCGGCGGCGTGAATGGCTGCCGGCCGGGGTATACTTGACCGGTTATCGGATACCGGACGATGTTGAGGGCCGGCGAGGTCGGGCGGGGGATGAGCGCGGCACCGGACATCACGCTACGCGACCTGCTGCGCTGGGACCGGCGGCTGAGCTGCCTGCCGCCGGCCAGCGAGGCGCTCGACGCGACGCTCGAGCGCGCCGTCTCCTGGGCCGTCGCCGTGCGGGCCACACCGCCGCTGCTGCCGACGGTGCGCGGCGACGAGCTGGTGGTGCTGCCGTCGCGCGTGCTGGCGCAGATCGAGGCTGACGAGCCGGCCAGCCGGGCGGAGCTGCTGGCGACACTGGCTCGCCGGCGGGTCGCCGCGCTGCTCACCGACCCCGACTTCACCGAGGAGCCGCTGGACGGTCTGCCGGTCCTGGTGCTGCCCTCGCCCTTCCCCCACGACGCCGAGTCGATGTTCAACCGGCTCATCACCGAGCGCCGGGCCGAGCTCTACCGGCTCGGCAACGAGCTGTCCCGACGGCTGTCGCAGGCCGCGGTCGACCCGCGGGGTGTCGAGGCGCTCCTGGCGACGGCCGCCGAGGTGGGCGGGCGCCCGCTGGTGCTGCAGGACGCCGACGGCAACGTGGTGGCCTGGGGCGGCGGCGACCTGGTCGACCCGGGCGACCTGCCGGACCTGGTCGAGGCTCGCCAGGCCGGTGGCCCGCACCTCGTCGCGGGCGACGGCGTCGAGCGCCTGGTGGTGGCCCTGGCGGCAGGCGGCCGGGCGGGCTACCTCTCCACCGTCGGCCCACCCGGCAGCCTGAACGAGAGCGACCGCCTGATCCTGTCCCAGACGGCCGGCACCTGCTCGATCGTGCTGGGGCACGCCCGGGGCGCCGCCGTTGGGGGCGGGCGCCAGTCGCTGGTGGCCGACCTGCTCCTCGGCCGGCTGGCCTCCGACGCCGCCGCCATCGCCCGGGCGCGGGCGCTCGGGCTGGACCCGAGTGCGCCAACCGTGGTCGGGGTCATCGACTCCCCGCGCGGGCTGGCCGTGGCGCGGCGTGTCCTGGCGCAGGCGCTGGGGCGCCCGGTCGCCGACACCCTGGCCGCGCTGCCCGGTGGCGCCGGCTTCATCGCCCAGGGGATCGAGCCCGAGGCCGCGGCGCGCGCCCTGCGCGAGGCGCTGCGCCGTGAGGGGGACGACGAGGCCGTCGCGCTGAGCCGGCCGCTGCCGGGCCCCGTGCACGCAACTGAGGGGTTGCGCCAGGCGCGCTTCGCCCTGGCGCTGCACCGCGGCGGCGCCGTCCAGGACGCGGTCGTCTGCTGCGGCTCGGTCGACGACCTGGGCCTCTTCAGCCTGCTCTATCCCCTGTGGGGCAGCGCGACCGTCGAGGAGTTCCGCGAGGGGCTGATCGGGCGGCTCGAGGCCTACGACCGGCGCCGCCGCACCCGGCTGGTGCCGACCCTCGAGACCTACCTGTCGTCCGGCGGCGCGCTGGCCGAGGCCGCCGAGCGGCTCGGCATCCACCGGAACACCCTCTCGTACCGGCTGGCGCGCATCAATGAGTTGCTCGGGCGCGACCTGAGCAACCCGCGTGACCGGCTGCTGCTCCAGGTCGCGCTGCTGGCGCGAGCGCTGCCGCCGGTCCCGGAGGCCAACCGGTAGCGCGGCGGCTCAGCTCCTCGGGAAGTCCATGACGGACGGAGTACGCCAGGGCTACCCGTCGGCCGGTCGGTACGCTATGATGGGCGGACCATCCAGAGTGGCGTCCGGCACGCTCGGCACATCGCGGCCTCTCCGCGTCCCGATTCGGGACGGGAACGCCGGACGCTTCGTCCGTTGGGAGGAGGCGAGCCGTGACGCCTCGTACCAGCAAGGTGCTCCGCACCGCGCTCCTGGTCGCGGTGAGTCTGGCCGCGGCGACCGCCGCCGACCTCCTGCTGCCTGGCGGCTACCTGGTCGCCGCCCTCTACGCCGTCCCGATCCTGATCGCCGCCCGCCTGGCAACCGAACGCGAGGTGCTCGTCACCGTCGGCGTCGCGGTCGTGCTCATCGCCCTCGACGCGCTGTCGCGCCAGGTGCCGCCGGTCGTCCTGGCGGCCGACCTGGTCGGGCTGGCCTTCGTCGGCGTGCTCGCCGTCCAGCTCGACCGCCAGCGGCGACAGGGGATCGAGCGTCGGCTCGCGGCCGAGCGCGCCGAGCGGCGGGCGACCGACATTCTCGAGAGCATCACCGACGGCTTCCTGGCGTTCGACCAGGACTGGCGCTTCACCTACGTCAACGGCCGGGCCGAGCAGTTCCTGGGTCAGTCCCGCGACGATCTGCTCGGGCGCACGGTGTCCGAGGCGCTGCCCTACCTGCAGCAGCTTCCCTCGATCGAGCGGATCCGCGAGGCCATGGAGCAGCGGACGGCAGCGCACTTCGAACTGACGGACCCCGCGGTCGGACGCTGGTTCGACCTCCATGCCTATCCCGCCGCCGACGGCCTCTCCGTCTACTTCCGGGACGTGACGCGGCGCCGCACCGACGAGGACGCGCGTCGTGGCGCCGAGGCCCGCTACCGGAACCTCGTCGAGCAGATCCCGGCCGTCACCTACATGACGCCGCTCGCCGCTCCAGGCGTCCCGGCGGGGACCGGCGTGCCGGCCTACATCTCGCCGCAGATCGAGTCGGTGCTGGGCTACGCGCCGGGCGAGTGGATCGGCGACGCGTCCGCCTGGGTCACCCACATCCACCCGGATGACCGCGAGCGCGTGCTGGCGGCCAACACGCGGGCCAACCAGACCGGGGAGCCGCTGGCCCACGAGTACCGCCTGCTCACCCGCGACGGCCGCGTCGTCTGGGTGCGTGACCAGTCGGTGCTGGTCCACGACGATCTGGGGCAGCCACGCTGGTGGCAGGGCGTGGCGTTCGACATCACCGAGCGACGGCGGATCGAGGCGGAGCGGGCGGAGGCGGCGCGGCGGGTGGCCTTTCTGGCCGAGGCCGGGCGACGGCTGGCCGACGTAACCCCGGACTACCAGGCGACGCTGCGGCAGCTCGCCGAGCTGACGGTGCCGGTGCTCGCCGACTGGTGCATGGTCTTCCTGATCGAGGACGGACGGCAGCTACGACGTGCCGGGGTGGCCCATGCGCGCCCCGAGGACGCGCCGCTGGCGCGCCGGCTGCGCGGCATCCCGGTCGCGGTGATCGCACCCCTCCTCTGGTCCGCGCTGCGCCGTGGCGAGACCGTCTACCTGCCGGGCCCGACCGAGGTGGCGGAGGCGCTGGCGAGCTTCCCGCCGCAGTACGCGGAGGTGCTGCGCGGGCTGGCCGCCGGCTCGGTGGTCACCGTGCCGCTGCGGGCGCGTGGCCGCAACCTCGGGGTACTCGTCTGCATCCGTCGCGACGACGGTCCCGGCTACACCCGGGCCGACTGCACGTTCGTCGAGGAGCTGGCACGTCGCTGTGCGCTGGTGGTCGACAACGCCCGGCTCTACGAGGAGGCGCTGCAGGCGGCGCGGGCGCGCGAGGAGTTCCTGGCCACCGCCGCCCACGAGCTGCGGACGCCCCTGACCGCGATCAAGGGCTACGCCCAGCTACTGGAGCGGCGCCTGGGACAGAACCCGCTCAATCCGGACCAGCTGCGGGCCACCATCGCCAACGTCGTCTCGCGGGTCGACCGCTTCGAGGCCATCCTCCAGGACCTGCTCGACGTGTCCCGCATTGAGGACGAGCGGTTCGAGCCGCGGCGGGAGCGCTGCGACCTGGTGCCCGTCGTCCGCGATACCTGCGACGTCCTGGGACGTAGCGCGCCCGCCGGCCGTCCGATCCGGCTCGCCCTGCCCGCGGCCGCCGTCGGGCACTGGGACCCTGGCCAGTTGGGCCAGGTCGTCGCCAACCTCGTCTCCAACGCCCTCAAGTACGGTGGCGAGAGCGCGGTGGCGGTCAGCGTGCGGCTGGAGCGGGACGACGCGGTGCTCGAGGTGAGCGACCGCGGACCGGGTATGGCCGCGGAGGAGCGGGCGCACGTCTTCGAGGCCTTCTACCGGGCGCCGTCGCAGGCTCAGCGGGCGCCGGGGACCGGGCTCGGCCTCTACATCACGCGCCGTATCGTCGAGCAGCACGGCGGCACCATCGGCGTCGCCAGCGAGCCGGGCGCCGGTACCACCTTCACCGTGCGCCTGCCGCTGTCCCCGCCCGACGCCGTCGACCCGGAGCCCGCGGCCGTCGGCGATACCCCGGCGCAATAGGCGTACGGCCGACACCGGGTGGCGGCTCCGGCACGACGTTGGGGACCAGCGTCGCGCGTTCTCCCTCAACCACCGGCTTGCCTCGGCCGGCGACGAGGTCTACGCAGCCAGCTGCTCGAGGGTGGAGTCCGCGCCGACACGGGGACTTGGGTTCCAGTGCCGGACGTAATGGCGACGTGCCACGACACGTCGTGGACGGACGCGGTCGTCACCGCAACCGGCGATGCCCGGCAGCCGGGAGAATGGCGGGTGCCCGCCGAGCGGTCGGTGGCGCCGCCGTCTCCCGCGTGGGTCCACCGTCGCGTCGCACGCGGAGGACCCTGGGCTCGGCCGAGCCGGGACGCCCGCGGGGGGACGGCGCGCCGTGAACAGTTCCCGCGATAGCGTCGCGCCTGGATGGATCGACCGCCACCGGAGGGGTGCCATGGCCGCGGGGCCGAGCGCCACCGCGGCCGTCGCGGAGACCAGGAGCGCGGGCGCCGATATCGCGCGCGTGGCAGCCGTGACGGAGCGGGTTACCCCGCTGCCGGCGGGTTGAAGTTGGCGTGCGAGAGCAGCTTCCAGGCTCCGTTCGTCCAGACGAACGTCGCCAGTCGGGGCGCCGGCTGGGTCTGCAACGCCGTGCCGCTGACGGTCTCCTGGACGGTAAACAGCCATCGCACCACGAGCGCGTCGCCGGCCTGGTTGGCCGTCACGTCGGTGATGGTGTAGTTCGATATCTGGGGAAGGTTATTCAGGTATTGCTCCTTGGTGGCGAACGTACCGTCCGCCCCCTGCCTCAAGAACTCGTCGGACAGGAAATTCTGGAGACCGTTGACATCGTGGTGAGCGAGGAGAGACATATACGTCTCGACGAGCTGCTGGCCGGTTTGCGCGGGGTTGGCAAGCGCCGGCGCTCCCGTGTTGCGCAGTGGCTGGCACGCTGCCACGAGAAGCAGGGCCGTAACGGCCAGGATCAGCAGCAAGCCGCGTCCGCGAGGTATCGTGACCATTGCCGACGGGGATCGCTTCTCCGGGATATCCCTCCGTGGTTCCATAGCTCAAACCAGGTCCTCTCGTACGTGCCCGTATGCGTGCGACCGAGGCTGCACGAGCCTCGACCTGCCCGGGAGGTGGACACGGTGCGCGCGACGTGGAGTCGCACGGACCAACCCGGCACTCACCGGCCGTCGCTATCTGCAACCTAGCACGCTGAGGGTGGAGGAGGCATCGCACGGTTGGGCCCAGAGGTGCCAAGACGGTGACAACTCGAACCTATCAGAGAGACGTGCCCGGAACTGACAGGAAACGGCGGACCGTGGACGACGATGGTCCTTTGGGGTGGATTGTGCGCCGGCCGTGGTCGACCCCAACCGCACGAGAGCCCACGTCCCGCATCCGGCACTCCTGAGGCACCGGCCGTGCACGCCCCGGGGGCGACGTGGTCGGAGGCGTGGCCGCGGTCGGCCACGGGCGACGCCGCGCTCGAGGATCCAGCGCCGACCGCATTGCACCGGTGGTCGCGATGCTGCTATCACACGCCCACACGCCGGATGCTCGAGGAGGTGCTGCGTGTCCGACTCCCCCAGCGTCACCGCCGTCGTCGGGGACATCACGCGGATGGCGACCGACGCCATCGTCAACGCCGCCAACACCGACCTGTGGATGGGGAGCGGCGTGGCCGGCGCCATCAAGCGGGCAGCCGGCGAGGCGATCGAGCGCGAGGCGATCGCTCAGGGGCCGATCGAGCTCGGCGAGGCCGTCGGCACCTCGGCCGGCCACCTCCCCAACCGCGCCATCATCCACGCCGCCGCCATGGGCTACGACCACGCCGGCCGGATGATCCCGCCGACGCGCGAGAGCATCGCCGGGGCTACCCGCGCCGCGCTGGCGGTGGCCGACGCGCTGGGGCTGGAGTCGGTCGCCTTCCCGGCCCTCGGCACCGGCGTGGGCGGCTTCGACCTCGCCGAGGCGGCCGAGGTGATGGTCGAGGCGGTCACGCGCTACCTGTCGGAACCCGACCACCACGTCCACATCGTCGTCTTCGTGCTGCGCAACGAGAACGCCCGCCAGACCTTCACCGAGGCCATCGAGCAGGGCGGCTTCGTCGCGTAGCGCTGCGTTCGGGCTCCGCGCGCCGGCTGACGAGCGCGCCGTCGCCACGCCGACCCGACCCATCCGCCACGAGAACGTCGCACCGGTCGCCACGTTCGGCTGGCCCCACTCGGGACCCCTGGCCCTGTGCCTCCCGCGTCGTCGCCGCGCATCATCGCGTCACGTCGGCGAGCCCCGCTCGCCAATTCGCGCGGATCGGCGGAGAGGCTCGCCAGATGGTCGCACACCCGGCTCGACGGATGACCCGACGGACGATGCTGCTGGCGGCCGCCTCGGCGGCGCTGACGGCCTGCGGCGGGAACGCGGTGGCCGGCGGAAGCCGGCCCGGAGCGGTCGCGACCCCGGCCTCCGCCTCGTCCGATCTCGCAGCGGGCGCGCAGGCGGGTGGACCGAGCGCGGCGAGCCTGGCGGCGGATCCCCGGACCTCCTTCGGCGTCAACCTCGACTGGGCGCACGACACGGCCGCCGCCTACAACGGTCGCCTGGGCATGGGGGCGGTGGCCTACGTCCAGTTCGTCTCCTTCCCGCTCGGCGCCAACGAGCGCACCATCCTGGACGGGTTCTTCAGCCAGGTTGCCGCCCAGCGCGGCCTCGCCATCGTCACGCTCCAGCCGACCGTCCCGCTGGCCGGGATTACATCCGCCGTGGCCGACGACCTGGCCACCTACCTGGCGGGCTACAACCGCCGGGGCACGAGCGTCCTCGTCCGCTTCGCGCACGAGATGAACGGGACCTGGTACTCGTGGAGCCAGCAGCCGGCGGCCTACATCGCCGCCTTCCGCCGCGTCGCCGACGCCGTCCACCGGACCGCGACCGGCAGCGGCATGCTCTGGGCGCCCAACTACGGCGGCGGCTACCCCTTTGCCGGCGGCCAGTACCAGGCCAAGCCCGGCACCGCCGACTACGCCGCGCTCGACACCAACCACGACGGCAAGGTCGACCAGAACGACGACCCCTACACGCCCTACTACCCGGGCGACGACGCCGTGGACTGGGTCGGGCTCTCGCTCTACCACTGGGGGAACGTCTACCCGTGGGGCAAGAACGTCATCCCGGAGCCGCACAAGTTGGCCGACCAGATCAGCGGCAACTACGACGGCCTCAACGGCGACGAGCGCGCCGTCCCCGACTTCTACGCGACCTTCTCGGTGGGGCACGACAAGCCGATGGCCATCGTCGAGACGGCCGCGCTCTACCATCCGGGCATCGGTGGCGCCGACGAGCTGGCGATCAAGCAGGCGTGGTGGCGGCAGGTCTTCGCGCCGGAGATCACCACCCGTTTTCCGCACATCAAGCTGATCAACTGGTTCGAGTGGCGCAAGCCGGAGAGCGAGATCGGTGGCGCCACCATCGACTGGACGGCGACGTTGACGCCGCGCATTCGCCAGGCGTTCCTCGCCGACTTCCCGCGCGACCGCTTCAACGTCGGCAGCCTGGCCTGAGCCGGCGGCGCGCCGTCCCTCAGGCGACGTGCTCGAGTTCGCGGACCGGCTCCGGCGCGGCCGGGACCTCGCCGAGGCCCAGCCGCAGGTAGAGGCGCTTCAGCGGGGCCGGCGCCCACCAGTTCACCCCGCCCATCAGCCGCATCGTCGCCGGTACCAGCAGCGCCCGCACAATGCTCGCGTCGATGAAGACGGCGATCGCCATGCCGACCCCCATCGACTCCAGGATGAGCAGCCGGTCCAGCACGCCGGTGCCGAACACGACGATCATGATCAGCGCCGCGCTCGTGATCACCCGGCCGGTCCGCTCCAGCCCAGTCGCCACCGCGTGCCGGTTGTCGCCGGTCTTCTCGTACTCCTCCTGCATGCGGGTCAGCATCAGGACCTCGTAGTCCATCGACAGCCCGAACAGGATGCAGAACATCATCACCGGGACCATCGGGACGATGTAGCCGGTAGGTTCGAAGCGCAGTAGCCCGCTCAGGTGGCCATCCTGGAAGATCCAGACGAGCGCGCCGAACGAGGCGGTGATCGAGAGCCCGTCCACCACGATCGCCTTGAACGGCAAAAAGACCGAGCCGAGCAGCAGGAAGAGCACGAGGTAGGTCACCACGACCACGAACCCCAGGGCGTACGGGATGCGGCTCTCGATCCCGCTCACCATGTCGAGGTTCTGGGCCGTCGCTCCGCCAACCTCGACGGACAGCGGAGAGGCGGACGTGCTCAGGCCGCGGATCGCGTTGACCAGGTTCTTCGCCTGCGTGCTGTCGGCGGTCCCGCTCCCGATCACCGTCAACTGCGCCGCGCTGCCGGCGACGTAGCCGCGCGCGGCCTGCCGGGCCGCGGCGTCGCTCGAGTCGAGCAGCGCGGTCAGTTCCTGCGGCGTCGCGCTCGTCCCGCCCGGCGCGACGCTGTAGATGCTGTCGATGCTCTGCACGCCCGGCAGGGCCGCGATCCGATCGTAGACCGTCTTCATCGCCGTCAGGTTGGCGGCATCGGTCATCGCCCCGCTGTGGGAGGTGAGCAGGACGTTGATCGGAGCGACCGGCGTGTCGGCGAAGTCGTTGACCAGCGCGTCGTAGGCCAGGCGCGACTCGTCGGTCTTCGGCAGCATGTCCATGCCGGGCGTGCCGAAGTTCGCGTTCAGGAAGGGGAGGCCGAGCGCGATCAGCAGCGCCAGTACCGGCAGGATCACCGCCACCGGGTAGCGCATGACCCCGGAGGCGAGCCGGCTCCAGAGGCC
>DASSZN010000075.1:0-24370 GCA_035702805.1 Thermomicrobiaceae bacterium | reverse complement strand
GCCATGGTCCGACTCCTCCTCACGTATCCCCGGGGATATCCTGCCACGACCGCCGCGCACGGGCCATGCCCGGCGTGGTGGTGGCGCGGTGACGAGCGCGCGGTGGCGCGCGATGGGGGCGGTTGCGGAGGGCCAGGAGGCGCCGGACGCCTGGCGTCCGGCGGTCCGTGCCGTCGCGGAGCTGGCCGGCGTGTCGGACACGTCGGACACGTCGGACACGTTGTTTAAGACCATCGTGTGGTGGGTCAGCCCCGTCCGGTCCATCGCGCGCTCCATCGCCGAGCGCGTGAACGCGGAAGCACACACAGTTGGATTGACCGCTGCTGACCCCAACGGTCCTTACTCCACGACGAACGGAGTTACGCGCAATCTGCAGTACGGTGAAGTCCCCCGCCGTTCGTCATCTCAACGAACCTGAGCTTGAGAGTTCATGCGGGCTGTCGCTTACAGATGGCTGTGTGCCTGCCTCCCGGACCCGGACTCGTCACACCGTGGACCGGAGATGTGCCCCCAACCTACCCATAAACAACGTGTCCGAAGTGTCCGAAGTGTCCGAAGGTGTCCGAGTGTCCGACGCTAAGCATCTCTGGGACGACCCGCCGTGACCGGAGCGCGATCGATTGGCCCGCGTCTGCGCGCTGTCACAGTCCATGGGAGGCGGACCGCGGACCGGCAGCCGGGTCGCGCGATATGCCATCATTACCGGAGCGTTTGCGTTCACAACCGCGCGACGGGGTGCCGGGGCGGAGAGGCGGGGGCCGAAGCGGATGGATACGACCACGACCACGACCACGGGCGGCACGGCGGTCACGGCCGAGCCGGGGACGGCCGCGGCGACGGCCGGCGACGGGTTCCAGGCGCGCAAGACCTTCATCGTGGCCGCCGGCCACCTGTCACACGACATCTACTCCTCCTTCCTGGGCGTCCTCATCCCGGCGGTGCAGGCGAAGCTCGGCATCTCGCTGGCGGTGGTCAGCCTGATGATCCCGGCCCAGCAGCTGCCGAGCGTGGTCCAGCCGGCGATCGGCTACGTGGCGGACCGCACCACGCGCAAGTGGTTCGTGGTGGCCGCCCCGACGGTCGCCGCGGTGTCCCTCTCCTGCGTCGGGCTGGCGCCGAGCGTCGCCGTCGTCCTCCTGCTCTTGATGGCCTCGGGGCTGGCGTCGGCGGCGTTCCACACGGCGGCGATCGCGCTGGTCGGGGAGTACGGCGGGAAGCGCATGGGCCGGGCCATGTCGATCTTCATGGCCTTCGGCGACTCGGCGCGCACGATCGGACCGCTGCTGATCACCGCGGCCATCGCGCTCTTCACGCTCAAGGGCTCAGCCGTGGTCATGGTCTTCGGCATCGCCGCCTCGGTCGTGCTCTTCTTCACGCTGGACACGCGCGAGAGCGACGCCCGGCGGCGCGCGACCGACAGCGTCGCCTTCCGGCCGCTGCTGCGCGCCCGCCGGAAGGCGATCACGTCCCTGCTCGGGGTCTACGTCATCAACGGCCTGGTCACGCTGCCCTTCCAGTACTTCCTGGTAAAGCTGCTGATCACCAACGGGCGCAGTGATTGGTACGGGGGGATCGCCCTGTCGCTGCTGTCGGGGGCGGGCATCGCCGGCGGGCTGATCGCGGGGAGCCTGTCGGACCGCATCGGGCGCAAGACGATCATGACCATCGCCGCGGTGGCGTCGGCGCCGCTCTTCTACCTCTACCTCGTCCTGGAGAACGGCAGCTGGCAGGTGCTGCTGGTGCTGATGGCCGCCGGCTTCGTCGCGCTCTCGGTGCGCCCGGTGACGCTGGCGATGGGGCAGGAGCTGGTGCCGGAGGCGCGCAGCTCGATGTCCGGCCTGATGCTGGCCCTCAGCTACATCACGACCGGCGTGGCCTCGATCGGCTTCGGCACCCTCGGCGACGCGGTCGGCATCCGCGAGGCCTTCCTGATCGTGGCCGGCGTCTCGCTCCTGGCGCTCCCGTTCGTGGTGTTCCTGCCGGACAGCCGCGAGATCCGGCGGCTGACGGCCTGAGCCCGGCCGCGACCACGCCCGCCAATCGGCACGCGTTTGGCACGCGCCGATCCCCGGTCGTCACGCGCCTGACACGGCGCCGCGCGCATCATCGAGCCGCCGTCGGGGCACCCCGCTGGGGCAGCCGCGGCGGCGCCGGTGAGAGCGACGGGCGATGGAGCGGGCCGGCAGGCCGGGGGAGCCGCGAGCGCGGGAGCAGGTCGCGTGGGGCCGGCGCTGGCCGGAGTTCATCCGGACGCGCGGCCGCGGCTCGGCGCTGCTGGCGCTCAACGTGGTCCTCTTCGCGCTCTTCGTCCGGCTGCGCGCGCTCTCCGCGGTCGTGGGCATGCCAATCCACTACGCCTACCCGGTCGCGGTCGACCGCTGGCTGACCTTCGGCCACGAGCCCATCAGCTGGCTGCAGCACCACCTGCTGCCGGCGAGCGGGCTGGGCGCCGCCGACTTCCTGCTGGTGGCGGTCTACGTGACCTACTTCGTGGCCCCGCCGGTCATGGCGATCCTCCTCTGGTGGCGGCGCTCGCCGCGCCTCGGCCCGTTCACCCTCGCGGTCTTCGGCGTGCTCTACCTCGGCCTGGTCGTCAACCTGCTGGTGCCGACCGCGCCGCCCTGGATGGCCGCCGCGCTCGGCTACATCCCGGCGATCCACCGCGGCGTGCCCGAGGTGCTCGACTTCTTCGTCCACGGTCTCTTCTCGACCGGCGACCGGATGGCCGGCGCCAACGACGTGGCGGCGATGCCCTCGCTGCACATGGCGGTGGCGACGGTCGTGGCCGTCTTCCTGCCGCGTCCCCGGCGGCTGCCGTTCCTGCCGGCGGTCCTCTACGCCGGTCTGATGGGGCTGGCGCTGATGACGCTCGGCGAGCACTTCCTGGTCGACGTACTGGCGGGGCTGGCGCTGGCGCTCGCCGTCTGCGCGGTAGTGCTGCACCCGCCGCTCCACCGGCACCGCGCCGCCGGCTGACCGCGCGGCCACGTCTCCCCGACCTCTGCTATGCTCCCGCGTGCGACGAAGGAGCGAGCAGGATGGGGAGCGACGAGACGGCGCGGCCCCGGGCGCGCGACGCCGGGGTGGTCCTGGGCGAGCTGCCGCCGGGCCCGGAGAACGCCATAACCGACGTGGCGGGCGTGCGGGTGGGCCAGGTGACGCTGTGGCGCGGCGAGGGGCCGCTGGTGCCGGGCATGGGGCCGGTGCGTACCGGGGTCACGGTGGTCCTGCCGCACGGCGGCAACCTGTTCCGGGAGAAGGTGCCGGCCGCGATCTTCGTCCTCAACGGCTTCGGCAAGTGCATGGGCCAGGAGCAGATCGACGAGCTCGGCGTGATCGAGACGCCGATCGCGCTCACCGGGACGATGAACGTCGGCGTGGTCACCGACGGGCTGATCGCGCACGCCGTGCGGACCAACCCGGACGCCGGCATCTCGACCTCGACGGTCAACCCGGTCGTCGGCGAGTGCTCGGACGCCTACCTCAACGACCAGCAGGGGCGGCACGTGCGCCAGGAGCACGTGCTGGCGGCGATCGACGCGGCCCGCGGCGGGCCGGTCGCGGAGGGCGCGGTCGGCGCCGGGACGGGCATGAGCCTGTTCGAGTTCAAGGGGGGCATCGGGACGGCCTCGCGGCGGCTCCCGGAGGGGCTGGGCGGCTGGACCGTCGGGGTGCTGGTGCTGGGCAACTTCGGCCGGCGCGGCCAGCTGACGATCGCGGGCGTGCCGGTCGGCCGCGAGCTGGCGGGGTGGCGCCCGGAGCCGTCCCTGCCGGAGTCGGGCTCGATCATGGTGATCGTGGCGACCGACGCGCCGATGCTCGACCGGGCGCTGCGGCGGCTGGCGCGGCGGGCCCCGCTGGGCCTGGCGCGCACCGGCTCGATCGGCGGCCACGGCAGCGGCGACTACGTCATCGCCTTCTCGACCGGGCCGCGCGTGCCGCACGAGCCGGCGGGTGGCCTGCTGCGGCTCGAGCACGTGGTCGAGCACGGCGCGCTGATCGACGGGCTGTTCCAGGCGACGGTCGAGGCCACCGAGGAGGCGGTCGTCAACGCCCTCTTCGGGGCGACGACCACGGCCGGCCGGGACGGCCACGTGCGCCACGCGCTGCCGATCCCGGAGACGCTGGAGATCCTGGGGCGCTACGGCCGCCCGGCGACCGGCTGAGCGGCGTCAGCGGTGGATCAGGCCGCGCCCGGCGGGGGTCGTGGCCAGGTCCTCGAGCTGGCTGTAGATCCAGGTGAGGATGTCCTCGTCGAGCACGAGCTGGCGCAGGGCACGCGCGTGGGCGGCGCGCTCGCCGGCGGGCATCGTCAGGGCGGCGTAGAGGGCGCGGGCCGTCCCCTCGATGTCGGTCGGGGCGACGCTGAGGGCGTGCGCGCCGAGCTGCTGGTAGGCGCCGGCGCCCTCGGAGAGGACGAGCACGCCGTCGCGCTCGTTCAGGAGCGCCCCCTCCTTGGCGACCAGGTTCATGCCGTCGAAGATCGGGTTGACCAGCAGCGCGTCGTAGTGCCTCATCGCCGCGAGCGCGCGCGGGTAGTCGTCGCCGATGAAGACGTGGATCGGCTGCCAGGCGACCCCGTCGGTCTGGGCCACGTTGGCGTACTTGGTCGCGATCCGGCCGACCACCGTGTTGATGTCGTCGAGGTAGTCGACGTACTCGGTGACCTCGAGCCGCGACGGGACGAGGTAGGCCAGGAAGTTGACGCGGCCGATCAGGTCGGGGTGCTCCTCGAGCATGCGGTCGTAGGCCAGGAAGCCGCGCACGATGTTCTTGCTCGGCTCGGCCCGGTCGACGCGCACGACGGTGTAGTCGTTGAGGGAACCCTGGACGAGCTCGGCGTGCCGGCGTGCGTCCTCCGACTCCGCCACCGCGAGCACGGCATCGACGTCGATCGAGATCGGGTAGGCGCGCACCTGGGTCGTGCGGCCGCGATAGTCGACCTGGCCGGTGCGATAGCCGATGTCGACGTCGGGGAGGTTGGCCTCGCAGGTGTACATGAAGCTGCGGGCGTGCCCGGGCGTCTGGAAGCCGACGATGTCGTTGGCGAGCAGGCTCTCGCAGATGGCGCGGCGCATCTCGCCCGGGATGAGGCGCCAGTAGTCGGGATCGGGCCAGGGGATGTGGACGAACTGCTGCAGGATCATGTCGGGGCGGGCGGCGCGCAGGAGCCGGGGCACCAGGTAGAGGTGGTAGTCCTGCAGCATGACGAGGGGCGGGTGGGTGCTGGCGTCGGCCACGCGCAGGATCTCGTCGGCGAACTCCTCGTTGACGACCACGTAGCCGTCGTGCCAGGCCTCCCAGGTCTGGTAGTCCACGTCGGGGGCGCGCGGCGTGTCCCAGAGGTAGTGCTGGAGGAACCAGAGGAGCGGGTTGGCGATGCGGTTGTAGTAGCCGTCGTAGGCGGCGGGGTCGGACACGACGAAGCGCAGGCGGAAGTCGGTGTCGGGCGGGGCGATGACCTCCTCGCCGAGGTCGTCGGCCAGCAGCGCCCGGGCGCGGTCCCCCTCGGTCATGGCGCTGGCGACCCAGATCGTGTCGGTGTAGCGGCCGATGGCGCTGATGGCGGTGACGACCCCTCCGGCGCCGCGGCGCGTCGAGAAGTTGCCGTCCTGATCGAGGCTGAACTCGACCGGGCCGCGGTTGGAGGCGGTAATGAGCCGGACGCGACTCAGGAGGTCACGCGCGGCGGCCGGCAGCGCGCGTTCACGGGCCGAGCGGCGCTCCGGTGTCGTCCTGCCGGCGTCCTGCTCCACGGTTCCCCCCAAGTTCGCTGTGCCGTGGCGTGGCCCCGAGGTGGGTGCGCAATGGCGTGTCGGCACCGGATACGCACGGGGCATTCCGGCTGCCGGACGCGCGGCGACGATTTTCCATCCGCACACGGCTCAATAGTCCAGCGGCGACGTCGTGTTTCGTTCGATGCGGCATTGCCGTACAATCCGCCCATCGGAGCGTTGCCGACCGACCCGTCCCGGGACGGCCCCGTCTGGGAGGCCGATACAGCAGTGGCGCAGGACGAACCCCGTACCTGTCCCGACTGTGGAAGCGATCGAACGGTGCTCGTCCACCGGAGCCTGGCCGCCGTCGCCAACGAGATGGACCAGTACTTCCGGTGCGAGGCCTGCGGCCGCGTCACCTATGAGATCGTCGCGCGGACGGCGCGGGAGGTCAAGGCGGGGCGCATCGAGCCGGGGCGATCGATCCGCGAGGCGGGGAAGGTGTACACGGTGCGCCGCGTGCTGAAGGTCGGCCTCAACGAGTACCTGGTCTACCTGCGCCCGGGAGAGACCCCCGCCGGCCCCGCCGCCCGGCGCTGAACCCGGCGACCCGGGCCACCGACCTGGACGAACGGGGCCCGCCGGAGCGGGCCCCCTCGCTTCCCTGGACGACCGGCTACGACACCTGCACCGATGCCAGCGGGGCCGGCGCCGGCTTGTCGCGCCGCGCCGGATGGACGAAGCGCTCGACCGTGGCGGCGGTGCCGGTGACGTCCAGCCGCTTGAAGATCAGGTCGAAGCGCTCCTCGAGCTCGGCGCCGATGTGCTGCCGCACGCTCTCCGGCAGGTCCCAGATCGCCTGCTTGAACGGGCCGAACCCGCGCTTGCGGGTCGTGTAGTAGAACTGCGCGTCGGTCATGCCGGGCTTGCGCTCGTCGGCGTGGTGCTCCGCCAGGTGGGCGTAGATCTGGTCGCGCAGCTCCGCCGGGAAGGCCTGGCTGTCGTAGATCATGTTCTGGAAGGCCGTGGCCAGGTGGACCTCGACGGCGTTCGCCTCGGCGAAGCGGTTGAAGGCGATCTCCGGCAGGGTCGAGGCGCCGTGCTGGACGGCCCCGCCGATGTGGTAGTCGCTCCGCGCGACCTCCGACAGCTTGCCGAGGGTGTCGAAGTCGACCTTGACGTCGGCGATGGTGCCGTCCGGCAGGACGACGCCGCCGTGGCTGGTCCCGGTCTGGACGCTGATCTTGCTGATGCCGGTCAGGTCGTGGCCGAGCCCGCCGAGCGCGTGCCGGTAGCCCTCCATGAAGGCGCGCAGCTCCTCGACCGTGCTGTTCTTGCCGCCGACCTCGCCGATCTCGCCGCCGACCGAGACGGTGACCCCCTCGGGCTGGTGCTCGCGGATGAAGGCGGTGAGCCCGGCGCAGGTGGCGTAGTTGAGCTCCTGCTGCTCGGGGACGGTCGGGCGCGACAGGTCGACGATGGTGGAGGAGTCGATGTCGATGTTGTAGAAGCCGGCCTGGAGCGCCTCGAGCGTGAGGTCCTGGACGGCCTTCGTCTCCTTCTCCGCGCTCTCGCCGAAGCGCCTGGCGTTGATCTGGAAGTGGTCGCCCTGGATGAAGAGGGGGCCGCGGTACCCCTCGCGGAGGGCGGCCGCCAGCACGACGGTGACGTACTCCTCGGGCCGCTGCCCGGTGTAGCCGATCTCCGAGCGGGCGATCTCGAAGATGAACTGCTTGCAGTCGTTCCTGATCGCGGCGCGCACGGCCGCCCGAGCCATGTCGTAGGACATGCCGCGCACGTTGATGGCGGGCGTCGTCTGGTGGCTCCACTCGCCGCGGCCGCCGGCCAGGTACAGGTCGTGGATCGACGCGGGCAGCACGCCGAGCGTCTGGCCCGCCTGCCAGACCAGCCAGCGGCTGGCCGCGCGCACGTCGTCGTCGCCGAAGACGGCGGAGTAGACCAGCCGGTCGAGCGTCCGCTCGCGGAACCCGCGCTCGTCGGCGACCGTCAGGTGGGAGTCGTGTAGCTCGGCTGCCGGACGCAGGTCGTCCAGTAGCTCGTGGACGGATGAATAGCCGGTCGTCATGGGTCGTGCCTCCCCTCGGAGCGGTCGACGCCGCTCGTCCGTGCCCCGCTTTTGCCGTATCTTAGCGCCTTCCCCGCGTTTCGGCTCGGTACGAGTGTGCAAGCAAGTTCGGGGCCGGGCCCTAGCGCACGACCATGGTGCCCTGCATGCCGGCCTGCCGGTGGCCGGGCTGCGAGCAGTAGAAGACGACCCGGGCCGGCTGGGTCGGGGCGAGGAAGGTCAGTGTCCCGGTCTGTCCGGCCGGGACGACCTGCTGCACCTGCTGGCCGTTGAGGTCGTCGATGGTGAAGTCGTGGGTCACCACGCCCTTGTTCTCGAGCGTCAGCACGACCTTCGCGCCGACCGGCACGGTGAAGGTCGACGGGGTGTACATCATCTCGGTCATCACGACCGTGACGCGGGTGACGATCGGGCCGGTGCTCTCGGTCGGGATGGGGGTGCCGGCGGTGCGGCTGCAGCCGCCCAGCAACGCCACGGCGACCATCGCCAGAGCCAGCCGGATGGCCGGGCGCGCGAGCATGGGGAAACTCCTCCCAGGGGGAAGCGCGGGTGCCGGGCGCCGCCCCCGGTCGAGGGCGGCTCCCGGCGACGGATCGACTCGGCTACAGGTGCTCGTCGAACCAGCCGGCCAGACGGGTGAGCCGCTCGATGCGGTGGTCCGGCCGTCCGGTGCGCGACATGCCGTGGCTCTCGTTGGGGAAGCGGAGCATCTCCGCCTCCTTGCCGAGGAGCCGCAGCGCGACGAACCACTGCTCCCCCTCCTCGATGGGGCAGCGGTGGTCCTGCTCGCTGTGGATGATCAGCATCGGCGCGGTCACGTGCTTGATGTAGGTGATCGGCGAGCGTTCCATGTACCCGTCCGGGTTGTCGTAGGGTGTGCCGCCGAACTCCCAGGGGCCGGACGACCAGGCGAAGTCGCTGGCGCCGAACTGCGAGAAGCGGTTGGCCGTGCAGCGGTCGGTCGCGGCCGCCCGGAAGCGGTCGGTGTGGCCGACGATCCAGTTGGTCATGTAGCCGCCGTACGAGCCGCCGGTGAGCCCGAGGCGGCCCTGGTCGACGAAGCCCAGCCCGAGCACGTGGTCGACGCCGGCCATGATGTCGCGGTAGTCGACGCCGCCCCAGTCGCCCATGGCGGCCGAGACGAACTGCTGGCCCTGGCCGGTGCTGCCGCGCGGGTTGGTGTAGAGCACGACGTAGCCGGCGGCGGCCAGGACCTGCATCTCGTGGAAGAAGGTGTTGCCGTACATGCCGTGCGGCCCGCCGTGGATCTCCAGCACCAGCGGGTAGCGCACGCCGTCGCGGAAGCCGTGCGGCGTGATCAGCCAGCCGTCGAGCTCCTGGCCGCCCTCCCCGGTGAAGGTGAAGTGCTCGGCCGGGCGGACCTCGACCTCGTGCAGGAACTCGTCGTTGGCGTGGCTCAGCGCGCGCTCGTCGCGGCCGTCGGCGTCGGCGGCGAACGCCTCGATCGGGTGGGTCGTGTCGCAGGCGGTGAAGCCGAGCCGCCCGTCGTCGGCCCGGCTGACCGTGACGATGTCGCGGGCGCCGTCGAGCAGCGTGCGGATCTCGCCGTCCAGCCCCACCTGGACCACGCGGACGCTGCCCCGGTCGCTGATCGGCACGGTGACGCTCGTGCCGTCGGTCGACCAGAGTGGGCGCTGGACGGTGGCGACGTAGTGGACGTCGCTGGTGACGGTGTTGCCGACCTCGCGGTCGAGCGCGGCGGTGAGGTTGCGGGCATCGCCGCCCGCCGCGGGCACGACCCAGAGGCCGGCCAGCGTGGTCGGGCCATAGGGCGGCGCGACCGGGTTGCCGACGTAGGCGAGGTGCTTGCCGTCGGGCGAGTAGGCCGGCGTGCCGTAGGCGCCGTCGCTGGCGGTGACCCGGCGCGGCTCGCCGCCGTCGAGCGGCACCGTCCAGATGTCGGCGACGCTGTTGCGCTCGCGGTCCGGCGTGCGGTTGGAGACGAAGGCGATCTCGGAGCCGTCGGCCGACCAGGCGTGCTGGGAGTCGTCCCAGTCGCCGTCGGTCAGCTGGCGCGGCCGGCCACCGCCGGCCGGGACGACGAAGAGGTGCCGGTGCAGGTCGCCGAGGAAGCCCTCGCCGTCGAACTTGTACTTGAGGCTGCGGATGACCTTGACGTCGCTCTTCTCGGCCTCGCGCCGGCGGTCCTCGTCGGACTGCTCGGCGCGCAGGACCATCCCCTCCGGGCCGAGCTTGCTGGAGAAGGCCAGCTGGCTGCCGTCGGGCGACCAGACGGGGTCGGCGACGCCGTTCTTGAGGTCGGTCAGGCGCTGGGGCTCGCCGCCGTCCGCCGGCATGACGTAGAGCTGGACATTGCCGTCGCGGTCGGAGAGGAAGGCCAGGTGCCGGCCGTCAGGCGACCAGCGGGGCGCGGTGTCCTTGGCGGTGCCGGCGGTGAAGCGGGCGCGCTCGCTGCCGTCGGTGGCCGCCAGCCAGATGGCGGAGCGGTACTGCTTGCCCTTGAGGTCGACCTCGGTCACGACGTAGGCCAGCCGCCGCCCATCGGGGGAGATCCGCGGGTCGCCGACGTAGCGGATGCGGGCGAGGTCCTCGATCTCGATCGGTCGCGTCATGCGTGGATTACCTTCCCGGCCGGCCGCGGGCAGGCGGCCGGATGCGTTACCGAAGACACGCTACTTCGCCGCCGACTCCCCGAAGAGGGTCCAGATCGTGGCGGCGTACTTGATCCCGTCGAGGTAGTGCCCGACCGTCATGAACTCGTTGGCGGCGTGGCCCCGCCAGTCGGGCGGGCCGATGGCCGTGCCGGCGCCGGGGATGCCGAGCTGGCCGGCCAGCCAGACGGCCTGCCGGCCCGAGGCGTCGCCGGTCGGCTGCAGGGACGGCTCGCGCCGGTAGACGCGGCGTGCCGCCTCGACGACGACCCGGGCGAAGGGGGAGTCGGCCGCGGTGCGGGAGGGCTCGATGCTGCCCAGGTCGCGCAGCTCGACGTCGCCGAAGCCGTGCTCGTCGAGGTGGCGCCGCAGCTTCTGGAGGAGGTCCGCCGGGTCCTGGTCGGAGACGAGGCGGAAGTCGACGTTGACCGCGGCCGTCGACGGCAGCAGGGTCTTGTTCCCCTCGCCGACGTAGCCGGAGACGAAGCCGGCGATGTTGCAGGTCGGGGTGAACAGGAGCTGCTGGAGGGCGTCGACGCCGCTGACGCCGCCGACGAACTCGTCGACGCCGAGGTCGCGCCGCTGCGCCGCGTCGTCCCAGCCCGCCTGCTCGAGCAGCTGCCGCTCGAGGGCGGTCGGCGGCCGCACCGCGTCGTAGAAGCCCGCGATCGTGACCCGGCCGTCGGGGCCCTTGATCGAGTTGAGCGCCCAGACGAGCTTCCAGGCGGGGTTGGGGACGAGCCGGGCCCGCGCCGAGTGGAGGTCCTTCGCGCCGCCGCGCGCGCGCATCTGCACGAAGAGGAGGCCGCTCGAGCCGAGGTTGATGCGCGGCACGTTGCCGGCGCCGAAGCCGCCGTCGAACGACAGGGCCGCGTCGGCCGCCAGCAGGTCTTTATGGGCGGCGACGAAGGCGGGCAGGCTCGGGCTGCCGCTCTCCTCCTCGCCGTCGAAGAGGAACTTCACGTTGACCGGCAGGCCGCCGCCGGCCCGGAGTGCCTCGACCGCCTTGAGGTGGGCCATCAGGTTGCCCTTGGCGTCCGTCGCGCCGCGGCCGACGATGCGGTCGCCGACGCGCCGCGCCTCGAAGGGCGGCGACTCCCAGGCGGACTCGGGGTCGGCCGGCTGCACGTCGTAGTGGGTGTAGATCACCAGCGTGGGGGCGTTCGGCCGGTCGGCCGCGATCCCGCCGACGACCACGGGCAGGCCGTCCGTCTCCATCACGCGCGCCGCGATGCCGACGTCGCCCATCATCTCGACGAGCAGATCGGCGCACTCGCGCACGCCGACGCGGGCCGACGAGATCGACGGCTGGCGGATCAGCCGCTGGAGGTCGCCGACCATCCGGTCGGCGTGCTCGTCGACGAAGCGGTAGGCCGCATCGAGGTCTGCCATGGATCCCCTCCCTCGCTCGGACGTGTGCCGCGGGCATTGTAGCGCGTCCGGCGGGAGCGGGAGACGGGTGGTCGGAGGTCAGTTGGGGTTGCCGAAGCCCTCCAGCACCGACTTGAGGCTCTCCAGGTCCTGCTGGGCCTGGCGCTGCAGGATGGCCTCGATGCCCGGACCGGCGAAGCGGAGGACTCCCCGGGCCTGCCCCTCGGAGACGGCATCGACGCGCGTGCCGGTCCCCTCGGGGGTCAGCGTCATCGTCACGGTCAGCAGGAGCGGCCCGCTGGTCGTCTTGAGCGTGTAGGAGCGGGGGGGATCCCAGGCGACGATCTCGCCGCTGCCGTCGAGCTCGCGCCCCATCACCCGGGCGGTGGCGGAGTAGGTCGAGCCCACGCCCTGCGGGCCGGTCGAGGTCGGCGTCGCGACGACGATCGCCTCCTGCCAGGTGGGCAGATTCGCGAGGGAGGTCATGTAGGCGAAGACCTCGGCGGCGGGCCGGGCGATCGTCACCGTGTTCGCGTAGCGCATCCCGTCACTCCAGAGTTGTCCGTTGCGTCGACGCGACGGCGCGCGTGCCGGCCGGTCAGCACGAGACCCGGCCCAGCGGCCGGGTCTGCGATGACGCGCGTCGCGGCCGGCGCGCCGCTACCAGATGCCCAGCTCGTCCTTGGCCTCTTCGGACATCATGTCCGGGGACCAGGGCGGGCTCCAGACGAGGTTGACGCCGATCTCGCCCACGTCGGGCAGGTCGGCGAGCGCCCGGTTCATCTCCTGCATCAGGATGGGGCCGAGCGGGCAGCCCATCGAGGTCAGGGTCATCGTCACCACGACGTCGGTCTTGTCGTCCTTGTCGTCCAGGTCGACGTCGTAGACCAGGCCGAGGTTGATCACGTCGATCCCGATCTCGGGGTCGTAGACGGTCTTGAGGTTCTCGCGGACGTCGTCGGCGGTGAAGCTTGCCATTCCCCCTGCTCCCTGGCGCGGCGCGCCGGTGTGGCTACTCCTCGTGGTCGTGATCGTGGTCGTCGCTGGGCCAGTCGGTGATGCCATAGGCGCCGGACTTGAGGACCTTGAGCCCGAGCAGCGCGCACTTGACCCGGGCCGGGCTGATCGGCACGCCGAGCTCGTCCAGGATGTCCTGGGCCGTGAGCGCCCGCACGCTGTCGAGGTCCTGGCCGGCCACCATCTCGGTCAGGAGCGAGGTCGCCGCCTGGCTGATGGCGCAGCCGCGCCCGCTGAACTTGATGTCGGCGATCCGGCCGTCCTCGACGCGCACGTCGATGCGCACGCGGTCGCCGCAGAGCGGGTTGCTGTCCTCGAAGGTGATGTCGGCGTCCTCGATTGTGCCGTGGTTGCGCGGGTTCCGCGCGTGGTCGAGGATGTTCTCACGGTAGATGTCAGCCACGGGTCACACTCCGAGACCGAAGATCCTGCGCACCGTCTGAAGCGCATCGGCCAGCCGGTCGACGTCGTCGGTCGTATTGTAGACGTAGAAGCTGGCGCGCGTGGTGGCGTCGACGCCGAGGCGGTGCATCAGCGGCTGGGCGCAGTGGTGCCCGGCGCGGACGGCGACCCCCTCGCCGTCGAGGATGCTGGCGACGTCGTGCGGGTGGACGTCGCCCAGGTTGAAGCTGATCACCCCGGCGCGGTCCTCACCCTCGGGCCCGTAGAGGGTCAGGTCGGGCACGCCGGGCAGCCGCTCCAGGGCGTACTCGATCAACTCGCGCTCGTGGGCGCGGACGGCGTCCATGCCCAGCCCGGACAGGTAGTCGATGGCCGCGCCGAGGCCGACGGCGTCGCCGACGCTCGGGGTGCCGGCCTCGAACTTGGCCGGCAGGTCCGCCCAGGTCGAGCCCTCCAGCGTCACGGTGCGGATCATGTCGCCGCCGCCGAGGAAGGGCGGCATGGCCTCGAGCAGCGCCCGCCGGCCCCAGAGGACGCCGATGCCCATCGGGCCGAGCATCTTGTGGCCGGAGAAGGCCAGGAAGTCGACCCCGAGCGCCCGCACGTCGACCGGCATATGCGGCACGCTCTGGGCGCCGTCGAGGAGCACCAGGGCGCCGGCCGCGTGGGCCCGCGCCACGATCTCGGCGACCGGGTTGATCGTACCGAGGGCGTTCGCGACGTGGGTGACGCCGACCAGCTTGACGCGCTCGGTCGCCAGGTAGCGGTCGAGGTCCTCCAGGCGCAGCCGGCCCTGGTCGTCGACGTCGACCCAGCGCAGCGTGGCGCCGCGCTCGGCGGCGATGAGCTGCCAGGGGACGATGTCGCTGTGGTGCTCGAGCACGGTCAGCACGACGGTGTCGCCGGGACCGAGGTTGGCCCGCCCCCAGCTCTGGGCGACGAGGTTGATCGCCTCGGTCGTGTTGCGCACGAAGATGCACTCGCGCGGGTGGGGCGCGTTGATGAAGCGGGCGACGCGGGCGCGGGCGTCGTCGTAGGCGGCGGTCGCCTGCTCGCTGAGCCAGTACACGCCGCGGTGGATGTTGGCGTTGCTGGTGCGGTAGTAGTCGTCCAGCGCCGCGATGACCGCGGCCGGCTTCTGCGAGCTGGCGGCACTGTCGAGGTAGATGAGCGGCTTGCCGTGCACGGGCTGGGACAGGACCGGGAAGTCGGCCCTGACCCGCGCGACGTCGTAGGTGTCGTGCCCGGTCGCCGTGGACATGGCTACAGTCCGATCTTTCGCGCGATCGCCGCGCGCACCGTCTCCTGCACCTCAGGCACCGGCACCCGCTCGATCACCTCGTCGAAGAAGCCATCGACGATCAGCTTGACCGCCTCGGTGCGGTTGATGCCGCGGCTCATCAGGTAGAAGATGTACTCCTCCTCGACCTGGCCGACCGTTGCCCCGTGGGTGCACCGCACGTCGTTGGCCCCGATCTCGAGGTTGGGCATCGTGTCGGCCCGGGCAGTGCGGCTGAGGATCAGGTTGCGGTTGGCCTGGTAGGCGTCGGTGCGCTGGGCGTTCGGGTAGACCTTGATGGCGCCCGAGTACACGGTGCGCGCCCGGTCCTTGATCGCGCCCTTGAAGAGGAGGTCGCTGGTGGCGTAGGGCGAGATGTGCATCTGGCGCGTCTGGTGGTCCAGGTGCTGGGTGCCGTCGGCGAAGTAGAGGCCGAGCATCTCGGCGAGGCTGCCCGGTCCGGCCAGGTGGCTGGCGATGAGCGACTTGCTCAGGCGCGAGCCCAGGGCCACGTCGAGCGTGTTGACGACGGCGTCCTGGCCCAGGATCGCGCGCTGGGTGACGAAGTTCCAGACGTTGCGGCCCCAGTCCTGGAGTTGAATGTAGCGCACCTGCGCCGCGTCGCCGGCGATGATCTCGACGACGCTCGAGGCGATGGCCGGCTCGTCGCTCGGCGCCGACGCCCAGGCGTCGACCACGACGACGGAGGCGCCCTCCTCGGCGACGATCAGCGTGTGCGGGAAGATCGCGGCGCCGGGGGTGCGAGCGTAGACCTGCGCCCGCAGCGGCGTCTCGATCCGCACGTTGCGCGGCACGTAGACGAAGGTGCCGCCGCTCCAGAAGGCGCCGTGCAGCGCGGCGAACTTGTTCTCGCTGGCCGGGACGGCGTCGGTCATGAAGTGGCGCCGGACGAGGTCCGGGTAGCGCTCGACGGCGGTGGCGAGGTCGGTGAAGATCACGCCCTGCTCGGCGAGCTCGGGGCTGAGCTCGGCGTAGACCGCGGCCGAGTCGATCTGGACGGCGAGGCCGGCGCGCCGCTGGTCGTCGCCCAGGAGGGCCGTGACCTCGACCGGCAGGTCCGCCGGGCCGGCGACCCGCTCCGGCATGGTGCCGAAGGGCGCGACCGCGTCGATCGGCAGGCGCCGGATGTCGGTGCGCCGCCACTCCTCGTCGGTGCGGACCGGCATCGGGATGGCCTCGAAGGCGTCCCAGGCGGCCAGGCGCTGCTCGCGCACCCACTCCGGCTCGCGGCGCAGCCCGGCGAGCTCCTCCACCGCCTGGCGGGAGAACCCGCGGGTGGCTTCCGTGACTGATGCTTCCATGCTCTCCCTTACGTCGTTGTCCGGCACGGGTGGGCGCGAGGAATCGCGCTCCGCGCCGTGCGCTGTGATCGTTCGTGCCGGTCAGGCCGAGGGGCGGGCCGGACGTCGCTGGCGAGCGCCGCGGAACACCGCCCCTCGAACAGGGTCACGCTCAGTGCCGGCCCGCGCGGGCGCGGCGGGCCCTAGCCGACCGAGCCCTCCATCTCGAGCTGGATCAGCCGGTTCAGCTCGACCGCGTACTCCAGCGGCAGCTCCTTGGCGATCGGCTCGATGAAGCCGCTGACGATCATGCTCATGGCCTGCGCCTCGGTGATGCCGCGGCTCTGCAGGTAGAAGAGCTGCTCCTCGGCGACCTTGCTCACGGTCGCCTCGTGGCCGATCGAGACGGCCTCCTCCTCGATCTCCATGTAGGGGTAGGTGTCGGTCCGGCTCGTGTCGTCGAGGAGCAGGGCGTCGCAGACGACGTTGGACTTCACGTCGTGGGCGCCCTTGTGGACCTTGACCAGGCCGCGGTAGCTGGAGCGGCCGGTGCCCTTCGAGATCGACTTGGAGATGATCTGCGAGGAAGTGTTCGGCGCGACGTGCACCATCTTGCCGCCGGCATCCTGGTGCTGGCCGTCGGAGGCGAAGGCGACCGAGAGGACCTCGCCGCGGGCGCCCGGCTCCATCAGCCAGACGGCCGGGTACTTCATCGTCACCTTCGAGCCCAGGTTGCCGTCGACCCACTCCATGGTCGCGTTGCGGTAGGCGGCGGTTCGCTTGGTGACGAGGTTGTAGACGTTCTTGGACCAGTTCTGGATCGTCGTGTAGCGGCAGCGGCCGCCCTCCTTGACGACGATCTCGACGACGGCGCTGTGCAGCGAGTTCGAGCTGTAGGTCGGCGCGGTGCAGCCCTCGACGTAGTGGACGTAGCCGCCCTTCTCGACGATGATCAGCGTCCGCTCGAACTGGCCCATGTTCTCCGAGTTGATGCGGAAGTAGGCCTGCAGCGGGATCTCGACCCGCACGCCCTCCGGCACGTAGACGAAGGACCCGCCCGACCAGACCGACGAGTTGAGGGCGGCGAACTTGTTGTCGTTCGGCGGGATGATCGTGCCGAAGTACTGCTTGACGATGTCCGGGTGCTCGCGCACGGCGGAGTCCATGTCGAGGAAGATGACGCCCATCTTCTCGAGGTCCTCACGCAGCGAGTGGTAGACGACCTCGGACTCGTACTGGGCGCCGACGCCGGCCAGGAACTTCCGCTCCGCCTCGGGGATGCCGAGCTTGTCGAAGGTGTTCTTGATGTACTCGGGGACATCCTCCCAGGAGCGGCCCTGCTTCTCGCTGGCCTTCACGTAGTAGAAGATGTCGTCGAAGTTGATGCCGCTGAGGTCGGCGCCCCAGGAGGGCATCGGGCGCTTCTGGAAGTAGTCGAGCGCCTTGAGCCGGAAGTCCCGCATCCACTGCGGCTCCTGCTTCATGGCCGAGATCTGCTCGACCATCTCCCGGTCGAGGCCACGGCGGGACTTGAAGACCGGGGCCTCCTCGTCGCGGAACCCGTACTTGTAGTCGAAGTCGAGCTCTGGCTTGGCGACCATGCTGCGTCCTTCCCCGCGCTACGCGCCGACCACGTCGGCGTAGCGCTCCTTGATATAGTCGTAGCCCTTGTCCTCGAGCTCGAGCGCGAGCTCCGGGCCGCCGGACTCGACCACGCGCCCCTCGAGCATGACGTGGACGAAGTGCGGCTTGATGTAGTTGAGCAGTCGCTGGTAGTGCGTGATGACGAGCATCGCCTGCTGCGGCGTGAAGACGGCGTTGACGCCGTCGGCCACCGTGCGCAGGGCGTCGATGTCCAGGCCGGAGTCGGTCTCGTCGAGGATGGCGAAGTCGGGCTCGAGCAGCGCGAGCTGGAGGATCTCGGCGCGCTTCTTCTCGCCGCCGGAGAAGCCCTCGTTGAGGTAGCGGTTGGCGAAGGTCTCGTCCATCTTGAGCATCGCCATCTTCTCGCGCATCATCCGGCGGAACTCGCGCGGCGCGAGCGGCTTGCCGCCCTCGCGGGCCTCGTGGACCGAGTTGACGGCCAGCCGCAGGAAGTTCGCCATGCTCACGCCGGGGATGACCGTCGGGTACTGGAAGGCGAGGAACATGCCGAGCCGGGCCCGCTCGTCGGGGTTCATCTCCAGCACGTTCTGGCCCTTGAAGAGCACGCGCCCCTCGAGCACCTCGTAGTTCGGGTGCCCGGCGATGACGTAGGCGAGGGTGCTCTTGCCGGAGCCGTTCGGCCCCATCAGGGCGTGGATCTCTCCGCGATTGATCGTCAGGTTCACGCCGCGCAGGATCTCGCGCCCCTCAATGCCGGCGTGGAGGTTCTCGACCTGGAATAGCGGCTGTGCGTCACTCATCGTGCGGACCTTTGCCTCCTCGGGCTGGGCGTGCGGCCTCACCGGCCGGCGCCTATCCTACCGTGATTGCGGGTGTTTCCACCTCGTCGACGCCCGCCTCGTCGCGCGCGGACGTCTCGGCGCGGCCGGCCACGCCCGGCCGGCTCGCGCCGTCGCTAATGGACCGTCTCCCGGGCGCGCAGGCACTCCGGGCAGACGCCGCTGAAGACCGTCTGGTGCTCGTGGATCTGATAGCCGGTCTGGTCGGCCGCCACCTGGCGGGCGAGGATCGCGATCGGCACGTCGACGTCGACCAGCGCCCCGCACACGGTGCAGTGGACGTGGTCGTGGCGGTCCGTACGCCGATCGAAGCGGCTCGCCTGGTCCCCGAAGGGGAACTCCTGGATCAGGCCCAGCTCGGCGAGCAGGTGGAGCGTCCGGTAGACCGTGCCGTAGGCGATCGTCGGGTAGCGGCGGCGTACGCGCTCGAAGATCTCGCCCGCGGTGAGGTGCTTCTCCGCGGTCTGCACCACGGCCAGGATCGCCGCGCGCTGCGTCGTCATCCGGATGCCGGGCTCGGCTGCCACCTGCGACTCGCTCCTAGTTGAGAATGATTCCTACCCACCTTCGTGGTATACCTTACTATACCACTCGGAATTCGTCAACGCGAGTGGCGCCGGCCGGGCACCCCGCGGGGCGGGCCGGGAATAGCCGGGCGCGGTGGCCCGGTTGACGAGGCACAGAGAGAGAACACACGGCGGGGCGGTCCGCGCCGCGCGCGGGACCGGCAGGGACTCAGGGTACGCTGGAGGGAGCGGGAGATGGCGGAGCAGACGGAGAGGCGGCCGCGACCGGATGAGCAGATCGCGGCGCGGGGGTATGCGAATCCCGAGGTGCTCGTCAGCACCGAGTGGGTGCAGCAGCACTTCGACGACCCGACCGTGCGGGTGGTGGAGTCGGACGAGGACGTGCTCCTCTACGACATCGGCCACGTGCCCGGGGCGGTGAAGGTCGACTGGCATACCGACCTGCAGGACCAGACGGTGCGCGACTTCATCGGGTCGGAGGCGTTCGCGGCGCTGCTGCGGCGGCTGGGCATCGGCGACGACACCACGGTCGTCTTCTACGGCGACAAGAGCAACTGGTGGGCCGCCTACGCCTACTGGTTCTTCCGCTACATGGGCGTGAGCATGGACCACCTCAAGGTCATGGACGGCGGGCGCAAGAAGTGGGAGACCGAGGGCCGGCCGCTGACGCGGGAGGTCCCGGTCTACGCGCCGAGCGACATCCAGCCGCGGGCGATGCGACCGGAGCTGCGGGCACTCCGCGACGACGTGCTGGCGCACGTCGGCTACCAGGGGCGGCGCCGGGTGGGCGAGGGCAAGCCGCTCGTCGACGTGCGGTCGCCGGCCGAGTACTCGGGCGAGCTGCTGCACATGGCCGACTACCCGCAGGAGGGAGCGCTCCGCGGCGGGCACATCCCCGGCGCGCGCAGCATCCCGTGGGGGCGGGCGGCCAACGAGGACGGCACGTTCAAGAGCGGGCCGGAGCTGCGGGAGCTCTACGGCGAGCAGGGCGTCACGCCGGACCGCGACATCGTCGTCTACTGCCGCATCGGCGAGCGGTCGTCTCACACCTGGTTCGTGCTCCACGAGCTGCTCGGCTACCCGCGGGTGCGGAACTACGACGGCTCCTGGACCGAGTGGGGCAACGTCGTCGGCCTGCCGATCGAGAAGTAGCGCCGCCGGCCGGCGCGGGGCCGCCGCCAGCGGCCTCCGTGGGCCCGCCACGGCGGCACGGCGCGCGAAGGGGAACGCATGGACCGACAGGAGCAGATCGAGAACCTGCTCGACCACTACGAGCACCCGCGGCACCGCCACGCCGACGCCGGGGCGGACGTCGTCATGCCCGGCGGCAACCCCGGCTGCGGCGACGTCATCACCGTCTACCTGGAGGTCGGCGAGGACGGCACGACCGTGCGGGACGTGTCCTTCGAGGGCGAGGGCTGCACGATCAGCCAGGCGGCCGCGTCGATCCTGATGGAGATGGTCCACGACGAGGGTTGGACGCTGGACGACATCGTCGAGACCGACTACACGGCCATGATCGACGTGCTGGGCCGCGAGGCGGTCCAGATGCGGCCCAAGTGCGCGACGCTGGCACTGGGCACGCTGAAGGCGGCGGTCAAGAAGTACCGCCGGGACCGCATGCTCGAGGACGCCGGGCTGGAGAGCGTGGAGCGCGACAACGCCGCGCTCGGCATCGTGACCGGGGAGGCCGCCCGCGACGACGACGAGCGGTAGCACCGGGCGACGGCCGCCAGGGGCCGCGTAAAGCAGGCAACCGCCGGCGAACCACGCCGAACAACAATGGAATTGCGCGCCGCGCACGTGGTGTTAGAATGGGCCATCCGTTCGAGACCATCGACGTGCCCGGCGCGCGGCGGACAAGCGCGCCGGTGCTGGTTGTTGAGGAGGTTGCCTTGATCGAGCATCCCTCATCCCCGGCAAGCCTGGCGCGCGCCGCAGCCGCCGGGAACCTCACCCGCCGACAGGTGCTGGCGCGCGCCGCCGCGTTGGGCCTGTCGGCCCCGGCGATCGCCAGCCTGCTCGCCGCCTGCGGTGGCGGCGGACCGTCGGCGGCGGCGACGGTGGCACCTACCACCGGGACCGGGACCGGTGCGACGTCGACGGCCGCGGCCTCCGGCGGCGGCGCGACCCCGGCGGCGACGACCGCAGCCAGCACCGCGAGCGCGACCCCGGCCACCGCGGCGGGATCCCGGGGCTCGAGCGGCAACCTCAAGGTCGTGATGGCCCAGGCGACGACGATCCTGAACCCCGCGCTCGCTTCCGGCTACAAGGACTGGTACGCGGCGCAGTTCGTGCTCGAGCCGCTGGCGGACTTCGACACCAACGGCAACCTCTACGCCGTATTGGCGGCGGAGGTCCCGAGCCAGGCCAACGGCGGCCTGTCGTCGGACGGGACGAGCGTCACCTGGAAGCTCAAGCCCAACGTCGTCTGGTCCGACGGGCAGCCATTCACGGCCAGCGACGTCAAGTTCACCTACGACTACACCGTGAACCCCGCGACCGGGGCGACCACGGCCGGCAGCTACACCGGCATCGCGTCGGTCGACGTCGTCGACCCGCTCACGGTGAAGGTGACCTTCAAGAAGCCGACGCCCGGCTGGTACCTCGCGTACTGCGGCTACACCGGGCTGATCCTGCCGCAGCACCTGCTCAGCAGCTACGTCGGGTCGGCGGCCAAGAACGCGCCCTTCAACCTCAAGCCGACCGGGACCGGCCCGTTCGTGGTGACGGACTTCAAGCCCGGCGACACCATGAACCTGGCGGCCAACGACAAGTACCGCGACCCGAACCTGCCGCACTTCGCGACCGTCAACGTGGCCGGCGGCGTCGACGCGCTCAGCGCGGCGCGGGCGGTCATCCAGACCGGCGAGGCCGACTACGCCTGGGGCGCGGTCATTCCCGCCGCGGTCTACAACTCGATGGTCAACGGCACGACCGGCCATCTGATCACCTCGCCCCCCGCGGCCGGGGTCGAGCGCATCGCGGTCAACATGACCGACCCGAACACGACCGTCGACGGCCAGAAGTCGCACCTCGGGACGCCGCACCCCTTCCAGTCGATCCCGGCGGTGCGCCAGGCGTACTCGCTGCTGGTCGACCGCGAAACGATGGCGAGCAAGCTCTATGGCCCCGCCGGCCAGACGACCGCCAACGTCCTGGTCTCGCCGAGCCGCTTCAACTCCAAGAACACCTCGTGGAAGTACGACATCGCCAAGGCCGAGCAACTCCTCGACGGCGCCGGCTGGACCAAGGGTTCGGGCGGCGTCCGGTCGAAGAACGGCGTGACGATGAACGTCACCTACGCGACGACCGTCAACACGCTGCGCCAGCAGGAGCAGGAACTGGTCAAGTCCAGCTTCCAGCAGGCGGGGATCAACGTGTCGCTCAAGACGATCGACGCCAGCGTCTTCTTCTCCTCGGGCGCCAGCAACCCGGACACCTACGAGCACTTCTACTGGGACCTGGAGATGTTCACCAACGGGCCGACCGACCCGTTCCCGATCGCGTTCATGCAGGGGTGGTACGGAGCGACGAGCAACATCGCGCAGCGGGAAAACAGCTGGAGCGGCGTGAACATCGAACGCTGGCAGAACAGCCAGTACGACGCCCTCTACGAGCAGGCGCTGACCGAGATGGACCCGAGCAAGCAGCCGTCGCTCTTCATCGGGATGAACGACCTGATCATCAACAACTGGGTCCGCATCCCGGAGGTCTGGCGCAACGGGGTCTCGGGGCAGAGCCGCAAGCTCCAGAACGTCAACGTTCAGACCTGGGCCTCGTCGGAGCTCTGGAACCTGGCCAACTGGACCAAGACGACCTAGAGCTCGCGGGACCCAACCGGTGAGCCCCCTCGGCCGAGATGGCCGAGGGGGCTCTCACGTCGTGACGCTGCCCGACCTTGAAACGCCCCACCGCTCGGGTCCGGGGACGCCGGGCCGGCGTCCCCGGCGCCTCCCGCGCGACGCTAGCGCTCGTCGCCGGTTTGGACCGGCGCGCCGATCAGGCTGCCCCACTCGGTCCAGGAGCCGTCGTAGTTGCGCACGTTGGCGTAGCCGAGCAGCTCGTGGAGCACGAACCAGGTATGGGCGCTGCGCTCGCCGATGCGGCAGTAGGCGACCACGTTCTTGTCGGGCGTGACCCCCTGGCTCTGGTAGATCCGGACGAGCTCCTCGCGCGGCTTGAAGGTGCCGTCCTCGGCCACCACGGTGGCCCAGGGGATGTTGGCGGCGCCCGGGATGTGGCCGCCGCGCTGGGCGCCCTCCTGCGGCAGGTTCTCCGGCGCCAGCAGGTCGCCCCGGTACTCTCCCGGGCTGCGCACGTCGACCAGCGCCGCGTTCGGCTGGCCGAGCAGCCCCTGCACCAGCCCGCGCAGCGCGCGCAGGTCGGACTTCGGCGCGGCGGCGTGGTACTCGGCCGCCGCGTAGCGCGGCACGTCGGTGGTCGTCGGGCGGCCCTCCTCGAGCCACTTCTTGCGCGACCCGTCCATCAGGCGGACGTCGCCGTGCCCGTACATGCGGAAGAGCCAGTAGCCGAAGGCGGCGAACCAGTTGTTGTTGTCGCCGTAGAGGATGACGGTGGTGTCGTTGCCGACCCCCGAGCGCGACAGCAGCGACTCCCACTGCTCGCGGTTCGGGATGTCGCGCGACGGGTGCCGCTGCAGGTCGCGGCGCCAGTCCCAGCCGAGCGCGCCGGGGACGTGGCCCGTGTCGTAGGCCGCCGTGTCGACGTCGATCTCGACGATCCGGACCCGTGGGTCGTCGAGGTGGTCCGCCACCCACCGGGTGTCGACCAGCACCGGAGGCCGGTTGGCCTCGCTGTCAGCCATGATCTCGGTTCCCTTCTCGAGAGGATCACCCCGCGGCGCCACCCGGACCGGCCGGGCGCGGCGTGCGCGCCGTCCAGACGATCGCTGCCCGAGCCGGACGGGCCGGCTCAGGCGCCGGGACAGCCGCAGATCCGCGGCCAGAAGGCGAGTAGCCGGACGACGGACCGGCAGCGCGGCACCCGAGGGTCCACCGGGCAGTCGCCGGCAACATCACCGCGACGCGCGCTCCCGTCCCACCGGCAACGCCGGTCCGCCATCGCGCCAGCTCCGAAGTCACACCCGCGACGCACCGACACCCCCTGGCTCCCGCGCCGTCGCCCCAGCGCACCCACGAGACCGCGCAGGGCTGATAACACGCCCGCCGCGGCGCTATTCCGGTATGCGAATGTTCTCGGTCCCGGGCCCGGCGACGCGCGAGCGGGTGGCCGGGGGCCGCTGCTACAATCGCCCGGCCGGACGCGGGTCCGGGCAGACCCGGCGCGGGAGCGTGGAGGGGGAGCGATGGCGATCGAGGTGGCCGACCTGCCGGTGGTGGACGTCCACTGCCACCCGTTTCTAAACCGCGGGCCGCTCACCGCCGAGCAGTTCACCGACCTGGCCTCCTTCGGCGGCGGCTCCCGAGCTTATATGGAAGCGGGCGGCATCGCGTTCACCGAGGACGTGCGCGACGAACTGCAGCGGGTCAAGCGCGACACCAGCTACTTCCGGCGCCTGGTGCGCGAGCTGGCCCGCTACTTCGCGGTGGAGTCGACGCTGGAGGCGGTG
>DASSZN010000063.1:0-11010 GCA_035702805.1 Thermomicrobiaceae bacterium | reverse complement strand
CGCGTGAAAGGGAGCGGGGATGGTCGAGCGGCGGCGAGTCGCGTCGGGGAGTGTCTGGGAGGCGGCGGTCGGCTACTCGCGCGCGGTGCGGGTGGGCAGCCTGGTGTTCGTGTCGGGCACCACCGCGACCGACGAGCGGGGCGAGGTCGTCGGTCCAGGCGACCCGGAGGCGCAGGCCCGCTACGCGCTGGCGAAGATCCTGGCGGCGCTCCGCGAGGCAGGCGCGTCGGCGTCGGACGTGGTGCGCACCCGCATCTACGTGCGGAACGTGGCCGACTGGGAGGCCGTCGGCCGGGCGCACGCGGCGGTCTTCGGCGACGTCCGGCCGGCCAACACGCTGGTCGAGGTCAGTCGGCTGGTCGGGGATGAGTACCTGGTCGAGATCGAGGCCGACGCGGTAATCGGCGGCTGACCCGCCGTTCGGGCGTGCGGCCGCCTACCAGCGCTCCCGGTGGACGAACTCCGCGCGCGGCTTGCGCCCGCGCTTGAGGGACGGCGAGGGAACGTCGGGCGCCGGGTAGCCGATCGGGATGACGCCGACCGGCGTCACCTCCGGCGGGATGCCGAGCAGCGCGCGCAGCCCGTCGAGGTCGTGCGTGCCGGTGTAGCCGGCGGCCAGCCCCTCGTCGACGGCGGCGAGAAGCAGCACCATCACCGAGCAGCCGATGTCGAGGAACCAGTACGGCACCGGCCACACGATCTCGGTGCCGTCCTCCTGGACCTTGTCGGACTCCTGGTAGCGGGCGTGGTAGGCCGCCTCGCTGGTGCAGGCGATCACCTGCACCGGCGCCTCGGAGACCCAGCGGTGGCCGAAGTGCTCGGCGTACTCGTCCTCGCCGCAGATCTGACCCACGGCACGGCGCGTCTCCGGGTCCGTCACCACGACGAACGACTGCCCCTGCGTGTACCCGGCGCTCGGCGCGTGCCGGGTGAGACGCAGCATCCGGTCGAGCGTTTCCGGCGCGATCGGGTCGGTCCGGAAGTGGCGCACGATGCGGCGTTTGCGCACGACGTCGGCGAACTCCATGGTCGGCTCCCTCCCTGCTCTCTCTGCCCGAGTCCTGGCGGATCTTACGGTCTCGGCGGTGCGTCTTCCAGCGGCCAGGCAACGGGCGGGAAGAGGAGCGGAGCCTCCCGGGGGACTCGGCGGCCGGCGCACGTCGACGTCCAGTGGTCGAGTGCGTCATGTCCCGGTGGATCCAGGCCCAGGCTTCCCCGGACCTCGGCTGCCTTGCCGGGCATGGCTGGGGCGAGCACGCCCGAAGCGATGCGCAGCCCCTCGACGAGGTTCGCGAGCACGGCGTCGAGTCGCTCCGCCGCACCCATGGACTTTGCCAGCTGCCAGGGCTGCGTCTCGTCCACGTAGCGGTTGAGCGACTGGACGAATGCCATAGCCTGCTCGAGCGCGCGGTGGAAGTAGAGGTCGTCGACCAGCGGCGTGACGCGCGCCAGCAGCGACGCGCCGCCATCGACCAATTCGCGATCGGCCGGTGAAGCATGCCCCTCCGGTACCACGCCGTCCCGGTAACGCAGGATCATGGTGCGCACGCGGTTGACCAGGTTTCCCAGCGTGTTCGCCAGGTCGGCGGTGTAGCGCGCCTGGAGAGCGGCGGCCGACACGCTGCCGTCCTGTCCGTAAGGGAACTCGCGCAGCAGGTAGTAGCGCACCGCGTCCGGGCCGAACGCGGCTGCCAGGGTGAACGGGTCGACGACGTTGCCGAGGGATTTGCTCATCTTGCGGCCGTCCGCGCCCAGCAGGTAGCCCCCGACGAGCAGTCTCCGGTAGACCGGTAACCCCATCGCCAGCAGCATTGCCGGCCAGAAGATCGCGTGGGGTTTCAGGATGTCCTTGCCGATCAGGTGGTGCGCGGCCGGCCAGGAACGGTGCCGCTCGTCGCCATCGAGCGCCGTGAGGTAGGCGAGCAGCGCGTCGAACCAGACGTAGGTGACCTGGGACGGATCCCAGGGGACGGGGATGCCCCAGGGCACGCGCGTTCGCGGACGTGAGATCGAGAGGTCACCAACGGGCTCGGCCAGCATCGCCAGCGTCTCGTTGCGGTAGCGCTCCGGCGTGATCAGCGCCGGGTTCACCTGGATCGCTCGCCGGATGTCGTCCTGGTAGCGCCCCATGCGGAAGAACCAGTTGCCCTCTCGGCGCGGCTCGGGCGCGCGGTCGTGGTCGGGGCAACGGCCGTCGACCAGTTCCCGCTCAGCCAGGAAGCGCTCGCAGCCCACGCAGTAGCGACCCTCGTACTCCGCGAAGTACACGTCGCCGGCGGCACGTACGCGCTCGAGCGCGTCCCGCACCACCGCTGCGTGCATGGAGTCGGTGGTGCGGACGAAGGTGTGGTCGCCCACCAGGAACGCGCCCCAGGCAGACTGGAAACTCGCCGCCACCCGGTCGACGAAGACCTGCGCCGGCTCGCCGCGAGCTAACGCGGCCTGGAAGATCTTCTCGCCGTGCTCGTCGCTCCCGGTCGTGAGCCGGACGTCGTGGCCGAGCAGTCGGTGGAAGCGCGCGAGGAAGTCGGCCACGACGGTGGTGTAGAGGGTTCCGATGTGCGGGTCGGCGTTGGCGTAGTAGATCGGCGTGGTGACGTAGTATGGGCTGCCGCTCATTATGGGGGTCCTCCACGAGCGTGCCGCGTCCTCCACGCAGGGACGGAGGACACCCGTGGTACCACCCTGCTTCGCCCGCACCCCGCGGCGCGGACCTCGTGCTGACCGTCGTCAGCCCTGCCCGATAACGGGGGCGACCGGCGCAGCCTACTGGGTTACCCGTTCGGTGCGCGGCTCGGAGGTCATGTCCGGCGGAGTCGGGGCCGCATCCCAGCGTCGCGGCTCTCTTCACCCGACGATCTCGTCGCCGTACCGGTCCTCGTCGCAGCCTTTCCCGCGTTTGACATTCTATCGCGGCTTAGGCCGGACGCGGGCCCTCCCGCGGAGTCAGATCTGCCGGTACCGCCGCTGAATGGCCACGGCCGCGTCGATGGCCGCCTGCTGGTCGGCGGAGACGGCCCGAGAGGTCGGCCACTCGGCGATGCGCTCGGGTACCGTCGGTTCCTCGATGCCGGTGCGCCGGCCGAGCAGTTCCTCGACGATCGCCAGCGTGCAGTATGGCGCGTACGTCTCGCTGTAGCCGCCCTCGAGCGCCACGACCAGTCGCCCGCCGGCCGAGCCTGCCGCAATCTCGCGCACGGCGGCGGTCATCCCGCGGTACGCCTCGGTCGAGAGGCACATCCGCCCCAGCGGGTCGTGGGCGCTGGCGTCCTGTCCCGCCGAGACGATCACCAGTTCCGGTTCAAAGCGGGACGCGACCGGTGTAACGACTCGTGCGAAGGCTTCGACGTAGGCGGCGTCGCCGGAGCCGGCCGGCAGCGGGACGTTGACGGTGAAGCCCTCGCCCGTGCCCTCGCCGACCTGCTCGAGCAGGCCGAAGCCCGGCGGGTAGAGGCCGTCCTGGTGGAGCGAGACGAACAGCACGTGGGGGTCGGCGTAGAAGGCGTCCTGCGTGCCGTTGCCGTGGTGGACGTCCCAGTCGACGATCAGGATGCGCTCCAGCTCGTAGCGACGACGAGCGTGGTGCGCGGCGACGGCGACGTTGCTGAAGACGCAGAAGCCCATGCCCCGTGCGGCCATCGCGTGATGCCCGGGCGGGCGCACCAGCGCGAGGCACTGCCGCACGACCCCGGTCATCACCGCGTCGACCGCTGCCATGACCCCGCCCGTGGAGAGGAGGGCGATCTCCCAGGAGTCGGGACCGACCGGCGCGCCCTGGCCGGTGTCGCCGCCGCCGGACTCGCAGAGGTCGCGCACGCGCGCCACGTACTCGGGCGTGTGGTAGGCGGTCAGGTCGGCCTCGGTCGCCGGGTAGGGCGCGACCGGCGTCAGGTCGTGCCCCAGGCCGGTCAGGTCGATCAGCTTCTTGGTGCGCTCGACGAGGCGGGGGTTGGACGGGTGGTCGACCGGCTCGACGAAGGGGAGTGGCCGGCCCGACTTCGGCAGGCGGCTCGGGTTGGTGGCGTGCTGCAGGTAGCGGTCGCTGAAGACCAGCCCGGTCGTTCGATCGTCCACGGAGGCTCCTTTCCGGTGGATCTCGGCGAGCGCGGCTCAGGCGTCGCGGACGAGCGGCAGCGTCGAGCAGTGGATCCCGCCGCCGTTCTTGTGGACCTCATCGTAGGGAATCTCCACCGTCTCAACGCCGGCCTCGTTGAGGCGCTCGACGGTGCGCGGGCAGTCGGCCGCGATGATGACGCGTCCCGGCCGCACGGCCAGGCAGTTGACCGCCTTGAGCTCGGTGGGCCAGACGTAGATGGGGCGGATGTCGAGCGTCTTCAGCGTGTCGAGGAACCAGTAGGGGAGGCGGGTCACGTTCACGATGGCCTTGTCGTGGTCCACCATGACGATGCAGCCGTCGAGGTGCAGGGAGTGGCCGGTGAGCGGGACGCGGATCAGCCGTACGCCCTGCTCGGCCAGCACCGCCTCCATCTGTCGCGCGCCCGCTTCGTTCTGCCGGTACGACATGCCGATCGCGGCCGTCTCGCCGTTGAGGAAGCAGAAGGAGCCGCCCTCGAGCAGGCCGGCGCCGTGGATGGTATGGAGGATCGGCATGCCGAGCCCGGCGACGAGACGCGTGACGTGGGCCTCCTCGCCGCGCCGGCCGTAGCCCGGCTCGCGGCCGACCGGCCCCATGCGGCACACCACCGCACCGCCCTTGACCGCGATCGCCTGGTCGCGCGTGAAGACGGCCTTCGGGTCGCCGGGCGGGCAGTTGAGAGTCACGACCTCGATGTCCTCCTCCTGGAGCGCGGCGACCAGCGCGGCGTGCTGCCGGCGCAGGCGTCCCAGGTCCGGTCCGACGCGGTCCCGCCAGTACCACTGCTCGTCGTCGTCGATGAGCGCGGCGATCTGCGGGTCGTACTTGCCGTCGTCGATGACCTCCATTTCGGCGCCGGGGGAGTGGACGACGACGAGACGCAGCCGGCCGACGTCGTCGTGGACCCCCCAGCGTCGCCCCCAGACGCGCTCCTGCATGGCGCCCGACTCGAAGGCCGGCTCGGCGCGCGGCGGGATTCGCTCCAGCACCACGTGGTAGTAGGCGTCGCTGTTGCGCAGCTCGTCGTCGGGCCTGCCGCTCATGGTTCCTCCCTCGTCTGCCCTCGTACGCGGCGCATCTTCGCATGCCGGAGGAGGGCTGGCGAGGCGCCCCGGTATACAATGCGCCTTTCGGTCGAGCGCGAGAGGGGGACACCGATGGGACGCCTGCCGGACGTACCGGACGAGGAGATGCCGCCGGAACTCGTCGACATGGCCGCGGCGCAGCGGCGTCACTACGGGACGGTTCTGAACGCGCTGCGGCAGTCGGCGCACGCCCCGCGGGCGGCGCTGGGTGCCTCGGCGCACAGTCGCGAGCTCGGTCGGTCGGGGATGCTCGGCCCGCGTCTCAGCGCGCTCCTCAACCTGCGGGTGGCGTCGGTCGTTGGCTGTCCGCTCTGACAGGACCTGCACGCTGCCGGGAGCAGCGCGGCGGGGGTGAGCGGCGCGACGATCGCCGCGGTGCGGAGCGGCGACTGGCGCGGGCGAGACGAGCTGGACGAGCGGGACCGGGCCGGGCTGGAGTTCGCCGAGCGGATGACGGCGACCCCGCCGGCGGTCGAGGATGGCTTCTTCGCGCGGCTCGTGGCGCGCTTCGCGCCGGGGGAGATCGCCGAGATGGCGGCCGTCTGCGCGTTCGAGAACTACCGGGCGCGCCTGAACGTCGCGCTGGGCGTCGAGGGGCACGGGTTCTACACCGGCGGGGCCGGCTGAGCGACGACGGGTCGGCGATCCCGCAGATCTGGCACACCGCGGCACGGATCGGCGGTGGTGCCAGGGGTTGGCGGAGACGTACAATTGCTGAGTTAGACAATCCACCAGCCGAGGGGCGTCCCGGTCGACCGCGCGGCGGATGGCCGGGATGGTTCGTCCCGCGGTAGCCGAGCGACGGGGGACGCGGGGGATGGGTCAGACGTCGGTGGGCACGGGGGTGCTCGAGGACCCGGGAGCGCTCGAGCCGCTCACGGTGAAGCAGGTCGTGATCTTCGTGGTGGTCGCGATGGCGCTGTTGATGTCCAGCATCGACGGCACGATCGTGGCCGTCGGCCTTCCGAACATGATGGCCGGTCTCAAGACCAACCTGGTCTGGATCGGCTGGGTGATCACCGGCTACAGCCTGGCCCAGACGATCATCATGCCGATGGCCGGCAAGTTCAGCGACGACTTCGGCCGCAAGACGCTCTTCCTCGGCTCGGTCGTGCTCTTCACCGCCAGCTCGTTCCTGTGCGCCATCACGCCGAACGTCTACCTGCTGATCTTCTTCCGCGTGCTGCAGGCGATCGGGGGCGGCGCGTTCATGCCGTCCGCGGCCGGCATCGTCAGCGACGTCTACGGGCCGAAGCGGCGCGGCACCGCCATCGGGCTGTTCGGGAGCGTCTTCCCGATCGGCGGCATCATTGGCCCGAACCTCGGCGGCTGGGTGATCGACCACTTCGGCTGGCGCGCGATCTTCTCGGTGAACCTGCCGATTGGGGTGGTGCTGCTGATCGTCGGCATCTTCATCCTGCCGAGCGGCGGCCGGATTCACACCGCGCGCAGCATCGACCTGGTCGGCGCGGCGTCGTTTGCCTCCGGCATCGTCGGCCTGATGGTGGCGATGACCGTTTGGGGCAACGACGTGAACTTCAGCGGGCAGGTCGTCGTCTGGACCGTCGTCGGCCTCGCCGCGCTCGTCTTCTTCGTCTGGCACGTCAGCCGGACGCGAGAGCCGATGATCGAGCTGCGGCTGTTGAAGCAGCGCGAGTTCTTCGCCGCCAACCTCTACGCCTTCCTCTACGGCGGGCTGGTCTTCGGCTTCTTCAGCTTCATCCCCCTCTACGCCATCGACAAGTACGGCATGTCCGCGACGGACGCCGGGTTCATCCTGACGCCGCGCGGCGTGGCCATGATCCTCCTGTCGGTGCTCGGCTCGTTCCTGCTGGTCCGCACTGGCTACCGGCTGCCGATGATCCTGGGCATCGTCCTCATCGCCATTGGCCTCTTCCTGGTATCTCAGGGATGGCACGGCGGCACGCTGCTCGGGGTTCACTTTGGCGACGTGGCCATGCTCTCGGGACTGCTGGCGATCACCGGGCTCGGCGTTGGGATCGCCGGACCCGCCTCGACGAACGCCGCGCTCGAGTTGATGCCGGAGGCGATCGCCCGGATCACCGGGCTCCGTGGCATGTTCATGACGACCGGCGGCGTGCTCGGCACGGCGACGATCGTGCTGATCCTGGCGCACTACCAGAACCAGGGGCTGGGCATGCAGAACATCCTCCACGGGCTGGCGTTCCTGGTGCTGCTGGTGATCCCGCCGGTCTTCCTGATCCCCGACACCATCCGGCAGCGGCGCGGAGCGCGCGCGCTGCCGGTACACGACGAGCCGCTGTTCATCGAGTGAGCCCGGCCGCGCGACCGGCGGGCTGGCGGCGTATGCGATACTCGGGGCGACGGCTGGTGGAGCCGCGCTGCCCGCCGCGAGCCGCCCCCGCGTGCCCCGCGCTCGCGTCCCGACGGCGGCGGTGAGCGAAGGAGTGTTGCATGCGTGACGTCGTGATCGTGGGCGCCGCGGAGACGAAGTTCGGCAAGTCGGAGCTGGCCTATCGTGACCTCGCGGCCCAGGCGGGCCGCGCGGCGATGGCCGACGCCGGCGCCAGCCCGGACGAGATCGAGGCGCTCTTTCTCGGGACCTTCTCTCCCGGAACCTTCATCCACCAGGAGCACGCCGCGCCCCTGATCGCCCACGAGCTGGGCCTGGCGAATGTGCCCAGCACCCGCACCGAGAACGCCTGCGCGTCCGGCTCGACGGCGTTCCTGAGCGCCATCTACGCGATCGCGGCGGGCGCCCACGACGCGGTGCTCGTGGTCGGCGCGGAGAAGATGACGGCGACCCCCGTCGCCGAGGCGACCTCGATCCTCGCCGAGGCGGCGGACTGGGAGAACGAGACCATGGTCGGCCTCACCTTCCCCGGCGCCTACGCGCTGATCGCTCGCGCCTACATGCACCGCTACGGCAAGACGCGTGACATTCTCGATGCCGTCGCCATCAAGAACCACCGGAACGCGATGGGTAACCCCTTCGCCCAGTTCCACCGGGTAATTGGCCCGGAGGACATCGCGAAGTCCGCCATGGTCGCGGACCCGCTGACTCTCTACGACTGCTCGCCGATCAGCGACGGGGCCGCCGCAGTCGTCGTGGTGGCGGCGGACGTTGCGGAGCGGTTCGCCCGGCCGGGTGTTCGAGTGCTCGGCTTCGGCCAGGCGTCCGACTCGCTGGCGCTCTACAAGCACGCGGAGCTGACCACGTTGCCGGCGGCGCGTCGCGCCGCCGAGCGGGCCTACCGGATGGCCGGCCTGGGCCCGACGGACGTCAACCTGGCCGAGGTCCACGACTGCTTCACGATCGCCGAGATCGTGGCGACCGAGGACCTGGGTTTCTTCGAGCCGGGCGAGGGCGGGGATGCGGTGAGGGAGGGTGTGACCGGGCGCGACGGCCGCATTCCGGTCAACCCGAGCGGCGGACTGAAGGCGAAGGGTCACCCGGTGGGCGCGACCGGCGTGAGCCAGCTTGCCGAGGCGGCGTTCCAGCTCCGCGGCGAGGCGGGCGAGCGCCAGGTGGACGGCGCGGACATCGCGCTGACGCACAACGTCGGCGGGTCGGGCGCGACCTGCGTGGTGACGATCCTGGGGAGGCCGGCGTGATGGTCGAGACGGGCGAGCGGGCCGTCGCGGGCGGCACGGTGTTGACCTACACCGTCATCTACGTACCGACACCGGAGTTCGCCGGCGAAGCGCCCTACGGGCTGGCCGTCGTCGAGACGGCGGACGGTACCCGCGAACTGCTGCGCGTCGGTGGCGTCGACGACCACTCGCTTCGCATCGGCGGCGCGGTGGTCTACGACCACGACGACGCTCACGGGGCGGTCTACCGAGCGGAATAGTCGGCGGCACACACGAACGGGGCACGGAGGCCGGCGGGTTCGACCCGCCGGCTTCGTCGTTCCCACGGGACAGAGGTCCGCCGTTTGCGGAGTGGGCGGGTGACAGACCGTCGAAACGTGGCGCGCATGCCGGCGGGAGCGGCCGTGGTCGCGTGACCCGGGCAGTGCCCGAGCAAGGAGTGCGGAGTGGTCAGCCAGAGCATGAACCGCGCGGTTGAACTCTTCAGCCGCCAGCCGTGGACGAAACCGCTCGACAGTACCCTGGCGAACCTGGTGAGCCGTGCCTTCAGCGCCGCGGGACCGGCCGGCCTGAAGGCGAAGGACTTCCTCAACGGCACCTGGCTGGGGCACCCGCTCCACCCGGTGCTGACCGACGTGCCGACCGGTGCCTGGACCGTCGCCTGTCTCCTTGACGCGATGGACACCCTGGCGGGCCGGTCCGAATTCCAGGCCGGCGCCGACACCGCCATCCTGGTCGGGACGATCGGCGCGGTCGGCTCGGCGCTGACCGGCCTGGCGGACTGGCAGTACCTGGTCGGCCGGCCGCGGCGAGAGGGCCTCCTCCACGGCCTGATGAACCTGAGCGCGGTCGGCCTCTTCGCGACGTCGTACGGACTTCGGCGCTCAGGCGCGCGTGGAGCTGGCCAGGCTGCCTCCATCCTCGGCTACAGCGTCGCGACCGCGGCGGCCTACCTCGGCGGGACCCTCGTCTACGCCGACCACTCGGGGGTCGACCACGCCCCGACCGAGGACATGCCGACGAAGTTCACGCCGGTGATCGACGACGTGGACCTGCCGGAGGGCAAGCTGACCGCGGTCGAAGCCAAGGGGACCCCGGTCCTGCTCTACCGCACCGGCGACCGGCTCTACGCGATCGCCAACACCTGCACCCACCTCGGGGGACCGCTCAACGAGGGGGAGTTGGCCGACGGCAGCGTGATCTGTCCCTGGCACGGGTCGCGGTTCGCCCTCAGCGACGGGCACATCATCAACGGGCCGGCAACCTTCCCCCAGCCGTGCTTCGAGACGCGCGTCCGCCAGGGGAAGATCGAGGTGCGGCTGGCGCCGTAACCGCGGGGCCGGATGGCGACCACGTTCCGGCTACGGGGCGAACAGGTGGCCGACGAGACCGGCCAGCAGCAGGACGAGCAGCGCGACGACGAGCAGGCCGCGCCAGCCGGCCACGGTCCAGGTGAAGCGCTCGAACCGCTCGGTCAGTTGCTCGAAGGCAGACAGCGCCCGCTCGAAGTCGTCCGCCGCCAGGCGCAGCGCCGAGGACTGCCGGCGTCGGACCGCCGGAGCCGGTCGCGGCGCAGCCCGTCGCGGCGTGGTGACCGCGGGTGCCGAACGCGCCATCGCCGTGTCGACCGCCCGGGTGAGCTCCCAGGCCGAGCGGTAGCGCTCCTCCGGGCTCGCGGCCAGCGTGCGCCGGACGACATCGCCGAGCGCCGCCGGCTGGAGATCGGGCGAGACCTCGAGCGCGCTGCCCGGGCGCAGGCCAGTCAGCATCTCGTGCAAGATCACGCCGGCCGCATAGAGGTCCGTCGGCGGGCCGACGGCGGCTCCGGCATGCTGCTCGGGCGCCATGTACGGCGGGGTGCCGGCGACGCGGTCGCCGTCGATGAGGTAGGGCTCGCCGAGGCGCGCCGCCGCGCCGAAGTCCACCAGGCGCGGGATGCCGGTGCGGCGCTCGATCACGACGTTGGCCGGCTTGAGGTCCAGCACCAGCACCCGCTGCCGGTGGATCTCGTCGAGCCCGGCCAGAATCTGGCGCAGCAGGGGTACCGCCTCGGCGGCCGGGAGCGGCCCCCGTTCGGCTAGTTCGGCCGCGAGACTGCGTCCGGGCACCCACTCCATGACCAGGTACGGTGCGCCCCGGTGTGTCCCGCTGTTGAGTGCCCGCACCACGTTGCGGTGGGTGATGCTCCGCGCAATCGCCACCTCGCGGGTGAAGCGCTCGACGGCGCCGGGATCGCCTGCCTGGGGCGGGATG
>DASSZN010000057.1:0-20728 GCA_035702805.1 Thermomicrobiaceae bacterium | reverse complement strand
GATCTGGCCTACGCCCTGAAACGCGACCGCTGGAACGGCCGCACGCGGCTGAACCTGGAGGTGGTCGACTTCCGGGCGAGCACCGCGCTCTGACCCGCGCGCTCAGCCGCGCACGGCGTCGATCAGCCGGCGGACGCGGTCGGCATCGACCGGGTTGCCGACCTTCCCATCCAGCTTGGCCCAGGTGCCGACGATGAAGCCGGTCGCCGCCGGCAGGAAGGCGCGGGCGTTGCCGGCCGTCACGCCGCTGCCGACGTAGATCGGCGTGCCCGGTAGGACATCCCGGACACGCCGCGCGTCGTCGGGTGACGGCGGGCGGCCGGTCGCGACGCCGGTGAGGATGACGGCATCGGCGAGCCCGCGCTCGACGGCGTCGCGGGCGACATCCTCGAGCGTCTGGTCTCCGAGCGGGATGGCGTGCTTGACCAGGAGGTCCGCCCAGATCGCGACGCTCGCGCCGAGCTCCCGGCGGTAGCGCAGCGAACGGTCCGCCTCGCCCTCGACGATCCCCTGGTCGGTGACCATGACGCCCGTATGGACGTTGACCCGGACGAAGGAGCCGCCGGCCATGGCGGCGATGCCGAGGGCCGCCTGCGCGTCGTTGCGGAGCACGTTGACACCGACGGGAAGGGACACCGCCGCGGCGACCGCGTGCACCGCGAGCGCCATGGCCGCGACGGTGTGCGGGTCGACGGCCCCCTTCCGGAACGGCGCGTCGCCGAAGTTCTCGACGATGAGCGCGGTGGCACCGCCGTCGCGGTACGCCTCCGCGTCGCGCACCGCCGCGTCGACGATGACCGTCAGCGGCGCCCCACCGCGGGGCGAGCCGGGCAGCGGTGCCAGGTGCACGACGCCGACGACCGGCGGCCCCTTCGGCTCGGCATCTCCCGCGCGGCCGTCCACGGCCCTCAACTACTCCTCGACCTCGGTGAGATCCTGCACCTCGGCGACGCCGGGGACGCGCGCGGCGACCGCCTCGGCGTTTTCGGCATCCTCGACGCTGGGCACCTTGCCGCGGAGAAAGACGACGCCGTTGATGACGTTGACCGTGAGTCGCAAATCGATGGTGAGGGAGTCCTCCCCCAGTTCGCGCGCCACGTCGTCCTCGATGTCGCCGTCGTCGCGGTCGCGGTAGGTCGCGATCACGTCCGGCTCTTCGCCAGGCATCGCGTCCGGCTCGGTCGCCATCTCGTCCATCGAGGTGTCCTGAAAGCCACCGACGATGCGCAGCTCGCGGTCGTCCGTGCTCGGCTCGACGACGGGGTCGGTCGGTGGGAAGTAGGGGATGGCCTCTTCGACCGACTCCGCGAAAAGGCCCGAGTCCTCGCCGACGTCGCCCATGAAGTCGGGCTCGGTGTCGGACTGTTCGTCCGCCAGCGCCTCGCGGTCGTCGACGCTGAAGTGGCTGTCGTCCAGCGATCCCGGGATGTAGGAGTCAGGAGCGATGGTCTCGAACTCCATCTGGTCGTCGATGGTGCGGGCGCCACCCATGCGGGCCAGGTCGATCGCCGCGCGCCGCAGCTCAGGCGAGTCGACCGGTCCGGTGAGCGTGGCTACGCCGTTGCGCACCTCCACCGCGAGTGGGATGTCGGCCTCGCTCAGCAGCGTCGCGATGCGATCCGCGATCTCGGTGTCGCTCGGGGTTGTCATAGTGGCCCTCCATCCTTGTCCGCCCAGGCCGGCGCAGTCGCAAGTTGGAGGCCGACCGGAGCGGTGCTCCCGCCGGTTATCATAGAGGAGGCGGGAGGATGACGACATGGCGAGCGGCCGGCACGCTGGCTCGGAGCCAGAGCAGGAGGTGCCGGAGGCGATGACGATCCACCAGCTGGCGGAGCGCAGCGGCGTTCCGGAGCGTCGCATCCGGCATTTCGTGGCACAGCGCATCATCCCGGGCCCGTTCGGCCGCGGCCGGGCCGCGCACTACGGGCCGCGACACCTCGAGGCGCTGGCGCGGGTCCAGGCGCTGCGCGACATGAACCTGAGCCTCGAGGAGATCCGCGAGCGGATCGGCGCGGTCCCGGGACCGGCCGGACCGGTGCCGGAGGCGGGCTTGGCGTGGCACCGCTGGACGATCGCGCCGGGTGTCGAGCTACAGGCGCGGGACGATCTGGACGCCGCGTCGGCCCGGCTGGTCCGCGTGCTACTGGGGGTGGCGCGGCAGTTGCAGGCCGGTGGGACCGGGGACACACGCGAGGACGGCTGATGCCCGAGCAGGACGGTTACGCCGACGACGCGCTCCAGGCGCGCGACCAGCAGACGGCACTGACCCCGGTCGCCGAGGTGCTGCGCGCAGCGGGGTTCTATGCCTACGTCACGCTCGACGCCGAGAGCCGCTGGTCGGTGGCCTGCGACACCGACGAGGGCCACGTCGACGTGCGCATCGGGGCCGACGGGCTCGACCTCGACGTGTGGGACACCTCGCCCGGCCTCTTCGCCGAGGAGGAGGACGAACGCCACCGTGCCGCGCAGGAGCGGCTGGCCCGCGTCTCGCTCACCGCCGTCTCCCGCGGCGTCCTCGAGCCCGGGCAGGAGGCGTGGTGGGACGAGCCGGAGCAGGGGATCGGCGTGCGGCTCCGCTACCACCTCCCGTTCACCCTTCAGCCGGACATCGGCACGATCGCGAAGCGCTGCCTGGCCGAGCTGAACGAGGTGATCGCGCTGGTGGAACAGCGGCTGACGGAGTAGCGTGGCGGGGGACGCCGACACCGACACGAGAGGAGCGGGCCCGTGGTCGAGCGCTGGCACCACTTCCTGGCGGTCGCGGAGGGGCGCGAGCCGGCCGATTTGTTGCTGCGCGACGCCCGCGTGGTCAACGTCGCCTCCGGAGAGATCGAGCGCGCGTCGGTCGCGCTCGTGGACGGCGTCATCGCCGGGGTGGGGGAGTACGACGAGGCCGAGCGGGTGGTCGACCTGGCCGGGGACTACGTCGCCCCGTCCTTCATCGACGGGCACGTCCACGTCGAGAGCTCGATCCTGTGGGTGGACGAGTTCGCCCGAGCGGTCGTGCCGCACGGCACCGGCGCGGTGGTGACCGACCCGCACGAGATCGCCAACGTGGCTGGCGTCGGCGGCATGCGCGCGCTGGTCGAGGCGTCGTCCGACCTGCCGATGGGGTTCTACTTCACGGTGCCGTCGTGCGTGCCGGCCAGCCCGATGGAGAGCTCGGGCGCGGTGATGACGCCGGAGTCCATCGCCGAGGCAATGCGCCTGCCGCGCGTCGTCGGGCTCGGCGAGATGATGAACTTCCCGGGCGTGCTCGCGGGGGACCCGAACCTGTTCGCGGAGCTGTCGATCCCGGTGGCGCGGCGGGACGGACACGCGCCCGGCCTGCGCGGCAAGGCGCTCAATGCCTACGCCGGCTCCGGGATGACGTCGGACCACGAGTCGACCGTGCTGGACGAGGCGCGGGAGAAGCTGCGCCGCGGCATGACGCTGATGATCCGCGAAGGGTCGACGGAGCACAACCTGCTCGAGCTACTGCCGCTGGTGGACGACCGGACCTACCCGCGCTGCTGCTTCGCCAGCGACGACCGGGACTGCCTCACCCTGCTGCGCGACGGTCACGTCGACGCGATCCTGCGCAAGGCGATCGGCGCCGGGCTGGACCCGATCCGCGCCATCCGCATGGCGACCCTGGCGACGGCCGAGTACTGGCGGCTCACCGGCCTCGGCCAGGTTGCGCCGGGCTACCGGGCCAACCTGGTGACCTTCGACCGGCTGGACGACCTGCGCCCGGACCTGGTGCTCTGGGGCGCCATGGTCGTCGCCGAGCGCGGCCGACCGACCTTCGAGGCGCGCGCGCCGATTCCCGACAGCCTGCGCGACACCGTCCACGTGGCGCCGCTCGACGTCGCGGCCCTGCAACTGCCGGCCGCGCCATCGCTGGTCGCCGTCGGGGCGATTCCCGGGCAGATCGTGACACGCCGACTGGAGGTCGAGCCGCTGGTGGCAGACGGCGCGGTCGTCTCCGACCCGTCGCGCGACCTGCTCAAGCTGGCCGTCGTGGAGCGACACCACCGCACCGGCCGCGTCGGCGTCGGGTTGGTGAACGGGTTCGGCCTGACGCGCGGGGCGCTGGCCTCCTCGATCGCCCACGACGCGCACAACATCGTGGCCGTGGGTGTCGACGACGGCGACATGATGCTGGCGATCGAGGCGGTGGCGCGGATGCAGGGCGGGCTGGCGGTCGCGGCCGGAGGCGAGCTCGTCGAGGCGATGGCCCTGCCGGTGGCCGGGATTCTGTCGCCGCTGCCGCTGGAGGAGGCGGCCGAGGCCTACGAGCGGCTGGAGCGGGCGGCCGGGCTGCTCGGCAGTACCGTCCCATCGCCGTTCGGCCTGCTGTCGTTCATGGCGCTCTCGGTGATTCCCGAGGCACGCGTGACCGACCGCGGCCTGGTACTGGTGGGCTGATCGCTCCTGGCTCTCAACTTGCGACCCGCGGTGGCGCCGCGAGCAGTGATGACTCGGCGAGGGGCGGGAGCGATGGAAGAGATAGGCGACCGAACGGACGACGTGGCGCGGATCGCCTCGCTCGATGAGCTCGGCCGGGCCATCGTGGGCTCGGAGACGTTCGCGCGCTTCTGCGTCGACCACGCGGCGGTGCTCGGCGAGGGCAACCCGCGCGCGCGCCTGGTCCTGGTGGGTGAGGCTCCGGGTGGCCAGGAAGAGCGGGCCGGCCACCCTTTCGTGGGGCCGGCGGGCCAGATCCTCGGGGATGCGCTCGGGGCCGTGGGGGTGAGCCGCGATCAGCTCTGGGTCACCAACGTCGTGAAGTGCCGGCCGACCGCGCCGGGCATCGCCGGACGGGTGCGTAACCGCGCGCCCACGCCGGACGAGGTGGCCTGGTTCCTGCCCTGGCTGCACCGTGAGCTCGACCTCGTCGCCCCGCGCGTCATTGCCTGCCTGGGCGCGACCGCGGGCAACGGGGTGCTCGGGCGTACGCTGCGGGTCACTCAGGAGCGCGGTCAGTGGTTCGACGGGCCGGCCGGCGTGCCGACCATGGTGACGTTCCACCCCGCCTTCCTGCTGCGGCGCACGGTAGACCGCGACGAGCGCTACCGGGAGTTCGTCGCGGACCTGCACGCCGCGGCCGTCCGGGCGGAGCTGGTGCGCGCGTAGCTCGTGGGAGCAGCCGTCAGTCGACGGCACGTTTCTCGCGCGCGGAGATGTCCACCTCGATGCGCTGGACGCCCGCGACCCAGCGCACACGCTCGGGCATCCCGAGGTCTTTCAGCAGGTTGACCATGCGCACGTTCTCCGGCAAGACCAGCGCGAACATGCACCGGTAGCCGCGCACGCGAGCGGCCTCGATCAGGCCGCGCGTCAGCGTCAGCCCGATCCCGCGCCCCTGCCAGCGATCCTCGACGACACAGGCATACTCGCCCTCGGCGGTGCCCGGCTCCCGGTCGAAGCGCGCCACGCCGATGATCTCGTCCGGACGGGCCGGGTCGAGCGCGACGAGGGCGAAGCGGTCGACGCCGTCGAGGTGGGTGAAGTAGTGCGCACGGTCGTGGCTGAGCTCGGGTACGATGCCGAAGAACCGCAGGTAGATCGACTGCTGGCTGAGCCGGAGGTGGAAGCGCTTCAACGCCTCGAGGTCCGCCGGACAGATCGGCCGCACGGCGACCGTCGTGCCGTCGAAGAGCGTCACTTTGGCGTGGTCGGAGCCGTCTCCGCTCATGCCCGCTCCCTCTCGCGCGTCACCGGCCGGTGGGCAGCGAGGCCGGCGCACCGACCCCTTTGTCCACGAGCCTACCGCCCCGGACCGCGCGGGGGCAAGACCGCCCACCTGGCCGGCACCGCTCAGTCGACGCGCTGGTACGAGTTCGTCAGGTCGTCCTGGACGAGGTAGGCCGTGCCGTGCACCGTCAGGACGAGTTCGCGCGCAAGGATCTCGACCTCGTAGCGCCACCCGGCCGGCAGTCTCAGCCGCGCGCCGAGCGCTGGGAGCGCGGACGCGGTAAGCGACGAGTCGACCATCAGGGAGTAGGTCTGCATGACGTAGGCGCGGCCGCGCGGATCGACCAGCCGGTAGATCTCGCGTCCGGCGTCGTAAACGTAGGTCGTGTCCCGCACGACCTCGACCTCGCTGTAGGGTTGCTGCCGCATGCTCCCGCCGACCAGGCGGCGCAGCGGGATCCGCACCGACGCCAGCCGGCGCATGTCGAGCGTCCCGAACCGGACGATCTCCCGGCCCGGGTTCGCGATCGAGACCCGGTCCATCAGGAAGTAGCGCGGCCCGTTGAGGACGACGGCGCGCGCGCCGTGCTCGCGCTTGATCGCCGCGGGATCCAGCGCGCGCCACCGGTCTTCCGGGCAGTCGCTCAGGCCAATCGTGCTGTACACGCTGGCCTCGAGGTGCGGCAGGTGCCCGGAGACGACCAGGACCTCGCCGTAGCGCGCGCCGTGCATGCGGTCGCGCATCGCGCCCACGGTGGTCGCGAGCGCCGGCCCGGCCGGAACCGGCGGCTCGGCACGCATGAAGGCGATGACCTTCTCGGCCAGGAGCGAACCCGCGTCCTCCTGGATGAAGTGGCCGGCATCGACGCGGGCATGGGGCTGCCCCGCCGCGCCGGGGACGTGCTCGGTCAGACGGCGCTGGTTCGCGAGCGAGCCCATGTTGTGGTCGCGGTCGCCGCCGATGAAGAGGAACGGCCGGTTGAAGGCGCCGAGGGCGCGCCAGGCCGGGGCGTTCTGCTCCTCGATCGCCGCGAGCATCGAGGGGAAGGCCCGGGGAGCGGCCTTGTAGACGAAGCTCGGGAAGGGGGCGTCGTAGGCGGCCAGTTCGGTCGGCGAGATCGGCGCCGTCGCCAGCGCGGCCACCACCTGGCTCGGGCGGAAGTCCGGGGCGGTCAGGGCGTAGACGATCCAGCGCTGGAAGTAGCCCTGCCAGGTCTCCGCCGCGAGGTCGTCCGGCCGGGCGAAGTCCCCCAGCGCGCAGTCGATCTCCACCGGTGACGGAACGCGGAAGGGGTTCAAGCCAGTCGGGATCACCGGGAGCGTCCCGTTGGCGACGACGATGCGGGCGAAGGTCTCCGGCTGGTCGCCGGCCACGCGGAGGCCGATCAGCGAGCCCCAGTCCTGGGAGAAGAGGGACACGTCGTGCAGGTCGAGGGCCGCGATGAACGCCTTCAGGCGACGGACATGCCCCTCGAAGGTGTGGAACCCGATGTCGACCGGCTTGTCGGACCGGCCCATGCCGACGTGGTCGACGGCGACAACGCGGTAGCCGGCCGCCGCCAGCGGCGGGATCATCTTGCGGTAGAGGTAGGACCAGGTCGGCTGGCCGTGCAGCAGCAGTACCGTCTCGCCGTCGGCGGGCCCCTCGTCGACGTAGTGCATGCGCAGGTCCTCGACAACGGCGTAGCGCGGCGCGAACGGGTAGCCGGGCAGGTCGGCAAAGCGCTCGTCAGGCGTGCGCACGAACGGCACTCCGGCGTCGGTCGTCAACACCGCGACGGCATCGTCGGGAACGCACGACGGCCGGTTCGGCGCGTCGACCAGGCGCCAGCCGTCCACGCCGGCCGCGGAGACGAGTTCGCTCATCGAGAGGGTCCTTTCCTCGCTCGCCGCGAGTGGTGGTACGATTCTAGGGGAATCACCCTAACGCGACACCATGGTAGGGGAACTCACCTAGGACGTCAAGGGGTGGTGGATGACGGCCGGCAAGGGTGGCTGACGATGGTCGACACGCGCGAGTCCCCGCGGCACGGCCGGACGCGCGAGCGCATCCTGCGCACGGCGCTGGCGCTCTTCAACGAGCAGGGGGAGGCGAACGTCACGCTGGCCCACATCGGGACGGCGCTGGGGATCAGCGAGGGGAACGTCTGGTACCACTTCCACACCAAGCGTGAGCTGGTCGCGGCGCTCTTCGACGAGCTGCAGGGGCGGATCGGCGCGGTGCAGCAAATCGACCTGGAGCGTCTCCAGACGCTCACGGATATAGAGCGCCTGCTGGAGCAGGGCTTCCGACTGATGTGGGAGTACCGGTTTCTGTTTCGCGACCACATCCGCTGGACGGTCGGGCTCCCCGAGGTGCACCACCGGCTCGTCGAGCTGGTCGGCGAAGGTCACGCGTTCATCGAGCGGATCCTGGCGCGCCTCGAGGAACTGGGGGTAATCCGGCTGACACCGGACGAGCGGAGCTCGCTGGCGACGAACATCTGGATCGTCGATCGCTACTGGATCGACTACTGCCAGCTGCGCGGCCCCGGCGGCGCGATCACCGAGGAGGCGGTGCGGGCGGGAGCGCGTCAGATCCTCGCGCTGGTCACTCCCTATCTGACGGAGCGGCGTGGCACCGGTCCCGGCTGAGGACTTGAGAGCGGCCGACCTCCGAGGCATGCGCGCCGTGGTGGCTCCCCACGACCACTCTCAGCATCGATCTGGGTGTTGCGGGGCGGGGGGCGTGCGCGCGGACCATACGGTGCCGTCGACGGCCGGAACGCCGTCTACTGGATCGCCCGGGGGCCGCGCGAGACGAGTTGAACTGGGACGGGACTGTTGTATGACGAGCCGTCCTGTTATGCGGACGCGGCCCGGGTAGGCCTACGCTGGAAGAGAGGCGCGGCGAGCCCGTCGTTCGGTCTGAGGGTGCTATTGCCGTCGCCAGGGAGGCCGGAGAGCGATGGCCACGATGAAGACTCGTCCGACGCTGGGTCCGCGCGAGTTGACCCTCTGGCTCAAGATCGTCGCCGCGGTGCTCGCGCTCATTCCGGCCGGCATCCTCCTCCTGGCCGGCGCCTCCAGCGTGCTCGGAAGCGACGGCGACGGGTTCGGCCTCTTGGGTTGGCTGATCGTCGCGCCACTCGTGATCCTCACGGTTGTCGGCTGGTTGCGCCCGTACCTCGGCGGCTTGATCCTGGTCGGTGGGAGCGTCTTCCTCGCGGTTGCCGCGATCGTGCTGCTGGTCTGGGACGGCGAGTCGCTGTCGTCGATCGTCACGGCTGGGCTGGCCGCGCTGCTGATGTTCGTCGTGCCGCCACTGCTCGGCGGGACCCTGTTCGTGCTCGTGTCGCGCGTAGACACCGGACCGGACGCGGGTTCGCCGGGAATCGCGTGAACGGGCCGCGGCCGAACGGCTCGCCGGTCGACCGTGTCGGAGGCCGGGTGGTGCCGCGCTGGAGCCACCTCGCACCTTCGTGCCCGTGGAACCCTCCTACGCCGCGTGCTATCATCTCCCCTGCCGACCGCAACCCGGCGCCGTAGCCAAGTGGCAAGGCAGGAGTCTGCAAAACTCTGATCGGCGGTTCGAATCCGCCCGGCGCCTCCCCCAGCCCGATCCGTCAGGGTCGGGCGTTTTGCTGCCACGACGCAATCTCGGGGTCCAAGGCAATCCCGACGCGGGCGTCACTGCTCAGGTCAGTCAGGTGTCCGTTTGACGCCCATGCTGGCCGCGTCCATGCTGGAGGAACCGCGTGGGCGAGGAGCACGGCGCCGGTGCAGATCCAGATGGCGGGCGCGACGAAGGTGGCACGGGAGACGTCAGGAGGAGCGATGCAGGCGGAGGTACCGGTCGGGTCCGAGCGCGTCTTCGACGGGCGGTTGATCGGGGTACGGGTGGACACAGTGCGGCTGCCCGACGGTAGCCTCCGGCAGCGCGAGGTGGCCGAGCATCCCGGCGCCGTCGCCATCCTGCCGGTCCTGCCGGAAGGCGAGGTGGTCCTGGTGCGGCAGTACCGCCACGCTGTCGGTCGGACGCTGCTCGAAGTACCGGCCGGCACGCGCGAGCCGGACGAGCGCACCGACGCGTGCGCGCGGCGCGAGCTGGCCGAGGAGACCGGCTACCGTGCCGGGAGTCTGCGCGAGCTCGTCCGCTTCTACGTGAGCCCGGGATGGGCCAACGAGGAGCTGGTGGTGTACGTCGCCACCGACCTCACCGCGGGAGAGGCGCGGCCGGAGGACGACGAGCGCCTGGAGGTCGTGCCGGTGCGCCCCGAGGACGTGCCACCGCTCATCGCCGCGGGCGAGATCGGCGACGCGAAGACCATCGTGGCGCTCACGGCGTACCTGGGAATGCGCCTGGAGCCGGGCCAACCGCGGACCGCGGAATAGTTCGCCAGCGGCGTGTTGCTTGTGATCCTCTTTACAGCTGTACGTACATACGGTAGGATGACCGTGTCGTCTGCCGGAGGTAGGGTCGCTGCTGGACCCGCGCACCGAGACGCGAGTACCGACGTTTCGGTACGAAAGAACGCCGGTGTATCGACCTCTTTTGCTCATGCGGCATTCTCCGGTCGACTCTTAGAGTAGGGTCGGGCGATGGGACTGGCCCAATGGGCAGCCCAGGCGGACCGAAGTCCCGAGGATCGGCGAGTGCATCGATCATGAAACGGGAGGCGACGTGGAGCGACGACGCGGTGGTGGGAATGGTCGCACGGTGCTGATCGTGGACGATCATCCGCTGTTCCGTCAGGGGCTGCGGCGCCTGATCGAGGAGGGCGGCAGTTTCACGGTCGTCGCCGAGGCGGCCAACGGGCACGAGGCGATCCGTGAGGCCGATATCCACCGGCCTGCCATCGCCCTGATCGACATCCAGCTGCCGGGCGTGACCGGCCTCAACGTCGCCCGCATCCTCAAGAAGCAGCACCCGTCGATGCAGGTCGTGATCCTGTCGATGCACGTCGACGACGAGCGGCTCTTCGAGGCGGTCCGGGCCGGGGCGTCCGCCTTCCTCACCAAGGACATCGAGGCGCAGGAACTGATCGCCTCGCTTGAGCGCGTGGTGCGCGGCGAGCAGCTGATCAACGTCGCCGTCCTGTCGCGGCCGGAGCTGGCCTGGCGGGTGCTCGCCGAGTTCCGCGCGCTCACCGGCGACGACGAGGAGGAGACCGACAGCAGCCTGCCCGAGTCGAAGCGCCTGCCGCTGTCCGTGCGCGAGATCGAGGTGCTGGACTGCGTGGCGCAGGGCCTGTCGAACAAGGAGATCGCCGAGGAGCTCTTCATCACCGAGCAGACGGTGAAGAATCACATGACCTCGGTGCTGCGCAAGCTCAACGTCGAGGATCGCGTCCAGGCGGTACTCTGCGCGGTCAAGCACGGCTGGATCGAGATCGGCCCGCCGTCGCAGGCCGCCGTCGGCTAGCCACCCCGGCCGAACCGCCGACCGCCGGAGAGCCCACTCGGCTCCCCGGCGGTTCTGTTATCCCCGCTCCTCGCGCGCCGCGATGTCGCGACGGTACGCGGCGCCGTCGAACGTTACCGTCGCCGCCGCCTCGTAGACCCGCCGCCGGGCCGCGGCGAAGTCGGCCCCGCGCGCGACGAGCGTTAGCACGCGTCCGCCGGACGTCACGACCGTGCCGTCCGGCTCCCGGCGGGTGCCGGCGTGGAAGGCGACCACGTCCTCCGGTAGCCGGTCGAGCCCGTGGATGACGCGGCCGGTCTGGTAGGCGCCCGGGTAGCCACCGGAGGTGAGGACCACGCCGACGCAGGTGCCCGCGTGCCAGGTGGGGGGCGCGACCGCGGCGAGCCGGCCGTCGGCCGTCGCGTCGAGCAGGTCGAGCAGGTCGGCGTCGAGCAGCGGCAGGATCACCTCGGCCTCGGGGTCGCCGAAGCGGCAGTTGAACTCCAGCACCTTCGGCCCGTCCGACGTCAGGATCATCCCGGCGTAGAGCACGCCCTGGTAGCGCCGGCCCCGGTGGGCGATCTCCGCCAGCGTCGGCTCGATGACGTCGTGGAGGATCCCCGCCCCCGCGCCGGCATCGACGGCGGGGACCGGGGCGTAGGCGCCCATGCCGCCGGTGTTCGGCCCGGCGTCCCCCTCGCCAGCGCGCTTGTAGTCGCAGGCGGGGATCAGCGGGTAGGTCGTCGTGCCGTCGGTCAGGGCAAGGAGGGAGACCTCACGGCCGCTGAGGTACTCCTCGATCAGGATCTCACGGCCGGCCTCGCCGAGCGCGCCCTCGTCCAGCATTGAACGCACCGCCTGCTCGGCCTCGCCGCGCGTCTCGGCGACGACGACCCCCTTGCCGGCAGCCAGTCCGCTGGCTTTGACCACGATCGGGAGCGGAGCGTCCGCGACGGCGTCGAGCGCGGCATCGAGGTCGGTGTAGCGCCCGCTCCGGGCAGTCGCGACGCCGGCCGCCGCCATGACCTCCTTCGCCCAGACCTTGCTGCTCTCGATGCGGGCGGCGTCGGCAGTGGGACCGACGACGCGCCGGCCGCGCTCCCGGAAGCGGTCCACGATGCCGCGCGCCAGCGGCTCCTCGGGACCGATCACCGTCAGGTCGATCGCATGCCGCTCGGCGGCGTCGGCCAGGGCCTCGACCTCGTTCGCCGCGATCGGCAGGTTCGTGCCGACCGCGGCGGTGCCGGCATTGCCCGGCGCCACGAAGAGCGCCTCCAGCCGCGGCGACTGCACCAGCTTCCAGGCGAGGGCGTGCTCCCGCGCCCCGCTCCCGACGACGAGGACTCGCACCCGGTCCGCTCCCGTCACTCCCACTCGATCGTCGCCGGGGGCTTGCTCGAGATGTCGTAGACGACGCGGTTGATGTCCGCCACCTCGTTCACGATGCGGTTGCTCATCCGCGACAGCAGATCATAGGGCAGGCGCGCCCAGTCGGCGGTCATGGCGTCCTCGCTGGTCACGGCGCGGATGGCGCAGACGTTGGCGTAGGTGCGCAGGTCGCCCATCACGCCGGTCGAGCGGACCGGCAGCAGCACGGCGAAGAACTGCCAGATGTCGTCGGCCAGCCCGGCCGCCTCGATCTCCTGCCGGACGATGGCGTCGGCGCGCCGCAGCGTCGCCAGGCGCTCCTCGGTCACATTGCCCAGGATGCGGACGGCGAGGCCCGGACCGGGGAAGGGCTGGCGCTGGACGATCTCGCCGGGCAGGCCGAGCAGGCGGCCGGCGGTGCGCACCTCGTCTTTGAAGAGGAAGCGCAGCGGCTCGACCAACTCGAAGCGCAGGTCCTCCGGCAGACCGCCGACGTTGTGGTGCGTCTTGATCTTGACGGCGGTCTTGGATGCGCTGGGCGTGGCGCTCTCGATGACGTCGGGGTAGAGGGTGCCCTGGGCCAGGAAGTCGAACGGACCGTGCTCGTCGGCGGCGCCCTCGAAGACGCGGATGAACTCGTCGCCGATGATCTTGCGCTTCTCCTCGGGGTCGGTGACGTCCCGCAGGCGACCGAGGAACCGGTCGGTCGCATCGACGTAGACCAGGTTCATGCGGAAGTGCCGGCCGAACACCTCCCGCACCGTCTCGGCCTCGCCCTCGCGCAGGAGTCCGGTGTTGACGAAGACGGGGGTGAGCTGGTCGCCGATGGCGCGGTGGATCAGTGCGGCGGCCACCGACGAGTCGACCCCGCCGGAGAGGGCGAGCAGCACGCGCCGGTCGCCGACCTGCTGCTGGATCCGGCGGATGCTGGACTGCACGAAGGACTCGGCGGTCCAGTTGCCGGTGCAGCCGCAGACGTCGAACAGGAAGTTGCGCAGCATCGTCCCGCCGAGCGGCGTGTGCGCCACCTCGGGGTGGAACTGCAGCCCAATCAGCGGGCCGCGCCCCATGGCCGCGTAGGGCGAGTTGGCGCTGCGCGCCAGCGGGGTGAACCCGTCGGGGAGCGCCTCGATGCGGTCGCCGTGGCTCATCCAGACGTCGAGTTGCGCCGGGAGATCGGCGAAGAGGGAGTCCGGACGGACGACGTCGATGGTGGCCGGACCGTACTCGCGCTCGGTCGCCGCGGCGACCTTGCCGCCCAGGGCCTCGGCCAGGAGCTGCATGCCGTAGCAGATCCCGAGCACCGGCATCCCGGAGGACAGCACCCAGTCCGGCATGTGCGGGGCGCCCGGCTCGTAGACGCTGGCCGGCCCGCCCGAGAGGATGACGCCGCGCGGGTGGAGCCGCTCGACCTCGGACCAGGTCACGTCGTGGGGGAGCATCTCGCAGTAGACGTTGGCCTCGCGCACACGCCGTGCGATGAGCTGGGAGTACTGCGAGCCGAAGTCGAGCACCACGACCGCGTCCACCGCGGACTCGCCGTCCGCCGCCTGACCGGCCGCGATCGCCGTCGAGGGCTGTGCGCTGTTCAACGCGGCTCCTCCCTGCGGTGCTCCCGCATGCGCTGAAATCCGCCGACCCAACCGGCCGCATTTTACCAACGCGACTCCCGTCGACGGCGCCGGTGTATGATCCGGGACCGATGGGAGGGGTCGTGACGGTGGAGGGAGACCTCGCGGGCGGTTCGCCAGAGCTGCGGATCGCGGTGCTGCTCTCGGGAACCGGGCGCACGCTGGAGAACCTCAACGCGGCGATCGCGGGCGGCCAGGTGCCGGCCCGCGTCGTCGCGGTCGTGAGCAGCCGCGCCGCGGTGCGCGGCAACGACGTCGCCCGCGCGGCGGGCCTGCCGCTCACCGTGCTGCCGCGCCGACGGTTCGCCGGCGTCGAGGAGTTCAGCGACGCGGTCTACCGCGCGCTCTCGCCCCACGCGGTAGACCTGGTAGTGCTGGCCGGATTCCTGTCACAGCTGACGATCCCGGAGCGCTACCGCGACCGGATCATGAACATTCACCCGTCCCTGCTCCCCCTCTTCGGCGGGCACGGCTACTGGGGCGAGCGGGTCCACCGGGCGGTGCTGGAATCCGGGATGAAGGTGAGCGGCTGTACCGTCCACTTCGTCGACGAGCGCTACGATGCCGGACCGATCATCCTGCAGCGCTGCGTCCCGGTGCTGGAGGGCGACGAGCCCGAGACGCTGGGCGCACGCGTCTTCGCGGAGGAGCGCCGGCTCTACCCCGAGGCGATCCGCCTCTTCGCCGAGGGCCGGCTGCGCGTCGAGGGGCGGCGCGTGCGCATCCTGCCGGGTTGACCGGAGGTCCTGGGTCGCCCGGCGACTTGCGCCTCGTCCCACGCGGCCCCCATACTTGCCCGCCGGGTTCGCTGTCAGAGGGGGGATCGTCAAGCGTGCAGGAGACACCGCTGCGGGTCGGCGTCATCGGGACGGGGTTTGGAGCCGCGGTCCACGTGCCAGGGCTGCGCCAGATCCCCGGGGTCGAGGTCGCCGCGATCTGCGCCGCGCACCTGGACCACGCGCGCTCGGCCGCCCTGCTCCACGGAGTTCCCACCCACTTTGACGACTACCGGCAGATGTTCCGCGAGGCCGAACTGGACGCGGTGTCGATCGCCGCGCCGCCGGAGCTGCACCACCCGATCGCGATCGCGGCCGCCGAGAGCGGGCTCCACATCCTGTGCGAGAAGCCGATGGCACGCAACGCCGCCGAGGCGCGCGACATGTTCCGGCTGGCGCGCGACGCGGGGGTGCGGACGGCGGTCGACTACGAGCACCGCTTCACCCCGTCTCGGCTCCGGGTGAAGAAGCTGGTCGACAGCGGGTACCTCGGCGACTTTCACTCGCTCAGCCTGACGGTCTACCGCACCTCCTGGAGCGATCGCCGTCGTCACTCCTCGAGCGCGCTCGACGAAGGAGAGCGAGCCGGCGGCGTGCTGGGCGCGCTGGGGTCAGACTACGTGGACGTGCTGCGCTGGTGGTTCGGCGAGGTCCACGGCGTGGCGGGCGCGACGCCGAAGCCGATGGGCAGCGACACCTTCGCCGCTCTGCTCCAGTTCGCGAGCGGCGGGATTGCCACCATCCACCTGTCGACGTCGTCGCCGGTCGACCTCGGGGATGAGATCGTGGTCACCGGATCCGGGGCGATGATCGCGGTACGCGCCGACGGTCGGATCTTCGGCGTGCGCCGCGACGAGCAGGTGGTCGGGGAACTGGCGGGGGACGAGCCGCCGGCCGAGCCGGCTTTCGCGTCACCCGATCCACGCCTGCGGCCCTTCGCACTGCTGGCCGGCGAGTGGGTGCGCACGATCCGCACCGGCAAGGGCTACGCGCCGACCTTCGAGGACGGCATGAAGGTCCAGGAAGTACTCGACTCGGTCCGGCGCAGCCAGGAGCTGGGGCGCTGGATCGACACCAGCGGCAAGCGCTGGCCGACCTGATCGACGCAGCCGCGAGAGGGGAGCCCGGTGGAATACCACGAGGAGCTAGATACGCCCGCGCTGGTGGTCGACGAGGCCACGCTGCGGCACAACGTGGAGGAGATGGCCGCCTTCGCGCGAGAGTACAGCGTAGCGGTGCGCCCGCACCTCAAGACGCACAAGACCGTCGAGATCGCGCGCATGCAGCGCGCGGCCGGGGCGACCGGCTTCACCTGCGCCAAGCTGGGCGAGGCCGAGGCGCTGGCGGACGCCGGCGTGCTCGACGACGTGCTGCTGGCCTACCAGATCGTCGGCGGGCACAAGCTGCGCCGGCTGCTCGCGCTGATGGAGCGCGCCCGGGTCGCGGTGGCCGTCGACGGGCTGGATGGCGCCGCGACGATGGCCGTGGCCTGCCGCGACGCGGGGAAGACCCTCGACGTGATGCTCGAGGTCAACACCGGTCTGGACCGGGCCGGCGTCCTGCCAGGCGAGCCGGCGCTGGCGCTGGCGCGCGAGATCACCAAGATGCCGGGCCTGCGGCTGCGGGGCGTGATGACGCACGAGGGCCACGTGGCGAAGGCCGCCAACGCCGACGAACTGGCGCCGATTGCGCGTAAGGCCGGCGAGGACCTGGTCGGCACCGCCGACCTCCTCCGGGCCGCCGGCATACCGGTCGAGACGGTGAGCGTCGGCTCGACGCCCGCGGCGTGGTACACGCCGACGGTACCGGGCGTGACCGAGATGCGGCCCGGCACCTACGTCTTCAACGACAACTCCGCCTTCCGCTTCGGCCGGATCGGGCCGGAGGGGTGCTCGCTGCGCATCCTGTCGACCGTGATCAGCCGGCCCGCGCCCGACCGGGCGGTGATCGACGCGGGCTCGAAGACGCTGGCGATGGACCCGCCGCAGTTCCGCTCGGGCTACGGCTACATCGTCGAGCACCCGGACGCGACCATCGTGCGCGTGAGCGAGGAGCACGGCGTCGTCGAGTTGCCGCCGAGCGCGCGAGACCTGCGCGTGGGCGACCGGGTCCACGTGATCCCGAACCACGTGTGTCCCACGGTCAACCTGCAGGACGAGCTGTTCGTGGTCCGCGACAGGGGACTGGTCGACCGCTGGGAGGTCGTGGCGCGCGGCAAGGTGCGCTGACGCCGGGAGGTCGTCAGGCCGCCTCGGCATGAGCCGCGACGGTGGCGACGAGCACCTGGTCCAGGAACTGGGTGATCTCGGCGAAGAGGTGGGCCGCGCGCTTGGCCGGCACGTCGGTCTCCTCGATAAAGCGCGCCGCCGCCTGGATCACCGGGAAACGGAAGAAGAGGAACGCCTCGACGGCGTCGGAGGCCGACAGGCCGGCGGCGGCGCCGAGCGTCCCGTAGCGGCGACCGATCGCCTGCGCCTCCTCCAGGATCTGCGCGCGGTCCGCCCGGCCGCTGATCGAGCGCACGGCGAGATCGACGAGGCGCCGACCGAGGACGCGCAGCTCCTCGAGCTGAGCCGGGCCGTAGGCGCGATACCACGGGCGAGCGCGCGCCTGCCGGATGTAGTCGGTGGCGTAGGCCGAGAAGGACAGGTCGGTCAGGACGCGGCGGCTCATCCGGCGGCGGGGCCGACTCTCGCCCCGCTGGAACGCGCGCAGGTCGTCCTCGCTGTAGCGGCGGTGGCCGCCCGGGGTGCGAAAGACCGGGATCTTGCCGGCATCGCTCCAGCGCCGCAGCGTCGACTGGTCAACCCCGAGCAGGCGACAGGCGGCGTCGATCGAGAGCCAGCGGGTGCCGGCTCGCTCCTCACCGTCGGCGCCGGCGTCCGGCGCGTCCTCGGCCACGACCAACTCCCCCAACCGCCTGAATCCGTCGCGCGAAATCTACGCAATTCTAGCCACAAACGTCCGTGGGCGCTAGGTCTTCGCCAATGCCTCGGCCAGCGCCGTCGGCCCGCCCGCCACGGTGATCGTGTCGGCGCCGTTGAAGGTCGCGAAGGACCGCAGCGCCGCTTGGAGCCCGTCGGCGAGCTCTGCGACGGGCGGCGCGCCCGGCTCGAGGTGTACTGAGCGGATCTCCAGCCGGCGCTCCCGGCGGTGCGCCTTGGGCTCGACGCGCCCGACGAGCCGGCCGCGGAAGAGGATCGGCATGGTGAAGTAGCCGTACTGCCGCTTGGCGGCCGGCGTGTAGCACTCCAGCATGTAGTCGAAGTCGAACAGCTCGCGGGTGCGCCGCCGGTCCCAGATCAGGTTGTCGAACGGTGAGAGGAGGGTGACGCGCTCGGCGCGCGCGCCGTGGCGGACGTCGTCGAGGGGACCGGTGAGCTCGGCAGCCACGTAGCCGGGCCCGAGGCCCTCGACGTCGACCGCGAGCGCCTCGCCACGCGCGACCAGGTCGTCCAGGATCTCGGCCGTTGTGGGGCCGGGCCAGCCGCGAACGCCCCACTTCGTGCGGTAGTAGTCGTTCAGCCAGCGCGGCAGCGCGACGCCCATGGCGCGCAGCGCGCGACCGGCGAGCACACGCCGCTCCTCGTCCGGGTGTGGCAGCTCCGCGCCGTGCCACTCCGGGTAGAGCCGCTCGGACAGCTCGTAGATGCGCTGGAAGCGGTCGCGGCGCAGGATGCCGAGCTCGCCGGCCGACCAGAGGAAGTCAAGCCCGCGATTGGCCGGCTTGTCGCCCCACCAGGACCAGGCCGGGACCGGACCGTCCCGCTCGGGCGACTCGAAGTGCATCGAGCCGAGCGGACCGCGCTCACGGATCGCGCGCCGGATCTCGTCGAGCAGGGCGAGGTTCTCGGCCGCCCATTCGTAGCCGCTCCAGCCCGGGCCGTCCGTCTCGTTCGCGCCGGCATAGCGACGCATCCGGCGGCGGAAGTACGGGTAGAGCTCGCTGGGGATGAGCGACGCGGCGTGGGCCCAGTACTCGAAGACCTGTCGATCCGGGTGGAGGAGGTCGTCGAGCCACGCCGGATCGTGGTGGCCGAGCCGGCTCCAGAGGACCAGGTACTGGCTGCGCGCCACGACGTGGATCGTGTCGATCTGGACGCAGCCGAGCGCGCGAACCATCGCCAGCACATCCGCCCGCGTCGCCGCCTCGCCGTCCGGGCTCGCCAGCCCCTGGGCGGCTACCGCCAGCTCGCGGGCCTCGTCGTGCGACAGCTCGATCATCGGTCACCTCCACCCTCTGGACGACTGTCCGGACATTGTACCAGAACATCTGAGCGTGTCCCTCCCGGCAAAGGACCGCTTCGCGAGGCGCTGGTAGGATCGCCGGGCATGACGACGGAAACGCCGGAGGCCGCGGCGGGTCACATCGTGTGGCCGGAAGGAGGAGATCGATGGAGTCCGCGGAGCGTCGAAAGGGGACGGTGCGACGACGGGTGGCCGGTCCGGAGGACCGGGCCGTCATCCTCGAACTGGCCCAACGCCTGGCCGAGCAGGGCATGCCGCCCTGGCGGGACGCCCAGGCGATGAGCGCCTTCCACCGCCGCTACGCGGACGCGGCCACGGCGGCGAGCGGCCCCCTGGAGTGCGTGCTGGTAGCCGAGGACGCGGGACGCCTGATCGGCTTCGTCCACGTCATCGAGACAGCTGACGGGTTGACCGGCGAGGTGGAGGGCTACGTCGCGACGCTAGCCGTGTCGTCGTCCGTCGAGGGGCAGGGCGTAGGGCGGACGCTGATGGCGGCGGCCGAGGACTGGTCGCGAGCCCGCGGGCACCGGCTGCTCACCCTGGAGACCTTCGCCTTCAACGACCGCGCGAGGCGGTTCTACGGGCGACTCGGCTACGTCGAGGAGACGATCAAACTGGTCAAGGAGCTGTGAGTGACCCCTGAGCGAACTGGCCGACGGGGCACGAAATCGCCTTCTGGACGCGGAAGACGGGGCAAGTGAAGTCTCGGCACGCCACGTGCCTGAGCCCACCTCGAGACGGCGCACCGCCGTGATTCCCGGGGGTCGCACCCCGGCGAGGAGGGACGTCCTTGTCGAGACCGTTGCCCACGACGCTCGCCGGGCGCTATCGCCTGCAATCCCAGATCGGCGCCGGCAGCTTCGCGATCACGTACGCCGGGATCGACGGCGCGCTCGGTCGCCCGGTCGCGGTCAAGGTGCTGCGTGACCAGTTCGCCGACGACGCGGGGGTCGTCGAACGGTTCGAGCGCGAGGCGCAGGCAGCCGGACAGATCGCGAGCCCGAATGTGGTCGCCATCTACGACGTCGGGCGCGACGGCGACGCGGTCTACCTGGTCATGGAGTTGGTGGAGGGGGGGACGCTCAAGCAGCGCATCCAGCAGGCCGCCCCCCTCCCCGTCGCCGACGCCCTGGCCCTCACCCAGCAGCTCCTCCCGGGCCTGGCCGCCATCCACGCCGCCGGCATCGTCCACCGCGACGTCAAGCCCCAGAACGTGCTGCTCGCCCCCGACGGCACCGCCAAGCTCACCGACTTCGGCATCGCCCGCGCCGCCGACGTCGGCCTGACCGAGACCGGGGTGGCCCTGGGCACCGCCGCCTACATGGCCCCCGAGCAGGCGGCCGGGGCACCCCTCGGCCCGCCCGCCGACCTCTACGCCGTCGGGGTGATCCTGTTCGAACTCCTGACCGGGACGCTGCCCTTCCCCGGGGACCAGCCGGTGGCGGTGCTCTACCAGCAGGTGCACACGCCGCCGCCGCGGCCGCGGGCGCTCAACCCGGGCGTGCCGCTGTGGCTGGAGGGGGTGGTGCTGCGGGCGCTGGCCAAGGATCCGGGTCGGCGCTACCCGGACGCGGCGAGCCTGGCGCGGGCGCTGGCGGGGGGCGAGGCGGCCGCCGAGGAGACCCGCGCCCTCGGCGTGGTCC